>CAZWEO010000014.1:0-69660 GCA_964633115.1 uncultured Desulfobacterales bacterium
AAATCGTACCTGTACAAACGCCGTTCGCGGACATGATGCAGGTACCAATTTCTGGATCTATGCTATAGGGGATGCCGAGTGTATCCAGCCAGCATTCGATTCGGTACAGGACACCGCAACGATAGGTATCTAGGATGCCCAGTTTTTGCATGCCCTTGTAGGCAAAACAGCCGCCCTGCTCCCATTCCCAGTGAAATAAGCCCGGTGATGTCATACCAAATTTAAATCTGCTGGATACGGACCGTGGCAGCGTAATCTCAAAAGCCGCTTGCATAAATGCATTGAGTTTTTCTGAGGTCTGTATCGGTTTATCTTTTAAGCCTAATGCTTTTTGAAGCCGAGCAATTTCAATGGGTGCCAAACTTCGAATGGCAGACAGATTCAACTGATTGGTCTTTTCGATTCCTAAATCCTGATAGACGTTGACAAACCACATGGCATCATGGGTCAGCCACCCCTTGGCCAACAGCTCTCGAATTTCATTGTCAGCAATTTGATTCATCACGGCCATCAACTTCTCCCGAAATTATTCTTTTTCTATTTCACAAACGTGAAATTCCAAGCATCAAATACCAAATATCAGATAGAAATTGTGCCCTGCATATAAAGCACCCCTTTGCCTGCAATCTTTACCCGATCACCGCTGACCTCACAGGTCACTTCACCCCCACGTGGCGATACCTGCTTGGCACTTAACTTACTTTTTTTGAGCTGGTCGGCCCAATAAGGTGCCAACTGGGTATAGGCCGAACCGGTTACCGGATCTTCGGGTATGCCATACTTGGGTGCAAAGAAGCGAGCGACAAAATCATAGCGCGCCGATCGGGCTGTAATGGCTACACCGCGCAAATCCAGTCGTTCCAATTGGGACATATCCGGGCTTGCATTTTTTACATCTGCTTCATTTTCAAATACAACAATGAGATCCTCGGAACGTAGGCAATCCTGGGGTTCTTTTCCGAAGGCTTCAATAATTTCTGGTGGTGTATCGCAGGCAGCTGGCGCCTGTTTGGGAAAATCCATGACAAAGTAGTCATCTTGCCTGGAAACAAGCAATGGCCCAGATTTTGAATCAAATTCGATAATATCTTTATTGTAACCCAGGAAATGGAACAAGATATAGGCGCTAGCCAAGGTAGCATGGCCGCACAAATCCACCTCACTCTTCGGTGTAAACCAGCGAATGTGGAAACCACTATCTGATGGTACAAAAAAGGCGGTCTCAGACAGATTGTTTTCCAGTGCAATTGCCTGCATGACCGGATCCGGTAGCCAGCTGTCCAATGGGCACACAGCCGCCGGGTTCCCCTCAAAAACCTTGGATGCAAAGGCATCCACCTGATATAGTGTCAATTCCATAACGCCCTCCCAATTAAATTTTGCAGCGATTGTACGGTTTTTAAATTATTTTTATAAGATATAGTCCGACACCACTTCCAATCCCACTTCCAGACTGAAAGCCAGGCTTTCCAGCGAAATACGTTCATCATTGGCATGCGCCAGGTTCATCTCATTCATCTGCAGCATGGGACTAAATCCATAGACCGCCATGCCGCGGGGACGCAGAAAGCTGGCGTCGGTCGAACCGGTTGACAGCAGCGGGATCACTCGAGCATCCGGGCGGTGATTATGTAAAAAACATTTGATCGCTGAATTCGAATCCAAAACCGCCACCCTCATTTAATGCGGCCGCCGCGTCAATAAGGTCGTAGGCATTGTTTACGAGCCATTCCATACCGTGACGATGGCCGGCTTCTTCATCAGCGGTGGCTAAAAAGATAAGGTCCCGTTTGGGTACCACCCGAGCGCGTTTAAGCAATAGCAAAATCATCATCCATAAGGCCACCGTGTTTTTACAGTCAACACTACCCCGTCCCCAGACATAGTCGTCATGTATTTCAGCCTTGAAAGGGTGATACTGCCACTGCTTCGAATCTGCTGCTACCACATCCAGATGGCCCCTACCTGGTGAGGGTTCCAGGATAGTAGCTTCGATATTTTCCTGCGCCAAGACATCGGCCGTGTATCGCGCCGCTTCGATTTCATTTCCAGGTGGATTGGTGGTGTCGATGCGGATGAGATTGCGTAAGTGACTTACAAGTTCATTTTGAGATTCTGGAGTGATCAGATGATCCAATGACATTTCCATTATGATTGGGCTTTAGGTTACGCGTGTCGTGTTACGGGTTACGGGTTGGGCTGTGAGCGAAGAACCATTAGCAGCCTACAGCCTACAGTCTAAACACCTAAATGACCTATCATAATGATAAATACCAGGATCACGATGATCTTGGGACCATTGGAGCTTCCTAAGGCCAATACGGGCGCCAGCACAATAGCTGGTTCAGGCATATTCTTTTTCCTAAATAGTAATTATGAATATCGAACAGAAAATGACGAATTCTAAACTTTACCAGCTGCCACTTAATTAGCCAAATCCATTAATAGCGATCGCATATCATCCGCCAAAGGAGCCTCAAACTCCATACGGTGCTGGGTCACGGGATGCGTCAATTCCAAATATCGGGCATGTAGCATTTGCCTTGGGACCCTTACCAAAATGGCAGCTAAATTTGTATCCCCGTCTTTTTGTCGCTTATATTTCGCTGAGGCATATACCTGATCCCCAATGACGGGATGGTGGATGGCAGCGCAATGTACTCGAATTTGATGGGTTCGGCCGGTTTTCAAATCCAGTTCTAACAGAGTGGCTAATCCATACCGTTGTTTGACCCGCCAGCGGGTAAGGGCCTCCCGGCCGTTGTTACTGATAGTCGACATCTTTTTACGGTTAACCGGGTGCCGGCCGATTGGTAATGATATGGTCCCTGAATTTGATTTTACATCCCCATATACCAGTGCCAGATAGGATTTTCGCACCCTTCGCTGTTTGAATTGCTGGCTGAGATAATCCAGCGCTTGACGATTTTTAGCCACGACAATGGCCCCGGTGGTGTCCTTATCAAGCCGATGAACAATGCCAGGGCGTTGGGCTGCCCGATTGCCGCCCAGTTCCGGGCAGTGATGTAGGAGCCCATTCACCAGGGTACCGGACTCATTCCCTGGTCCGGGATGAACCACCAGATCGGCTGGCTTGTTGATGACGATGATATCGGCATCTTCGAAGAGGATGTCCAGTGGTATGGGCTCCGGCTCAAGCAAGGCCGGTTCACGGGATGGCACCCGGCCCTGAATAGTCTCACCGTTCTTAACCCGATAACTCGGTTTGCGGAGATGCCCTGCAATGGTAATATGGCCGTCCTGAATCAGCTGGGTGATGAATGATCGGGAACAATCAGAAAGGTATGTGCAAACCACCTTGTCAAACCGCTCTCCGGCATCAGCGGGTTCGACTGTAGTGATGAATTCACCTTCAGGTGATTGCATGCGGATGGGAATTATTCTTCAGGTGGTACAAATAATGATTCGATCTCGGAAACAATGGCCGCTTCTTCGGCCTTTCTGGCCGTGGACAATTCCTTGACAAGCAGGCCCTGGGCGGTATCATAAAGTTTTCTTTCACCAAAAGATAGATCCTTGGTCAGTCTTAGCAGGGATAAATCTCGAAAAACCTCAGCCACTTCATATAAAGAGCCTGTTTTGATCTTGTCCATGTATTCCCGATATCGGCGATTCCAGGTCTGGTTGTCGATGGAGGATTCTTGCTTGGATTTCATGACCTCGATGATCTTGGGAATTTCCTTTTCGCTGATCACTTCCCGCAATCCCACAGAAGCAACGTTCCATGTGGGAATCATGATAACCATGCCATTCTCGATGATTTTCATAATATAGAAATCATGCGTCTCCCCATTGATCACACGGCTTTCTATGGACTCGATCTTACCGACACCGTGTGCCGGGTAGACAGCCAGATCGCCTACTGCGAAGGTCAGTGCGGGCACATCAGTTTTGATATCGGTTTCGTTAGTCGGTTTATCGGACATATTGGCACCAGAAACATTTGAAATACATGAATATCCTTTTTTAACGTAATGCGGAATTATAACACTCTTGAATCGAACAATCAACGAAAAAAAGGATTGGCGCCTTGCAGCGCCAATCCTTTCAAGGTTTAAACAATAGCTGTGCTTACTATTACATCAAGAACGGTACCATCAGCAGCGCCACCACGTTGAGAATCTTAATCATGGGGTTAATTGCCGGACCAGCGGTATCCTTGTAAGGATCGCCGACGGTGTCACCGGTAACCGCAGCTTTATGGGCATCGCTGCCCTTGCCGCCGAGATGACCATCCTCAATATGCTTTTTGGCATTATCCCAAGCAGCGCCACCCGTGGTCATGGAGAGAGCCACAAATACACCGGTAACGATACTACCAATCAGGAGACCGCCCAGGGCCACTTTACCCAGCAGGAAGCCCACCAACAACGGGGCTATCACCGGCAAGAGGGCCGGAACGATCATTTCCTTCAAGGCAAACTTGGTTACGATGTCAACACATGCGCCGTAATCGGGTTTAGCCTTACCTTCCATGATACCAGGGATGTCCCTGAACTGACGACGCACTTCATCAACCACGGCACTACCGGCATTACCAACTGCCTTCATAGCGATGGATGCAAATAGGTAAGGCAGCAAGCCGCCGATAAACAGACCCACGATAACGTTTACATCGCTCAGGTCAAACCTAATCAAATCCCCTTTGTCGCCATGCAGGGCGAATTCCTGCACGTAGGCTGCAAAAAGAACCAGGGCGGCCAAGCCGGCTGAACCAATGGCATACCCCTTGGTTACGGCTTTGGTGGTGTTGCCGACCGCATCCAGCGGATCGGTTACGGCACGCACGCTCTCATCCATATCAGCCATTTCAGCGATACCGCCAGCATTGTCGGTGATGGGGCCGTAGGCATCAATGGCGATTACCATACCGGTCATGGACAGCATGGACATGGCTGCCATGGCGATGCCGTATAGTCCGGCAAAGCTATAAGCCAGCCAGATGGCCAGACACATAGCCAGTACGGGAGCGGCGGTTGCCTGCATGCTCACGGCTAGACCGGAAATGATGTTGGTACCGTGGCCGGTTGTGGATGCTTCGGCAATCGCTTTTACGGGACCGTATACACCGGTGTAGTACTCGGTGATGATGACGATCACGACGGTCAGAATCAGGCCGATTAAGGTACAGTAGTAGATGGACTGGGGCGACAAATCACCCACGCCCACGAACAGCTGATTGCAGGCATAGTAAAAAGCGATAGCGGCCAGGATAGCCGATCCGAACATCCCCTTGTAGAGGGCGCCCATGATATATTCGCTTTTGCCAAGCTTGACAAAAAATATCGCGATGATGGATGCGATGATGGAGATGGCTCCCAAAAGCAGTGGGAATTCGGTGGCGATTTGAACATCCGGAAAAAGCAGATGCCCGATGAGCATGGCGGCCACGGCCGTCACGGCATAGGTCTCAAACAGGTCTGCCGCCATACCGGCACAGTCACCCACGTTGTCACCGACGTTATCGGCAATGGTGGCCGGATTGCGCGGATCGTCTTCGGGGATCCCCGCTTCGACTTTACCAACCAGGTCGGCACCCACGTCGGCGCCCTTGGTGAAGATACCGCCACCCAGACGTGCGAATATGGATATCAAGCTACCACCAAATCCCAGGGCTACCAAGGCAATGACATCATGCGTAAAAGCATAGTAGCCGGCGGTCACGGTCAGGGCCAGGCCTGCAACGATCATACCGGTTACTGCACCGCCTCTGAATGCCATGGCCAGACCGGCGGCCATGCCTTTTTTGGCGGCCTCGGCCGTACGGACATTGGCAATAACCGAAACGCGCATGCCAATATAACCGGCCAGAAACGAGGCCACGGCGCCCACCAGAAAACCGATGGCGGTTTTGGCGCCCATGGTGGCAAAGATTACGATAAATATGACGGCGCCGGCGATGCCCATGCTTTTCATCTGACGATTCAGATAAGCAATGGCGCCTTCCTTAACTGCACTGGCGATCTCCTGCATCTTCTCATCGCCTGCAGGAGCACTTTTTACGATTGTCGCCAGGATAATCGCAAACACAACGCCCAGAACCCCTACCAGCGCGCAGAGCAACGGCAAATTATTCATTACTGCGTCCATTCTATCCTCCATTACATGTTTAACTTGAGGGTTGAATTATTCTCTCGTTATATCGATTCATAGCTTCCTTTGTGCCTTCACAAAGGATCGTTACAACTGCGTCCCGGGAACGAGCGACAACCTGATCCAACCAATCTTCATCAGACTTTTGAAAGCGTCCCAATACATGATTGGTAACGCTGTCGCCTTTCTCAGAACGTCCGATGCCCACGCGTACGCGCGTAAAGTCGTCGTTTCCGCAGGCATCCATAATAGATCTCACTCCGTTATGACCTCCATGCCCTCCTTTCACCTTTATTTTTAATCTACCAAAAGTTAGGTCGATATCATCATGTATGACCAACATATCTTTAAACAAGATTTTATAGTAAGCCAGGAGCCTTTGAATGGGAAGCCCGCTTCGATTCATATAAGCCCGTGGTTTAACCAGGATAACCTCCTTGTCCCTGATCATACCTTTCCCATAGACGGCATCAAACTTCTTTTTATCAAGCCTGATATCATAGGCGGATGAAAGTGCATCAATGACGGCAAAGCCGATATTGTGCCGGGTACCCTGATATTTATCGCCGGGATTACCCAAGCCGGCGATGAAATACAATTTTCCAGCGGGCATTTATTCATCACTACTGCCAGGCTCTTCTTCCTCCCTGGCGGCTTCGTCTTCAGCTTCTTCTCCTTCTAACTCTTCTTCTTCTTCTACTTCTTCCTCTTCCTCAACCTTCGGGGTCAGCACCGTGACAACGGTGAAATTGGATTCGTCCGCCAATTCGATGGCCTCGTCAAGGGATACATCGCCGATATGTAAGGAGTCCCCGATGTCCATATTGGAAATGTCCACCACGATGGATTCGGGAATTTCGTTCGGATAGCAAAATACATCCACCTCATGTCGGACTATCTGCAGAACCCCGCCCAGATCGACACCCACGGCCGCACCAATTGTTACCACCGGGATGCTGACTCTAATCTTCTGATCCATGGCAACTTCGTAAAAGTCGATATGCAACAAAGCTCCGGAAACCGGCTGGGTCTGAAGCTCCTTGATCATGGCCGTTTTGGATTGTTTTTTTCCGTTCTGAATCACGAGATTTAGCAGCAGTTGACCGATATTGCCATATTTAAGAATATTCTCGAAGTCACGGATCACTACCGAAAGCATGATGGCGTCTGACTTGGGTCCATACAATACAGCCGGAATCATGCCTTGCCGTCGGAGTTCCCTTGCGGGACCGTTGCCCACGGTTTTACGTATGGTTGCTTTTAATTCAATTTTTTCCAAAAAAGTATCCTCCTTAATAAAATCGCTGCGCGATTTTATGTGATGCGACTACGTCGCTTAAGTATGAAATTTTAAAGCACATGTTTGTTCCGCGTTTAAAGTTGACGAAAATGTAAAAAGTCCAAAATGGACGGTTTCTTAAAAAGTTCAAATTCAAGGCGTCAAATTTCGTAATCATGAGGCGTACTTATTGTACGTTGAATGTTTACGAAATGCAGCACAACGCAGAAGTTGGGCTTTTTACGAACCCGTCAAATTTATACAAACAATGACGTCACCGAATCGCCTCGAAAGCTGCGAATTATGGCCTCACCGACGATCTCGGAGATGCTCAGCACTTTCATTTTCTCGCAGATTTCCGCATTGCCGCTCAATGGAACTGTATCGGTACAAACCAAGCTTTTGAGTGGTGAATCGTTGATACGCTCCACTGCTGGTCCAGATAGCACCGCATGGGCACAACAGGCATGTACCTCCAGAGCGTCTTCCTTCATAATGGCTTCGGCCGCTTCCGTCAAAGTACCAGCCGTGTCCACCATGTCATCTAGAATCACAGCCACTTTATTTTTCACATTTCCGATTACCGCCATGGCCTTGGCCACGTTAGGTGCCGATCGCCTTTTATCAACAATTGCCAGATCAGCCGCCAAGCGTTTTGCAAACGCCCGCGCCCGTTCAACACCGCCGGCATCTGGGGAGACAATCACTAAATCTTCTTCAAACTTTTCACGCATGTAGTCGATCAAGACCGGCGCAGCAAAAAGGTTGTCCACCGGAACATCAAAAAAGCCCTGAATCTGGCCGGCATGCAGGTCCATAGTTATCACGCGACTGGCCCCGGCAGTGGTTATGAGGTCCGCTATCAACTTAGCACTGATGGGAACGCGAGGTGCCACCTTCTTATCTTGTCGGGCATACCCGAAATAGGGGATCACGGCGCCTATCCGTAAAGCCGAAGATCTTTTCAGGGCGTCCACCATCAACAATAGCTCCACCAGATTATCATTGACAGGCCGGCAGGTGGATTGAACCACATATACGGTTTTGCCACGGACATTCTCGTCAATTTCGATCTGAACTTCGCCATCACTAAACGTCTTGACCTTGGCGCCCCCCAAAGGCATCTTAAGATAGTCACAGATCTTTTTGGCCAACACCGGATTCGAATTGCCTGAAAAAATCACTGGATCTGACATGCTGCTCCTTTGCTTACCTCAAACCATATATCGCCAACTTCATCGTTCGTCGTTGACTTAAAGCTGGTTGTAACTCGATATTGGCTCTCCATTTAACTCCGTGCGAAGGTGCTTCAGTATTGATTTTGGCTGGGGCGGGAGGATTCGAACCTCCGAATGCAGGAACCAAAATCCTGTGTCTTGCCACTTGACGACGCCCCAAAACTCCATTTATGCCGACGCTCAGCTGCCGCTCAGCGTCCGGGCCACATATACGCGTCGATCATCTTGCTGGGACAACCGATTACACGCACGTCTAGCCTCGCGTGCATCCGCATATATCCCAAATATGGCCGGACCACTGCCAGACATCAGTGCCGCCACAGCTCCCAATCGCGTTAATTCACTCTTAATATCCGAAATAATTGGAAATATAGGAACTGTCACTGTTTCGAGATCATTGCAAACATGTTGGGCAACATCGAAACACGGCATATTAAAAAGAAAATTTTTAAGTTGTTTTTTACATTTTGTCAATCCCAAATTCAGATTTTTATATACCATAGCAGTAGAAACAGCGATATTCGGACAGACTAAAATAATGTTTTGGGGTGGTAACCCATGATATGGCGATAAGTGCTCGCCAATCCCGGAGGCAATGGCCGGAATTCCCTTCAGGAAAAAGGGAACGTCAGCTCCGATCGTCACCGCCATGTGGTTTAACGCGTCCATGCCAAAGGGACTGCCATAGAACTGATTGAGCTGTATTAGCGTTTGGCCAGCATTACTGCTGCCACCGCCTAATCCGGCAGCAACTGGAATATGTTTTTCAATCAATATGGAGACGCCCGGATGAATTCTGGAATTGAAAAGGGCGGCCGGCTTAGCTTTTAAACGATCATAAAACAAACTCGCCGTTTGATACACAATGTTGTCTTCATTGTCGGGGACCTCTGGATGGTCGCATCGCACTGAAATTCCCGTGGTTTCAAAATCAAACCAAAGCACATCATACAGGTCAATACAACTCATCAGCGAGACGAGTTCATGATATCCATCCGTACGTTTTCCAGTGACTTGAAGGAACAAATTAATTTTTGCGGGAGATAAAACTTTCATGAAATTAGTATTCAGAAGTCAGGAGTCAGGGGTCAGGAGTCAGAATTCAGGAGATGGTATTAGGCTCTTCAATGCAGACAAACTGCAGACGGTCGGCTTCTGATTTCTGTCTCCTGACTTCTGGATTCTGAATTCTGTCCTCTGGCTCCTGACCTCTACTGGCTCTCCTTGACGTACAACATCCTTAACTCATACAGCATGGTTTTGAGCATATTGGCTTCATCGTCAAGCAGGTTGCCTTTGGTTTTATCTTCGAGCATCCCCAATATATCAATGGTCTGTTTGGCCATGGGCAAGTTTTTTACTTTTTGCTGGGTTGCTGGATCTTCGATAACCCCCAAATGAACAAGAGCAGATGAATTGAGCGAAAAAATAAATGTGGGGAAATTGATCTCCGGCAGCTGAAAATTTTCATCAGATGTCGCTTCCTCAGACACCTGATCTGAATCTGGTTCGTCAGCTTGCGCAGTTTGGGTTGAATCCACCGCTTCTGCTGTCTCTTTGGTCTCGCTTTCTTGGGTGGACTCTGTTTCGGCGTTCTCCTCTGAAAAAATTCTTCGATCTTTAACCACGAAATCTTTTTTTTCTTCTGCCATGGTGTTTCTCCTGTTTATTTAGAATTCAAGCAACTGTACGCTTTTAACTGAATCCAGATCTTTTAACTCGGCCAGGGTTTCAACATTAACGGGCGTGTCTGTTTTCATGAAAATAATGTTGTGTGCGCCGCTTTCGTCCTGCCCCACCTGCATCCGGGCTATGTTGATATTGTGACGTCCCAAAGTGGTGCCGATTTCACCGATGGATCCCGGCCGGTCAATATTGTATATAAGTGCCATGTGGCCCTGGGGTAACAGTTCCAGTCGAAAATGATTGATATTGACCACCCGCGGATCCTTTTTCCCCAATATGGTACCACCAATTATATTGGTTGTATCTATGTTATGGACGGTTACCCGCAGCAGATTGACATAATCCTCAGACTCAGGCGTACTGGTCTCGGTTACTTTTATACCCATCTCTTTGGCCAGCTCCAAGGCATTAACAAAATTCACAGCCTCGTTAACCATGGGCGTCATTAATCCCTTCATAATCGCAGTTGAGACGGGCGCCAGATCGAGATTGCGGAAATCGCCATCATAGCTGATCACCACTTCTTTGACCGGTCCCGCTGCCAATTGGGCTTGCAAGGCGCCCATGCGCTCACCCAGAGTCAACAAGGGTCCAATTTTCTTCAATAATTCCCCGGTTACCGAAGGCACATTAACCGCGTTGATAATCTCACCGGTTTGCAGGTAGGCAATAATTTGTTGGGCCACTGCCACGGCCACATTGGTTTGGGCTTCGCGTGTCGAAGCACCTAAATGGGGTGTGCAGATGACCCCATCCAGTTCAAAAAGTGGATGATCACCCGGCGGTTCGGTCGCAAATACATCCAGGGCCGCTCCGGCAACCTTAGCGCTCGCCATGGCATCATAAAGATCCTGTTCGTTGACGATGCCCCCGCGCGCGCAATTGACAATCATGACGCCATCCTTCATTATTTCAAATGCTTGCTTATCTAACAAATTCAATGTGCTTTCCATTTTGGGGACATGCACTGAAATATAGTCAGCGCGACGGTACAGTTCATCTAAGGAAACACTTTCAAAACCAGAGGATTCAATTTGTTCCGGTGTCACAATGGGATCATGTACGATCACTTTCATCTTCAATCCACGTCCACGGTCGGCAACTACGGAGCCGATTTTTCCAAAGCCGATAACACCTAAGGTTTTGTTAAAAATCTCTCTTCCTTGAAGCCGTTTTTTCTCCCATAATCCGCCCTTCATGGTCGCTGTACCGGTTGGAATATTACGTGAAAGCGCCAGCATCATGGCAATGGCATGTTCGGCCGTGGTAATAACATTGCCTTCAGGTGTATTCATCACCACAACGCCTTTTTTTGTAGCCGCAGGAATATCCACATTATCTAATCCAATACCGGCCCGGCCGACAACTTTCAACTTTGGGGCAGCTTCCAGTAAATCAGCTGTAACTTTGGTGGCGCTCCGGATCACGAGGGCATCATAATCTGCGATGATGCCTTTGAGTTCGTCCGGCGACAGACCGGTGTTTACATCCACCTCAATGCCATCGGTTTCTGCAAACATTTGCACACCGATTTCGCCCAGTGCATCACTTACGAGTACTTTCATCTAACTTTCCTTTCCCAAATTTGAATTCATCCTATGCCACAAATCGTCCACCAAGAATCCGGCGGCATCCTACTATAGGGCCTCAATTGAGTCGCGTTGGGGAATTTAAATTGTATTAGCAGCATTGATTATTTCAGTCAACGGTCTCCAGCTTTGTCAGTGGTTTATAATTTTTACTCAAATAGCGGCTTGCATTTAGAGGTGAGGCGAAGGCTCAATCAAAGTCTTCAGCCGAGTCGATGTGGGTAATCATCAAATTTCAACCAAAAAAACACCCGCATACAGTGTATGCGGGTGTTTTGTTATTGGCTCGCTATAACGATATCGCTATTTGGGATCATCTTCCTTTACTTCTTCAAAGTCGGCATCGACCACATCGTCATCAGCCGCACCAGCGCCCTGGTCCGCAAAACCTTCGCCCTCTGATCCAGGTTGTTCCTGGGTCTGGGAGGCCTGCTGATACATGGCTTCAGCCAATTTATGCGATGCTTGGGTCAAAGCTTCACTCAATCGTTTGATTTCCTCTGTGTCATCGCCCTCCATAGCCGTTTTTAATGCTGATATAGCTGCTTCCACATCTGTTTTGGTGGTCGCATCGATTTTGTCGCCCATTTCTTTAATGGATTTTTCACTGGAATAAATTAAAGCATCGGCATGATTGCGGGCATCGATGAGCTCGCGCTTTTTCTTATCATCTTCGGCATGCAGTTCTGCATCCTTGATCAATTGGTCAATCTCATCCTTGGATAAACCACTGGAAGCCGTAATCTGAATAGATTGCTCTTTACTGGTGGCTTGATCTTTGGCGGAAACATTGACAATGCCGTTGGCATCAATATCGAATGTGACTTCGACCTGGGGTACGCCACGAGGTGCAGGGGGGATACCGACCAGCTCAAACCGCCCCAGGGTTTTGTTACCGGCTGCCATCTCACGCTCACCCTGTAATACATGGATCGAGACTGCGGGTTGGTTATCGGCCGCAGTTGAAAAAACCTGACTTTTCTTGGTGGGGATGGTGGTATTCTTTTCGATGAGACGGGTCATGACACCGCCCAGAGTCTCAATTCCCAAGGAAAGCGGGGTGACATCCAGTAAGAGCACGTCTTTGACATCCCCTTTAAGCACACCACCCTGAATGGCTGCACCGATGGCAACGACTTCATCCGGATTAACACCTTTGTGGGGGTCTTTAGCAAAAATGCTTTTCACGCGCTCCTGGACTGCGGGCATACGTGTCATGCCACCCACCAGAATAACCTCATTGATTTCCTGGGGTGTCAGAGCGGCATCTTTCAATGCCGTCCGGCAAGGCCTTTCCAAGTTGTCGAGCAGGTCGGCAATCAGAGCCTCAAGTTTGGCCCGGGTAATTTTAATGTTGAGATGTTTGGGGCCACTGGCATCAGCGGTAATAAACGGCAAATTGACATCGGTTTCCAGGGAGGATGACAATTCCATCTTCGCCTTTTCGGCCGCCTCTTTAAGGCGTTGGAGTGCCATTTTATCACTGCGGATATCAATTCCCTGATCTTTCTTGAATTCATCGGCCAGAAAGTCAATCAGGCGCAGGTCAAAATCCTCGCCACCCAGGTGGGTGTCGCCATTGGTTGATTTCACTTCAAAGACACCTTCGCCGATCTCCAGAATGCTCACATCAAATGTGCCGCCACCCAGGTCAAAAACAGCGATCTTTTCTTCGCTCTTCTTATCCATACCATAGGCGAGAGAGGCTGCCGTGGGTTCGTTGATGATTCGCAATACATTTAAACCAGCAATCTTACCGGCGTCTTTGGTGGCCTGCCGTTGGCTGTCATTAAAATAAGCCGGCACCGTAATAACGGCGTCATTGATCTTTTCTCCCAGATATTCCTCGGCCGTTTTCCTGATATTGTTTAAGATATACGACGATACTTCAGCCGGACTGACTGCCTTATCCCTAAGCTTAATTCTGACATCGCCATTATCGGCTTGCTCGATCTTGTAAGGCAGAATTTTGATGTCGCCCTGGACTTCAGGTGAACCGAACTTACGTCCGATCAATCGTTTTACCCCAAAAACGGTATTTTCCGGGTTGGTAATCGCTTGGCGTTTAGCTACCTGGCCCACCAACCTTTCATTGCTCTCGGACACAGCCACAATGGACGGTGTTGTGCGGCCACCTTCCGGATTCGTAATCACCTTGGCTTCCCCGCCTTCCATCACAGCCACACAGGAATTGGTGGTCCCCAGATCGATTCCGATTATTTTTGCCATCTTACTCTCCTCCTCGCCTAATATAATTTTCGGTTATATTGAATTTGCTGCGCGTGCAATATGATATTATTCACTTTCATTTGACTGCCCATCATTTTGGGGAGCCGGTGCCGATTTTGACACAACCACCATAGCCGGCCGCAACAACCTGTCATGGATCATATATCCCTTTTGCAGTTCCCTGATCACAACATTCTCAGGATGCGCGGATGTTTCCTCCTGCATCATTGCTTGGTGGTAGCGGGGGTCGAATTTCTCTCCCAAAGATTCGACTGGCGAGACATGAAATGTCTTAAAGATCTTGAGCAGCTCCTTAAGGGTTAGATCCAATCCTTCAGCCAGCTGTTCTTTTTCGTTGGTTCCATTACTGGATTCAACTGCGCGTTCCAGATTGTCCACCACCCCCAAGACTTCTTTGACCAGCGATGCATTGGCAAAACGTTTAAATTCCGCCATCTCTTTCTGAGTTCTTTTTTTATAATTTTCAAGTTCAGCTGAGGCCCTTAAAAAACGGTCATGCGCTGTGGCTGCGTCGGCCTGCGCTTGTTCAAGTTTTTCTTCGGGTGTTTGCGGTGTTGTTTCTTCAGGAGCTGATTCCGCCATTTCGCCATCATGGCTTTCCATTTCTGGTTTATCGGAATCGTCTGTCTGGATCTTAACCTTGATGGGGTTCTTTTCCGTCATGCAATCGTCTTTCTCCGGGCTTTCGTCTCCCGATCCGGCTTTCAATCACGCCACCTTGCTCAATCCCGATTCGTAGCGCCTTTCAATCGTGTGCATCTACATTACCGGGGAGCTGAAAAATTATTAAATTTGTAAATATTCCGTGTACCTGCTAACTTTTTTTCAAAACATAAGACGCCCTGATATAATGTCAAGATCGTTGAATTTTTTTTAAATTAGACCAAGGATTGGTATGCTGAAATAGCAGTAGATAATGCTGCGTGGAAGTTTTTTTAAGGAGATCAAATTGAGACGGAGTTGTTCGATTTTTCATGCAACGATATGCCGAGATCTTGATGGCCTATGTTCCCCAAGAGATTGCTGCAGATCAGGACAGTAAATTGCTTAATTCTGGTTAAAAAGGGTGAACAGGTTGTGCACCCTCTATTGAGATATCCTTAGCCCTTTGGTTTGTCTTTAAATCGGGGTCGACTCACGACACAGAATCCATCACTTATCGCTGCTTCCTTCCGGATCTGACGAGGTTCATGACTGTCTGTTGCGTGGCGTCCGATCTGACAAATATCTGGGGCGCCAAGATTACCCGCAAGAGGGAATTCAGCCCCGCATAAGCGGATTTCGGGTCAAGGGCACCGCTAACTCCCCGCCTAGCACAACCGCCAAGAACTATAACCATGGACACTCTATTTTTCAAGCGATAATGTAAACCATACGATTTTATTTGAGGCCATGGGCTTTTTCAGATAAGAGTGAAGCATAGCATTCAAATTTTTAAATTTTTTTACTTTTAAATGGCATCATCACTTAGATTGATAGATTGTTGGGCTGCTAGGCTATTAGACTGTAGGCTGTAGACTATTGGGCGCTTCACCTGCTAGAAGGCCGGGATGCCTTTTAAAAGCCGAATAATGAATATCGAACATGGAATAACGAACGCTGAAGTATGCTAATGGCTATCAGGATACTTCGACATTCAAAATTCTGCGATCAATATTCGATATTTTACCTCAGCTTATTAATTTGTTAGCAGCTAACAGCTCACTGCTTGTCGCTGATGCGCTGTTATTTGAACCCTTGAACCATGGAATACTGGACTTCTAAATGCTTACGTCCGGATTAAGCCCAATCCTGTAATTTATTTAATATCGTTAGAGTAAATGATGCAACTGGCACACCACCCCTTCATTCGATCGGTCGAAGAAACCATTCACCATTTTGGCATGCTACGGGCTGGCGACGCAATCCTTGTAGCCGTATCCGGCGGCCCTGACTCAGTTGCCCTTTTGCATACCCTCGTAGCCCTGCAAACTCAGTTGGAGTTTCAATTGGGTGTGGCCCATTTGAATCATGGCTTGCGTCCAAAAACAGCTGGAAGAGATGCGGAGTTCGTCGCAGCATTATGCCGTAAACAAGGGCTGGAGTGTCATCTAAAAGCCATTGATCTTAATACAGACCATACTTCCTTAAAAGGTTCTCTTGAAGACAGAGCACGCCAGGCTCGATATTATTTTTTTAACAGCATCGCCCATAAAAGAAGCTACACGAAAATCGCCCTCGGACATCATGCCGACGACAATGCCGAACTGGTTCTGATGAACCTTTTCCGGGGTAGTGGCCCCTTGGGACTTGCGGGCATGCCGCCCGTTCGCGACCAGCGTATCATTCGGCCGCTTTTCCGCCAAACACGGCAGCAAATCAACGACTTTCTGCAAAAATTTGAATTCGAATTTGTTGTGGACGAAACCAACCTGGATACCCGTTTCTTAAGAAATCGCATTCGACACGAATTATTGCCCGACTTGCAACAAGGCTTCAATCCAAATCTGGTGGATACCTTGAATCGCACAGCCGATGTTTTTAGATCAGAGCATAATTTTATGCAGCAAGCCGCTCAGAACGCCTTTGAACATATGGCCGTTTTTCAAAACACTGCCCTGAATTTATCAATTGCCAGTTTGTGTCAACTTCATACGGCGCTACAACGTCGTGTTATTCGGTTGGCTGTTGCCAAAATAAAAGGCAATCTCAGAAGGATTACCCTTCAGCATATTGATTCTGCGCTGCATTTGTGTAGCCATGGAAGGACAGGGCAGCGTTTGAGCCTACCCGACGGGATTTTAGTTCAGCGTTATCCTCACGACGAACTGTGCCTTTGTAAGCCGTCTAACCGTTCATCTGAACTTGCTGCTGAATATGAGACCGATGAAATACCTTTATATAAGGTTGCCTTTCCACTCTCGGATTTGGGGACTCGGCTTAACCAAATTGAAGACCTCAATATCACCCTAGTCTGTCAACACGTGCACCCGGATTCAATTGGCATTCCGACTTATACTGGACAAAATGCTGCTTTCTTTGATATGGACCAACTCACATCACCACTCGGCCTCCGGCAAATCTTGCCGGGAGATCGTTTCCGGCCTTTGGGGATGGCGGGCACCCAGAAAGTAAAGGATTTCCTAATTAACAACAAAATCCCCCGCGAAAAGCGTCGCCGGATACTTGTATTGCTCAATCAGAATCGCATAATTTGGATCTTAGGTCATCGCATCGATGATTGTGTTAAAATTACCCAACAGACTAGAAATGTTCTTAAAATAGAAATAAAATCGTGTTCCACGATTTTATGAAACGCGACAATGCCTTTCGCCCCCGGCGAAAGGCATTGTCGCTCCGATGGGCTCAATGAGACAGACCTTGCCTAATTGTGAAAAATGGTTAATGTTACAACGTAAGAAGAATTTAACTCAACCCATAGGAGACCCCCTTTGAATCCGTTTTACAAAAATCTCGCCCTTTGGCTAGTCATCACCTTGATGATGATTATGCTGTACAACCTATTCAATCCCCAAACGCAGCCCCAAACCAATATCAGCTACACGAACTTTCTTGCCATGGTCGAAAATGAGCAGATTGCTGAAGTGGTGATTCAAGGTCAGGAACTTGTCGTTACCGACAGCAGTAGAAACCGATTTCAGATTTATGCCCCCCAAGATCCTGATCTGATACCTTATCTGCGTAGCAAGGGTGTGGCCATCAGTGCCAAACCGCCCACTGAATCTCCTTGGTACATGTCGGTCCTCATCTCCTGGTTTCCCATGATATTGCTAATTGCTGTTTGGATATTCTTCATGCGCCAGATGCAGGCAGGTGGAGGCAAAGCCCTATCTTTCGGGAAAAGTCGGGCCAGGCTTTTATCGGACCAGCAGGAAAAGGTCACCTTTGAAGATGTTGCCGGCATTGACGAAGCCAAGGAAGAGTTGGGCGAAATCGTAGAATTTTTACGAGAGCCCAAGAAATTTACGCGGCTGGGGGGGCGGATTCCCAAAGGTGTCCTTCTGATGGGACAACCCGGAACCGGTAAAACCCTGCTTGCACGTGCAATTGCTGGAGAGGCCGGTGTCCCCTTTTTCAGCATAAGCGGATCGGATTTCGTGGAGATGTTTGTGGGTGTGGGTGCTTCGCGTGTTCGCGACCTTTTTGTTCAGGGTAAGAAAAATGCGCCCTGCATCATTTTTATTGATGAAATCGATGCGGTTGGACGACACCGGGGAGCCGGTTTGGGAGGCGGACATGATGAACGGGAGCAAACCCTAAACCAACTCTTGGTTGAAATGGATGGATTCGAATCCAATGAAGGCGTCATCCTGATTTCGGCCACCAACCGACCCGATGTTCTGGATCCGGCCTTGTTACGTCCCGGCCGGTTCGATCGTCAGGTCGTAGTACCCTTGCCGGACATCAGAGGACGCGAAAAAATTCTCGTAGTCCATACCAAGAAAACGCCCATTGCGCCGGATGTCGATATCTTAATCCTTGCAAAAGGCACACCCGGTTTTTCTGGAGCCGACATTGAAAACCTGGTGAATGAAGCTGCCTTGCTGGCAGCAAAGCGCAATAAAGAACGTATTGATATGACCGATTTCGAAGATTCCAAAGACAAAGTCTACATGGGGCTCGAAAGAAAATCTAAGGTTATTAAAGAGGAAGATCGCAAAACAACTGCTTATCATGAAGGTGGCCATGCCCTGGTTGCACGGTTTCTGCCCTATACCGATGCGGTCAATAAAAT
The DNA here is from genome assembly GCA_964633115.1 of uncultured Desulfobacterales bacterium. Lineage (GTDB taxonomy): Bacteria > Desulfobacterota > Desulfobacteria > Desulfobacterales > B30-G6 > B30-G6. The sequence continues at coordinate 18,892 of CAZWEO010000014.1, forward strand.
CACGATTATACCGCGGGGCCGTGCGGCTGGCGTAACCTGGTTCTTGCCTGAAGAACGTGATTTTAAATACAAGGATCAGCTACAAAGTGAGCTGTCAGTAGCTTTTGGCGGTCGGGTGGCTGAAGAGATCGTTTTTAACCGTATTAGCACCGGTGCCTCCAACGACATTAAACAAGCCACCGACCTGTCCCAGAAAATGATTCGTGCTTGGGGTATGAGTGAAAAATTGGGTCCCCTATCCTACTCCAAGGAAGAAGAACATATCTTTTTGGGCAGGGAAATCGCCCAACATCGCGATTACTCAGAGGCCACGGCCCAGAAAATAGATGATGAAATCAACAATCTCATCGATACAGCCTATCAAAAAGCGAAAACAGTTCTGAACGAAAACATTGATATACTGCATAAACTTGCCGAGAAACTACTTGAAAAAGAAACAGTCTTGGGTGCTGAGTTGGATGAACTGATAACCTCTTTGAGGCCCGGTATTGAGCTGCCCTCACAAGCAAGCGCCGAAGAAACAGCTCAGGAATCAAACGCCAAAGCTGGAGAATCAGAGACTACTAGCAATCAGGAATCAAGCGCCGAAGCTGGAAAATCAGAGACTACCACCGATAGTGCTGATTAGGATAGCCTGCATTAGGGGCTAGTTTCAGCAGCAATTCTCACTAATCGTGATGGTGACCTACAAAGGGAATCAGCGACCTCCGGCAGAGCCGGAGGTATGAGGAAGGCCCCTCGAAAGGGCTGGCTCTGCCGGAGGTCGCTGATTGGTATCAAGAATTTTTTCTTTATGTGTATTTTTTTTCATAAACACCTATGATTAGACGATTTCTAAATGTGATCTGTCTGTCTTGTGCGTGCTGAATGTATTGACAACCCCTTAAAAAGCAATCTCGTCTGATGTTATATGAAGAAAGAAAAAATTCTTGGTTTAACTCCCTTCATCAGACACCGGCGAAGGTTAAGTCAACACTGTTATCACATGTAATCCTCACCGGATCGGTAGAACCTTTTCAATTCTCACCGGCTGAGCCGGTGGCTTATGAAGGGAGTTAGCGATGGCGTCTTCTGAAATGGTATGGGGGCAACAGCGCCTATTATTTAGCCAACGCCCCCTCATCATGGGCATTTTAAACATTACGCCGGATTCGTTTTCAGATGGCGGACTATTTTTAGCCCCCGAGGACGCATTAGACCAAGCCGAAAAAATGGTCGCCGCCGGGGCCGACATCATCGACATCGGCGGAGAATCCACCCGTCCCTATTCCAAGACAATTGACGCTGCGGAAGAAATACGCCGGGTTATCCCAGTGATCGAAGCGCTGGCAGGCCGGGTCCAGATACCCATTTCCATTGATACAACCAAAGCCGAAGTTGCCCGGCATGCACTGGAGGCCGGCGCAACCATTATTAACGATATCAGTGCCCTGCGGATGGATCCCGATTTGGCAAAGGTAGCCGCAGACAAGGGTGTACCGATTATCTTGATGCACATGAAAGGCACACCGCGGGATATGCAGCTCACCCCCGAATATGACGACCTCTTGGATGAAATTTATACCTTTTTACAAACAGCTGTTGCTGCAGCCCAAGATGCGGGTATCCCCGAATCTAAAATAATTGTTGATCCAGGCATTGGCTTTGGAAAAACCCTTGAACACAACTTAGCTATTTTAAAAAATTTGGATCGGTTCAATCAAATGGGCTTACCTATTTTGGTGGGACCATCCCGGAAAGCCTTTATTCGGAGGCTGCTCAAACCGAACCATCTGGACGACATTGATCCCTTGTCGCCTACAGTGGGGACCGGTACGCAGGCTACCATCGCGATTGCTGCCATGAATGGCGCCCATATTGTGCGGGTGCATGATGTGGCTCAAACCCTGGCCACCTTAAAAATCGTCGCCGCTATCCAGGCTGGTGGGACTGGTGATTATAGCGAACAGAAGGACTCATAATTCTATTTTGACATATGCTTATAAAATTTTCATCAAATTTTATGCAAGTTTCAGATTTGAAATTATATGCGCTTGGATTCATGCTGGTCACATTTCTGTTCGGAGCTGCGCCGGAATGCCTTTTGGCTTCTGGTACAACCGAAAACGAATCCCACATCAAAGTACCCCTAAAGGTTGAAAATCTGCCGCGGGGAACCCTGCTAACCAATCCAGTCGCCCAAGGCATTGAAATTCAGGTTCGTGGCCCGGCCGACGTACTGAGCCGCCTGGCCGACCTAAAGTTACAATATCATCTTGATCTTTCCCACCTGGAACCTGGTCCTCATACAGTTCCCATACAAATTAAACAGCTCGATCTGCCCCAAGGATTGACGATAATAGATTTTCAACCGCAGGCCATCCCAATCAATCTGGAACGTGAAGCCCGCAAAGAGGTTCCCATAACAGTTTTTTACAAAGGAGCCCCAACGCCCGGATATTTCGTGGTGCAAACCCTGGCGAACCCGGATTTGGTGACCTTGCGCGGCCCCGAGCAAGACTTAGATAAAATTGAATCGGTCTCTACCCATCCCATCGACGTTGCCGGGATGGCCGATTCATTTAAAAAAGAGATCGCCTTGGATCTGCCCGAAAATATAGATGCCATCACGCTTAAAGGTCCCATTGTGGTCTACGTTGAGATATCTGAGGAAATCCAAACCAAGCATTTTAGGGCGGTATTAGTTGGGATTATTGGTTCTCAGGATCGATGTGAAATTAGTCCCGCGTTTATTAGTATGGATATCAAAGGACCGCTGAAACTGCTGGAAGGATTGACCAAGCATCCAGACTTCAAGGTATATGTGGTTATCAAGAACCTGAAGCCGGGGGTCTATGTCCGACGTGCAACCATTGAGCTGCCAGTAGCCACCACCCTGATCAAGGTAAAACCTGAGATATTTACAGTTAAAATCAGCCCCAAGCAATAAGCTATAAGCTCACAATCCCATGGACTTTTCAATTGCCGCTATCCTGTCCTGAATGGAGGCTTTCTCTTCATCTGACAGGCTTTCAGTCTCAAGACGCTTTTTAAGGCCCAGCAGCATCATTTCTTCACGATAATCTGCACAGGTATAGGGTTTTTTGGAGGACATGTGATTGTTCTATATGGTCTATTAAGAGATTTGTCACAAAAATTTATTGATTGGAACAATTTAGAAAGGATCCAAGGATTCGAGGACCCCAGGGTTCAAGTGGCGGCGTTCAGCTGCAAGCTATCAGCCGCCTAATTGCCTGTCACTGGAATCCTTGACCCCTTGAATCCTCGAATCCTTTTATCATAAAAGGTTACAGCCGGTGAACACTGATGCTAAGATTTTTATGCCATCTATATGATAATCCTTAAATCATCGTTTCATGGTAGATGCGATAAAACATTTCGTATTCGTTGATATTGCGCGAGAGGATTTTTTCGACATCCGCTATATTTGATTTATTGATGATCAGATTGACACTCTTACAAAAAGCCATCATATGATCCATGGTGCGGAATCGGTCCGTCAATAGGGCAACAAACATATTGCGCCGTTGCTCCATGTGCAGGCGTTCGAGATAAATCAGCACGCCATTGAGTTCTGGATCTTTGGTTCCAAAATACTCATCTACGATCACGAGATCATAGGGTTTATAGCGAAGGCTTCGTAATGCATCCCGGTTGTCCTTGGCCTCACTGACGTGATATTCCAATAGATCAAGTGCCTTGCTGAGCTTTTCTCGATGCGTGGCATCCGATTCGCATATCAGAGCAATTTTTCCCTCTTCCTCAATAAAATCGAAGGGTTTATCATCCGACTCGTACCCGTCTTCCTCAAATCCAAATTCCGCTGCAACCCCATCTGGATCATCATCCAGGAGGGGTTCGGCTGTTTCTGGCGATTGATTCGATTTGATTTCGATTCGCTTTTTGCATTTGGGGCAGGGAAATGAGGCTGTTTTTCCGCTAGGTATTTTTTCGTCGGCAATCTTAAATTTTGCTGAGCAGTGTTCACAGGTTATGTCCATAATTTCATTATCTCCCATAATAAAATCGTGTTCCACGATTTTATGAAACGCGACTGCGTCGCTCCGATGCGTTCAATGACACAGACCTTGTCGGTGTCTTATGATGTCAACACCACTGACTTTGTCGCCAGCTTATGATAAGCTAAAATCCCTATCCCTGCTGATAGCAACGGGGAATTCAAATTTAAAGATTCTTCTCATACTCTCGGTCCATCTGCAAAGTGTCAATATCAGTTGTGGCTTCGCCTCTGGCTGCTTTAACTGTATCAATACCTCTACCGGTAACGCCCTTGCGCGATGCATAGGCCAGTGCATTTTCTTGCGTGATCAGGCCTTGTTCGTACAGACTAACCAGAAAATCATCAAAAGTCGTCATACCAAACGGTTTGCCGGCCTGCATAATTTCGTAAAAGGTTTTGCCTTCGGATTCACCCTGTAAAACAGCATCCTTCACACGTAGATTGGAACCGAGGATTTCAAAAGCCGCCACTCTCCCGCCCCCAACCTTGGGAACCAGGCGCTGAGATACAATCCAACGGATGGTGTCAGCAAGCCGTATGCGAATCTGATTTTCTTCTTCGATACTAAACATACCCAGTATGCGGTTGATGGTCTGGCCTGCATCCACAGTATGGAGTGTCGTCAAAACCAAATGGCCGGTTTCAGCTGCACTTAAGCCAATTTCTACGGTTTCACGATCACGCATCTCCCCCACCAGAATGACCTTGGGCGCCTGTCTTAGGGCCGCGCGCAAACCACCGGCAAATGTATCAAAATCCGTGCCCAGTTCACGCTGATTAAAGGTCGATTTCTTATGCGGATGTTGATATTCGATTGGATCTTCTAAGGTGACCACATGTACCGATTTTTTCTCATTGATCACTTCCAACATGGCCGCCAGGGATGTGGATTTACCGGAACCAGTAGCGCCCGTGACGAAGACAATGCCATTCATTTCCTCCGAAATTTTATAGAAAACTTCCGGCAATTCCATCTCTTTAATGGTGGGAACCTTTGATTCCAATTGCCGTAGAACCATGGAGTAATGTCCCTGTTGCGAAAACACATTGACCCTGAAACGCGCTTTACCTGGCAGGCTGTAGGACAAATCGCAGGAACCACGGCTAATTAACGCCTCTGTCAAACGGCGATCTCGATTAACTATATTCATGGCCGCGATCTCAGTCTGAAACGGCGTGAGTGTTTTAATGGGCGGACTCATATCAACCGGTACCAGTTGACCGGCACTTTCAACCTGAAGGGGTTTTCCCACCGTAAAATTCAAGTCGGACACATTGGTATGTGAATCCAACATTCTTGTAAGCACATGATCGACTTCTTGCTTTCTCATTTCAACACCTCTCCCTGTCTGGCCTTATCACTTATGGGATAAGGTTACATCATGCTTCGGTAAAATCCGTCGGCGGTGCACTCAAAAGCGGGCGAAATTTTGCTTTGTCATTGGCTTTTTGATAGGCTGAGTCACCGGTAATCCAGCCTTTGTTGTAAAGTTCCATGATGGCTTCATCCAGTAATTGCATACCATACTTTTTACCGGTCTGGATCATAGAATTTAGCTGGTGTGTTTTAGACTCACGGATTAAATTTCGAACTGCCGGCGTGGCTATTAATATTTCCAGCGCCGGGCACCTACCTTTTTGGTCCGATCTTTTGAAAAGAACCTGGGCGATGATGGCACGAATACCATCTGACAGGGTTGATCGGATCTGAGCCTGTTCGGTGGCCGGGAATACCTCCACAATACGATCAACTGTTTTGGCAGCACTGGTGGTATGCAGGGTGGCAAAAACCAGGTGACCGGTAGATGCGGCTTCTATGGCCAGTGAAATCGTTTCCAAATCACGCATTTCACCCACCAGAATGATATCAGGATCCTCACGCAAGGCACCCCGCAAAGCAGCGCTAAAGGATTTGGTGTGAATACCGACCTCCCGGTGGTTGACCAAACAAGACATGCTTTTGTGAACAAACTCGATGGGGTCCTCAACCGTAATAATATGGTCATGCCGGGTCTTGTTTGCCTCATCGATAATGGCTGCCAGGGTTGTCGATTTCCCGCTGCCAGTGGGTCCAGTTACCACAACGAGACCGCGGGGCAGGCTGGATAGTTTTTTAATCACTGGTGGCAGGCCCAATTGCTCGGCGGTCATGATGGTACTGGGGATTTCTCTGAAAACAGCGCCGACACCGTTTTTCTGCATAAAAAAGTTGGAGCGGTAGCGTGCCAAGCCTGGGATTTCATAACCAAAATCGATATCACCTGTTTCCTCAAACACCTTGATCTTATCCTCGGGTGTAATCTCGTACAGCATGCCCCTGAGATCATCACTTGTCAGTACCTTGAATTTAATGCGTTCAATATCGCCCCGGACTCTCAGAGCCGGCGGCTGGCCGGCCACAAGGTGGAGGTCCGAAGCACCCTGCTCATGCATCAGTTTGAAAAAAGCGTCTATTTTGGCCATGGTTGCTCCTCACATTATGATGTAATAGCTGTTTCTAAACTTACGTAACATTTAAGATCGTTATGATGTACTGTGGCACCATCTCCAGCGGCTGTTTTTATGGGAGACTGAGTCTGCAGCTATACCAATGACATCGCCATCCGGTTCAAACTACTGACCAGGAAGGTTCGCAGAAAAATCACACCCATAAAAACTAAAATAGGCGAAAAATCAATCCCACCGAAATTGACCGGAATTCGCCTACGAATAGGATAGAGAATCGGTTCGGTCGCATTATGAATGAAGCGGACAATCGGGTTAAATGGGTCTGGGTTTACCCAGGACAGCACTGCCCGTGCAATTACAATCCACATGAATACGATCAAGGCGAGATCAAGTACCTTGGCGACCGCCATCAAGAAATAACCAATGATATACATGTAAAAACAATGCCCTTTCAGCTACTGATTTTATTACGTAAAATTAATTACATATTGAGCCATAAGTCAAGAAATTTCATTTCCGCAGCATAGCGCTTTGGGTGTAGAATAGCGCCTAAACCTGACTTATAGGGATAAGCATGAAGGCCTGGTGCTTAGTGATCAGCTCATAATATCAGACCTGGATTAATACCATACTAATCATAGCTTTCAGAATCGTGGTTTTGGCTTGGCAGTTTGTCACAATGTATGCAGACTTTGGACCCATAAAAATATCTTGATTAATGTTGTTGCTGCCGATAAGCTACAAAATTTGCAATGGATCCCCATGGGTAAAACCGTGGTCCCATTAAAATACCCGTATTCGCCTTCAGTTAGGCTGCGGTTATCCGCCTTATCCGTGGGGTGACATCGCGCCGTAGCAATTAACTTAATTCTTTTGCATTCATCCACGGGCATGCCCATGGTCTTCTGCGAAGGCGGATAAAATGATGAAAAGGGTTGCCAATGTTAGCATAGTTCTGGAGCAACCTTAAGGAAATTTAAGTGACCAACAGAGATATCTGCTGGCCGAACAATAGGAGCAACCATGTTAAATGGAAAGAAAATTTGTTTTATCGGTACTGGTAACATGGGCGAAGCCTTGGTAAGTGGTTTGGTCTCCAATACTACCCAACCTGAACATATCATATGTACCGACGTTCGCGCAGAGACCCTCACGCGCATTGCGAAAACCTATGGCGTCAAAACCAGCACAGATAATCAGGCCGCAATTCAATGGGCGGACATTGTAATTTTTTCAGTCAAACCGCAAATTCTAGCCCAGGTACTCTCGCAGACAGCCGAGTGCCTGGACATGAGCAAGCTGATCATCTCAATTGCCGCCGGTGTTCCCCTGGCTGCCATCGAGGCCTGCACTCACAAAGAGCTACGTCTTATCCGGGTTATGCCCAATATTGCTGCTTTTGTAAAAGAGAGTGCCTCCGCCATCGCAGCCGGTAAGAACGCCGGCCCTGAGGATATTGACTTGGCAAAAGCCATATTCGATTCCGTGGGGGAATCTGTTTTCATCGGGGAAAACGATCTTATGGATGCCATCACTGGTTTAAGTGGGAGCGGCCCGGCATATATTTTTATGATCGTGGATGCCATGGCCGATGCTGGCGTGAAAATGGGCCTTTCCAGACAAGACGCCCTATTTCTATCCATGCAGACCGTTTTGGGATCTGCCAAGGTCTTGCTTGAAACCAAAGAGCATCCCGGAGCACTTAAAGATCGGGTAACATCACCAGGGGGTACCGCCATTGCTGGTATTCATACTTTAGAAAAAGGTGGCCTGCGGACAACCCTGATTAACGCGGTTGAAGCTGCCACCAATCGATCCAAAGAGCTGGGGGAATTGATGATGAAGCATTTTGCCGAAAACGGAGCCAGGAAATAACCGTCTGACTCCTTTTTAATTGACTTTGATTAATGAACGACTAAATGAGTCTTGGTTATGGCCAAGCTTTAGAATAATTTAAAAATATGTTCGCTGATCCCGTATCATACTCAGCCGCGTTTGTGGCCGGGCTACTTTCGTTTTTCTCTCCCTGTGTCCTGCCACTGATACCGGCTTATTTCACTTTTATATCTGGCTCGTCTTTGGAAGAACTGACTGCTACACACAATGCCGCCATTCGCCAAAGAGTAATCGTGGCCACGCTCGCTTTCATCTTGGGTTTTTCGGTTATTTTCATTTTGTTGGGCGCATCCGCATCTCTTCTAGGTGGTTTGGCTCATAACTATCGCGGTTTAATCCGCATAAGCGGAGGCCTGCTTATTATTATTTTTGGCCTGCATTTGTTGGGTTTAGTGCGGATACCCTTTCTTGATTACGAACGCAAAATCAGGATTCAGAATAAACCGGTGGGTATATTTGGGGCCGTACTTGTCGGTATGGCTTTTGGGGCTGGTTGGAGTCCCTGTGCCGGGCCCCAACTCGGATCCATCTTGGCACTGGCCATGGGCAAGGGCACTATTTGGCATGGTGTCGGTTTATTGGGGGTTTATTCGGCCGGCATGGCGCTTCCTTTTTTGGGCATATCCGTATTCATTCATTACTTGCTGACATTCATCAGGAAATCCAGCCAGTTCATGCCCTTTTTCAATAAAGTAGCCGGCAGCATACTGATTTTGATCGGAATTCTTCTTTTGACCGACAAGCTTGTTCTACTGAATGTGACAGGATAAACCATGCAAAAACAAATCAGAATTCCTTTACTCTTTGTAATCTTTTTAGTTTTAACTGCGATTACCTTGCCATCCGCTAACGCGCGCAACCAGATTCAGTGGCGCTCCTATGAAGATGGTAAGTCATTGGCCCAGTCAGAAAGCAAGAAAATATTTTTGAATTTTCGCGCGGATTGGTGCACCTACTGCCTTAACATGGAAAAGAAGACTTTCACGGATGCCGACATTGTTGCCTTTCTAAATTCGAATTTTATCAACATTAAAGTCGATGTGGACCGTGAAAAATCAGTAGCCAGGAAATACAATATTCAACCGCTTCCGGATACATGGTTTTTAACGGAGACAGGCGATGTGATTGGCAACCGACCTGGATATCTTTCCCCCCAAGATCTTTTGCCACTGCTTCGATATATTCATACCGAAAGCTATCAGAAGATGAGCTTTAAGCAGTTCAAAGACAACCTTTAACCGTCATTTTAAGCCTATTAAAAATCTCCGATAGCTAACTTATATTCACTCGGGTATCAAAATTTGGATTAATACTTGATCATATCATTTATGGGCTGTTGGCATTGAGACTATTAGCGCCTAACAGCCTACAGTCTACAGCCTAAAATGCTATTGAAGCAGCCTTCAGCCTAAACACCCAACGTGGACAAGCCACAACCAAACAAGGCTAGAAACAGCAAATTGCAGAATGCAGAATAATGAATTCAGAATCTAGAAGGATGGAAGCGCTGTGCGCTGGCAATGATTTAAAAAGACCACTGAATAATGCCGGAGCGAAGCGACTCATTCCTTCGACATTCGATATTCTACATTCTGAAATCATCATTCGCTTTTTGTTCTTTGAAAGGTGTGCGTTTTACTGTCATTTGAACTTGTAAGTGACTAATAGCCTCATTTATAGTCTATCGCCTCGCTGAGAAAACTTTCTTCTGACTAGCCGGATCGAAGTTGAAAGGATGACATATAAGCTCATAAGGATCAGGCCAAGGGGCACCCATATGTGGGAATGATATTCAGGATCGCTGCGAGTAACCCAAATGCCACAAAGACTGAAAAGGAATATCATCACCATCAGGATAATAACTACAACACAGCTCGCTTCCGTATCATACCACGGTGAGATCGTTTTTCGAAATAAGGGACTTCGATCAGCTTTCATGGCCGACGCTATAGCACGGGATCTTGATTCAAATCAAAATAAAACCGCACAGACCAGTATTATGGTTTAAATAAAAACAGACCGTTAAACGCCCTCCCAATGGCCCTTATACGGGCCGCCTAAGCACAAGATGTTGAATATTTATGTTGACAAATATCAATATCTTGTTGTAAAAATGGTCCTATCCTTCAGTACCCCAACCAAGGTACGACGACTCCGAAACAACTTCAATTGATTTGCGGTACGATCATCGCAAGCAGCCGGTCATGGACCACCTGCAATAACAATTGAGAAAACCGGGGATTTTTGGTCAGCACCCCATATAAACCGTTGGAAGGAATCACACGTGTTCGAGACGATAAAAAAACGAGATGGCAGAATCCAGGAATTTGATTCTTCTAACATCACTGCTGCCATCGCTAAAGCTGGAAAAGCAAGTGGAGAATTCTCAGATCGAGAAGCCAAGAAGCTGACCCTGCGTGTCCTTACGCTTGCGCATGAACTTCGATTGGGCCCGACTCCGGAAGTAGAAGAAATTCAGGACATCGTCGAGCGCGTTCTATTGGACTCACCTTTCTATAAAACTGCCAAGGCCTACATTTTATATAGAGAGCAGCACGCCCAAATCCGCAGCATCGCCACCAAAGCCAATGTTGATTTGGTTGAACACTATATCCAGAAACTGGATTGGAAGATTAAAGAGAACAGCAACATGTGCTATTCTCTGCAGGGCCTCAATAATTATATAAGCTCCGATATTACCTCGGAATACTGGTTGAACAGTATCTACCCACCTGAAATCAGGCGCGCCCATAAAAGTGGCGATATGCATATTCACGATCTCAGTCTCTTGTCGGTTTACTGTGTCGGTTGGGATCTGAAAGATCTCTTAATCAACGGATTCAAGGGGGTTGAAGGCAAAGTCGAAAGCGGTCCGCCCAACCATCTCAGATCAGCCCTGGGTCAAATCGTTAACTTTTTCTACACCCTCCAAGGTGAAGCAGCCGGCGCCCAAGCCTTATCCAATTTTGATACCTTGCTGGCACCTTTTGTACGGCATGACCGATTAGATTATCAGGATGTCAAACAGGCTCTGCAAGAATTTGTATTCAATATCAACATCCCAACACGAGTCGGATTTCAAACGCCCTTTACCAACATTACCATGGATCTTTATGTACCCTCAATCCTGAAAGACCATCCGGTCATTGTAGGCGGTAAAGAGCAAGACATGACCTATGCCGAATTCCAGTCTGAGATGGATATGATCAATCAGGCATTTGCCGAGGTCATGATGGCGGGTGATGCCAAGGGGCGCGTTTTTACCTTCCCCATCCCCACTTACAATATCACGGCCGACTTTGATTGGGATAATCCCAACCTTGATATGGTCTGGAAAATGACTGGCAAATACGGGATCCCCTACTTCTCCAATTTTGTCAATTCGGATATGTCGCCCGAAGACGCCCGCTCCATGTGCTGCCGACTCCGTCTTGATAATCGTGAGCTTCTCAAACGGGGTGGTGGCTTGTTTGGCGCCAATCCCCTCACGGGTTCCATCGGTGTCGTGACGATTAACTTGCCCAGAATCGGTGTTGCCTCGCAAAGTAAATCCGAGTTTCTAACGACCGTTAAAGAAAAAATTCTGTTGGCCATAGAAAGCTTGGCCATAAAACGCAAGGTACTAGAACGCTTCACCGATAAGAACCTGTATCCGTATTCTAAATTCTATTTGAGAGATATCAAAGAAGGCTCCGGTCTTTATTGGAAAAACCACTTTTCCACTATCGGCATCATTGGTATGAACGAGGCCTGTTTGAATTTTTTGGACGAAGGCATAGCCACTGAGAACGGGCAATCTTTTGCCTTGGAGGTCATGGACTATATCCGCAATCTCATCGCCGAGGTTCAGGAAGAAACCGGGGATATTTTCAATCTCGAAGCCACACCCGCAGAAGGCACCTCCTATCGATTGGCCATGCTGGACAAGAAACTTTATCCCGAAATCATATGTGCCAATGAAGATGACTATCACAATGGTGCAGCACCTTATTACACCAATTCAACCCAATTACCGGTCAACTACTCCGATGATGTGTTTGAAACCCTTGAGTTGCAGGATCGATTACAGACCAAATATACCGGTGGAACTGTGTTGCACATATTCTTGGGCGAACAGGTAGATGATTCGCGGGTTACCAAACAACTTATTCGCAAAATTGCCAACAATTTCCATTTACCTTATTTTACACTTTCGCCAACCTTTAGCATTTGCCCATCCCACGGTTACCTCAAAGGCGAAAAACCAACCTGTGGCTGCTGCAGCCAGGAAACCGAAATCTATTCCCGCGTGGTGGGGTATCTAAGACCTGTCAAACAATGGAATCTCGGCAAGCAAGCTGAATTCAACATGCGTAAAACCTTCAAGGCGCTCGATCAGATCACTCCGCCCATAGAGCAGACGGCCCAAACTGATGGGATCAACGACACCGAGCTACAGCTTGACCAGGAGCGAACGCACCTCCACCAAAAAGAGTCACGACGACTTGCAGCCAAATAAATCAGCGACCATCAGTTGAGCTGGCCGTATGAGGATGGCCAATTGAGGAGCTTGAAACCTAAGTAGTCGCTGATTTAAGCCCCATTCCTGCGACGGACAGCATGATTTTTGGCGGTCTCCAAAAACAGTCTCTCATCGATTACCCGGGTACGCTGGCCTGTATCCTGTTCACATCTGGCTGTAATTTCAGCTGCCCCTATTGCCACAATCCTGATCTGGTTGGTAAGCCTGGCTCACATGGCCCCACACTGGCGCTTGAAGATGTTTATGCCTTCCTACAAAGGCGCCGTAAATTCCTGGAAGGCGTCGTCATTTCAGGGGGCGAACCAACCCTGCACCAAGATCTGGCAGCTGTTTGCCAAAGTATCCAGGGCCTGGGTTTTAAGATCAAACTCGACACCAATGGCAGTCATCCACAAGCTTTGGCCCAGCTCCTCCAAGACAAACTAGTGGACTACATCGCCATGGATATCAAGACCGATCCGACTGCCTATCCGATTCAGATAGCACCCCAAGGCCATACCGAAGTCATCCTGGAAAGTATTGCCTTAATTATGGCTTGTGGCCTGCCTTACGAATTTCGAACAACCTGCGTCCAGCCATTTGTGGATGAATCCAGCCTCGAAAAAATCGCTCGCAGTATCAAGGGCGCTCGCTGTTACGCCCTGCAGCTTTTCAAGGCTGAAAAAATCTTGTCGCCTGCTTTTTTCCAGGACCTTGCATCACCTTACTCGCGCGAGGATCTGAACCGATTTCAGACTTTAGTAGCTCCCTGGGTGCAAACCTGCATTGTTCGCTAAATCGTATTCACAAAACGGATATGCTTCAATATAGTGCTTGACAGGGCGGTTCAAGATTCTCTATGCTCCCATATATATCTCGTTTTTTTAAAAGAATCATACGAGAATCCGATAATTATGTCAGTTGTCAGTATCATGACCCGTTTTCTTCAGAAGCGGTCTCAATATTGGAACATATACATGGCAATCACTCCAACTGATTCTCATAGAACGCATTGAAACCATATCAATCTTTTCAATAGGAGGACCACTTATGACAACCCCATATGATCCCGTTTTTGAAAAATCAATTTCTGATCCCAACGCCTTTTGGGCCGAAGCTGCGGAAGATTGCCACTGGTATAAAAAATGGGACCAAGTACTCGATGACAGCAACAAACCTTTTTACCGCTGGTTTGTCGGGGGTGAAATCAATACCTGTTATAATGCCGTTGATCTACACATTGACGAGGGCCGTGGAGACCAGCTGGCCCTGATCTACGACAGCCCGGTGACCGATTCCCAAAAATCATATACCTACACCCAACTACGGGATGAGGTCGCCCGATTTGCCGGTGTTCTCGCAAAGCTTAATGTAAACAAAGGAGACCGGGTATTAATTTATATGCCCATGATAGCCGAGGCAGCCATTGCCATGTTAGCCTGCGCCCGCCTCGGGGCGGTGCATGGGGTTGTATTTGGTGGATTTGCAGCCAACGAACTGGCCACCCGCATCAACGATGCCAAACCCAAGGTAATTGTTTCCGCCTCTTGTGGCATCGAAGTCGCTCGGGTCATACCGTATAAACCCTTGTTAGATAGTGCGATTGATTCGGCCAATGCCAATTCCCGTCCGGATAATTGTGTCATACTGCAGCGCCCCATGGAAACGGCCAGTATGCAAGCCGGTCGCGATGTGGATTGGCAAGAAGCCATGGCAGCGGCCGAACCCCAAGACTGCGTTCCAGTCGCCGCTACAGACCCACTATATATTTTGTATACATCTGGCACCACCGGCCAACCCAAAGGGGTTGTCCGCGACAACGGCGGGCACGTGGTTGCCCTCAAATGGACCATGAAGAACATCTATAATGTCGACGCCGGAGACGTTTATTGGGCGGCATCTGATGTGGGTTGGGTTGTGGGGCACTCCTACATCATCTACGCCCCCTTGTTCAAAGGCTGCACTACAATTTTATTTGAAGGCAAGCCCGTGGGAACACCAGATGCAGGTGTATTTTGGCGGGTTATTTCCGAACACAATGTGAAAACCATGTTCACGGCGCCGACCGCATTTCGGGCCATCAAGCGCGAAGATCCCAATGCCGAGTTAACCAAGAAATATGATCTGAGCAATTTCAAAGCTCTCTATCTAGCCGGTGAACGCCTTGATCCAGACACCCTGCATTGGGCCGAAAAACATCTGAACATACCGGTGATTGACCATTGGTGGCAAACTGAAACCGGGTGGTCCATATGCGCCAATCCCCTCGGTATTCATCACTTCCCGGTCAAAGAGGGCTCGCCCACCATGCCAGCCCCAGGCTGGGATGTTCAAGTACTCGATGCCGAAAACCAACCGGTTAAAGCCGGCGAAATCGGGGCTTTGGTGGTCAAACTGCCCTTACCACCCGGGTCGCTTCCGACCCTGTGGAACAATGATGCGCGTTATATAGAATCTTATCTGGAGGAATTTCCCGGTTATTACAAGACCGCCGATGCCGGATTTATTGATGCTGACGGATACGTATTTGTTATGTCGCGTACCGATGACATCATCAATGTTGCCGGACACCGTCTGTCCACTGGCGCCATGGAAGAAGTGCTGGCCGACCATCCCGACGTGGCTGAATGTGCCGTGCTGGGAGTCGACGACGCACTTAAGGGCCAGGTTCCCGTAGGTTTTTTGGTTCTAAATGCCGGTGTTGATCGTGACCACCCGGATATTATTAAGGAGGTCATCCAATCTGTGCGAGATCGCATTGGACCGGTGGCCTCATTCAAAACCGCGACGGTAGTAAAACGGTTGCCCAAGACCCGCTCGGGCAAAATTCTACGCGGCACGATCCAGAAGATTGCCGACAACAAAGATTATAAAGTCCCAGCCACCATTGACGATCCCACCATCCTCGGAGAGATGGAGGAGGCCCTTGTAGGAATTGGTTATGCCAAGGCGAGGAAGTAAGATAACAGGAATCAGAAACCAGGAGTCAGAAATCAGGAGACAGATCGGGTTGCGGGTTGCGTGATTCGAGTAGCGGGTTACAGCGTCCAGGCATTAGGCATTCAAGCCTCCCTGACCTCGGTTGTCATCCCCATGAAAATGGGGATCCAGAATAGGCTTTGTGCTGATAGCATTGTCTGGATAGCGCTAAAGCTTCATTTCATGCCCCTCTTCCGAGGGAATGACGGGAAGGGGTTGAATGGAGGGAGATAGCTTCCGTCGCCCCTTCGACAAGCTCAGGGCTATGGCGGCCAGGGGAGTCAAAACTGATTAGGCTATAGGCTGAAGACTATTAGGCCGATAGGCGTATATGGCTTTCCGGTGAAGGTTAATGAGGTCAAGAGCCAGGAGTCCCGAATTAGCAGGCAGTAAGCTGCGAGAATAATACTATAAGCATTTAACAGTAAGCAAAATATAAAACAAATGCCACTTCACAGCTGTGTAGTGGCATTTGTTTTTAGCCGATAGTGTTCTTGACTATTCCAATAACCTTTTCCGGATCAAAGGGCTTGCTCACAAAAGCCAATGCATTTTGAATGGCGTGATCACCATCGATGCCGCTGATAACGATCACAGGTATATCTTTGAGATCTTTTTCTTTGCGTAGCTTGCGGTAAAATCGCGGGCCCCATTCCCCCGGCATCTGTATATCCAAGGTGATCAGATCCGGCTTTTCCTGGCGGACCACGTCCAACCCTTCCATACTGCTGGAGGCGCTGCAGGTTTCATAGCCGTTGTCACTAAAAACAGCCTGCAGATACTTTACCACCACCGGATCATCATCGATGATCAATATTTTTTTTGCCATGCTGAGTCCCTCTTCATCGTACGAATATTATTTCATTAGAAAAGTTCGGGATCAATTGATATTGATTATTCTTTTATTGCCTACACCACCGGCCCTTAGCGGTTCGCTCTTTGCTCTTATTCGTTTATCGTTTATGAGCAAAGGACCAAGAGCCAAGAGCTGAAATCCTTGAACCCTATTTAATATGGCACTCCCCGCACATGATCGGGCCTTTATTTTCAGTCAGGTGACAGCCTTTGCAGTTCAAATGGAAAGCCTTCATCAATCCAGGCTGCTCGTCCGAAGCTTCCAAAAGATGACATTCCGAGCAAAGCATATCCTCTGAGGACTCATCTTCAAGTTTGACACCATCTTCATAAACATGGTGGCATTCATTGCATTCATCGATCTCAGCGGCTTCATTATGTTCTTCATGGTTAAAGATTGAGGCCGTCCGCTTGGAATCCGGAAAAACATTGTTGTCAATCGCAGTCATATCCTCTTGGGAGTAGGCTGCTACTAGAAGAAAGACGGTCAGCAACAAAGCCGCCAATAAAACGACACCACGCTTTCTCATCTTGATTCTCCTAATTTTTACAATCCATTATCTATTGTTTGCCATGTAGTTCACGCAACCTTGGGGTTTATTCTGTTTCAGGCTTCTGCATGACTTCATAAATAATATCGCTTAAAAATTTGATATCCAAACCGACTTCATAGTGATGAACAATATCATGCAGCCCGCTATGGCAGTTGTGGCAGGGGGTAATTAGGGTTTTAGCGCCCCGGGTCTTGGCGGCAAACAACTGCTCCGCTTTTACGCGATTGCCTTTTATGCGGGTCATCTTATAGGGAGGGCCGCAATTGATTACCCCCCCGCCGGCACAGCAACAATAATTATATTCGCGATTGGGATGCATTTCCACAAACTCATTGCAAAGTTCCTCCACGACATAACGGGCTTTGTCATGTAGGCCTGCGCCTCTTGATACATTGCAGGGGTCGTGCAGGGTGACTGGTTGATCGAATTTTTTGGCAATCTTGATTTTACCGGACTTTAGCAGTTCATAGTAAAAATCGATAGCATGCACGATGGGTATCGGCGGCTCACGCCAACCCAACCAGCGATTGCCCATATCATAAACCGACCGGAAAGCATGCCCGCATTCCCCCATGACAATGCGTTTAACCTTTAATTTTGCGGCCGCATCATAGTGAGCTCGCTTGATGCGGCCCATGAGCTCATTGTCACCGGTAAACATGGCCATATCGCTGTTGTCCCACCCAATACCGGACGGCATGGTCCAATCAACACCGGCCACATCCATAATAAAAGCGGCTTGGTAAATAAGCTGGGCTTGAAATTTGGGTTCGGGCGCGATCACGGAATACATGATGTCCGCCCCTTCTTTATCCAGAGGAATACGCAGGGTTGGTATCTCCGCCTGGGCCTCCTCCTCCTGCCACTGAAGTGTGTCCGGCCATTCATCCCCTTTGACCCACATTTGGTTCATGCTAACGGCGTGACTGTGGGCTGTATCTTGGATATACAGGGGGGTAACGCCCAAGCGATGAATGATGCGCCTGACAACACTCATCAAATAGGCGATATCAATGCCAAAAGGGCAGTATTGCGCACAGCGCTTGCAGAGGTTGCACTGGGTGTGGGCTATCACGGCCGCTTGTTTGATAAATTCCGGCGACACCCGGCCTTTTTTGCGCATCATCTCCCAAATGGTCTGTTTGACTTTTCCCACGGGAGAATAGGCGGGATCGTTATCGTGGGACAAATAATAGTGACAGGCCTCCGAGCACAAACCGCAATGAATACAAGTATCAACGTAGGTCTTCAGTCGCGCTCCGGTTTCATTCTCCAGCACAGCATTGATGACCGCCGCTATTTTTTCTTCGGTCAGATCGGCTAGGCCCACTTCGATACCCTGGTCCAGTGATTTGGGATCTTTTGTCTTCTGTGCTTCAGCCATATTATAAGTCTCCGGCTGCTAATCTCCGAAATTCTCACGACAAGCAGTATTTCATGTTTAAGGATACTTACCCGTCAAATGTGGAGCGACAAACTCGCTTAACATTTGGCGGTTAAACATATTTCTTATTAGCGACGATGCCTTTCGCCCTGCGGCGAAAGGTACGCGTTATCATAAAATCGTGGAACACGATTTTATTACCAGTCCTTTGCATGTCTAATACCACCAAATTCCGATCCCATATAAGCCCGGGTAAAAACTGAAAATATCATGTGGCTCAAACGCGTGAAAGGAATGGCCACCAACATGATTTCGCCACTGAGAATATGTAAATTTAAGAAAAAAGGATAATGGAACCATTGGTGATAGGCAATAAATCCGGTTACAAAGGGTGCAGCCACAATTAAAAGGATAAGATAATCTGATGCAGCGGTAACATATTGAACTTCCGGCAATATAATCCTACGAACCAGAAAAAAGATGCATGCGGCAATCACCACCAGGGTCATGACATCGGCAAGCCCATCCGGTAGGGCCCACCAGCTCAAACGCCAAGCCTCGTCCCATAAAATGATATGTGCCAGCAAAAAAATAGGTGTTAAAAAAAGACAAATGTGGAAAGCAAACGTCACGATGGTTAATACGGGATGACGTTTCCAATTGGTGGTAGCAAAGGGAACAATCCAATGAACAATCGACCGCAGGCTATACTTCCAGCTCATGTAGCTGAAAATAAAACGTTCCTTTTTGTGTACCAAGACCAGCATGGCTACCAGGCGGTATAGACAACCACCTATAAAAATGAGAAACGCCACCCACGCCAATGGTCCTGTCAACCATTCATAAAAAGTGTGCATGACTCCCCCTTACTGCCTGAATTGATCGACCGGTATTACCTGCCGACAATAGGTACCGTCCTGGATGGATTTAAATAGAATCTTGTCGCCTGCAGAGTTGAAGACCGGATCCCAGACACTATCGCATAATTGGGGACTCAAGTGACCATCCAAGGCCAGTGTATATTTGCCGTCCTTTTCCACTTTGGCGGCAACATGATCTCCGTTCGGGCTGAAAGTCGGCTGCCAGGCCATGTCAAAGGCGGTACCCCAGGCTGCACCGTCCACAACCACATACCAACTTTGACCTTCTTTGGCCAGGGCACCGACCCGCTTTCCATCCGGACTAAAGACAACATCCGTGACCATGTCGCTGAAGTCACGTTGCCAAGCTATGCCGTCAATGGCCACGGTCCAGCGTCCATAACGCGGCGCCACAATGGCGGCAATATGATCGCCCTGCGGGCTGAAGCACTGCTGCCATAATTGTACAAAGGGTTTATCCCAAATGATTTCGCCATTACGCGCCAACAGCCACTGGCCGCCGATTCGAACTGGCGCCACCACACTGTTATCTTTGGGGTCAAATGCCGGTTCCCAGACGCACCCAAAGCTAGGATCCCAAGTTTGTCCGTCAACCGCGATGGTATAATCATATAAATTCAAGCGCACTTCCGCTGCCAGGTGCTGGCCATCCGGACTGATGCACAGGTTCCATACATTCACAAATACATTGTCCCAGGCCTTTCCCTGAAATGCGGCTGTAAAGGTACCTTTTTTAAACTTATGGATTTCACCCGAATCAGCATCCGCCACTTGAACGGCCCCAGCTGTCTTGGTACCACAAGGACTCAAGGCAAAGTAGGTCATATTGGCGTAGGTTTCATCCCAAGGTTGGCCATCCAGCACCATGCAGTAGCGCATATCCTGCTGCGCGGCCACGGCCACGCTACTACCATTTTGGCTGTAGATGGGATTCCAGACATATCCGAATGTATTTTCCCAGGGCGTGCCATCAATGGCGACTGTCCACTCGCCCTCAGCGGATATCAATGCAGTTAAAGCACCTGATGACAAATATCTAAGATGCCAAATTTTATCAAAATCACGTTCCCAAGTTTCGCCATTGACGCAGACATTGAACGACATCTCGTCCGTGTTGACAATGGCTGCAACCTTCTCGCCATCGGGGCTGACATACGGCTCCTCAACCCAGCCAAACCGTCTATGCCAGTCTGCCATGGGAATCTTTTTTTGACCGGGTTCCCAGTCCCATTGGTTGGTCTCGGACATACACCCCCCTATCCCATTTGGCCCGAAAACTTCATGAAACGCTACGCCTTTCATAGTTTACCGGCATGATCATACCCAAGCCTTCCATATTTAAATAAACATGCATTTTCGGTAGAACCTAAGCCAATCTCAACGACACAGCCGGTGGCTTTTGAAAGGAGTTATTTATTGCATACTTAATATGAACTGAATTATCAAGCCTTTTAATAATCCCTTGTCTAACACGGCATTACATGCTATCAGAAGGCAGCATTTCGCGTAATCATTAGGTTATTTTGAATTAAGTCAAGGAGGAAAGATCCATGCCCGGTATTAGCAAATACGGTCCACTGCTCGTGGTGATATGTCTCGGAATAATCGTTCAAGCTTTGTTGATTCCCCTCGATTGTGTCAGCAAACCCCATGATACAGCGGTCGCTTTTACAAAGGCATATTTGAAATTGGATTCAACCATGGCTGATTACTTGTGCGAAGACAGTCGCAATGTCGGTGAGATCGACATGGTGGCCCAATATATCTACGATATGAGTCAGGAAGCCAAAGATCGTGGCTTTGGCAAATCCTATGTAAAAAACCAGCTCTATCACGTACTCACCCATACGACCTACTCGAGCGATTCGGAAGCAACAGTCTCCATTCATGCGAAAACCCGGACATCTATCCATCCGGTGTTTGCGTGGGTAACCAAACTGTTCTTTATCGGTGAAACGCGACCTTTTGATGAAACACTGGAGGTTGTCAAAGAGGACAACCATTGGAAGGTTTGTGGATCTCCGCTAGCGCTCCACGGTAACACCTAAGTAAAACATCCAGGCCCTGAGGACCAGGCTTTGGAATAAACATCGATCCCCATGGAGACTCTATACGCAAGGATTCGGACCCGGGCCCGCAAAATTGTCTCCAGTTTTCCGATACCTGATTTCTATCGGGAAAAAGCAGACGCCATTACTACGTCCGGCCAATTAATGACAGACGACCCGCATATCTCCCACCTCCAAAAGGTTGTTGCACAGCATTTGGAAGACGACTTTGGGCATGGCTTGCAACATGCTGACAAAGTCAGCCAGGAAGCTGGTGCCCTTGTGTTGATTGAAGGGGAGCAACACGCGTGGTCACAATCGCGAATCCGCCGGTTGGTTCTAATGGTTCAATCTGCAGGCTTACTGCATGACATTCGCCGAAAGAAAAAAAATCATGCCCTCAAAGGTGCCCAATTTGCCCCCCAACTTTTGACAACACTCCCGTTTAGCGACCAGGAAGTGGCTCAAATCTGTCTGGCCATTCAGAACCATGAAGCCTTTAAAGAAACCCTGGCGATAGATTCACCCCAAGCCAAACTCATCTCAGACTGTCTTTATGACGCCGACAAATTTCGATGGGGACCGGATAATTTCACCGATACCCTGTGGGAAATGGTTTCTTTTTTAAATCCACCC
Organism: uncultured Desulfobacterales bacterium; assembly: GCA_964633115.1. Classification (GTDB taxonomy): domain Bacteria; phylum Desulfobacterota; class Desulfobacteria; order Desulfobacterales; family B30-G6; genus B30-G6. Next base: position 41,095 of record CAZWEO010000014.1, read on the forward strand.
TTGGAAAAATTTTTAGCCCATTATCCCAAGGGCATGCAGGGTCTTAAGAAAATAAAACCTACATTCCGCACACTTACGGGTAAGCACTATGGACCCCAGTTTATCGATATTGGCATTGCCATTGGGGAGGCGCTGTATCAGGTAATCGTAGACGAGTTTGTAGAATCGGATGAGGAGTAGCTTATGTAATTCAAGGAGCCGTGAACGTCACGGGTTGCGCGTTGCGAGTTACGGGTTACGGGTTCGGACCAGGCTATAGACGATAGACTCAATGCAACCTTCAGCCTAATAGCCTGATCGCTCACTTGAACCTTTGGCCCCTTGGGCCCTCGAACCCTATCTCTTATTTGCACAGATTTTACTATAAGATTTCTATATATTTTAAAATATCAACAGAACATAATAGGAGGAATATATGCCCGAACCAATCGATATGTATTGGAAAATTAGGTTGAATGATACCAAAGAGCAATTGGAAGCCAACAATTTTGAAGTCAGCATCGCCGCAGACCTGAAAGAGGCCAAACGCATCGTTCTTGAAAAAATAATTCCGGAAATCAACCCCAAAAGCCTCGCCTGGGGCGGTTCCATAACTGTCGTGAATTCTGGACTGTATGATGCCCTCAAAAGTGCCAAAGATATAGATGTCATCGACAGCATGGACAAAAGTATTTCCATGGAAGAATTGGTGACACGCCGACGCAATGCCTTACTAGTGGATCTATTCATCACCGGCACCAATGCCCTGACCGAGGATGGGCAACTGGTAAATTTAGACATGATCGGCAACCGGGTTGGGGCCCTCACTTTCGGGCCCAAACACGTCATCATATTGGTGAGTCGCAATAAAATTGTGGCCGACCTTGAAGACGCCATGGCACGTGTCAAGGATGTGGCCGCACCAGCCAATGCTATCCGATTAGGAATGAAGACTCCCTGTGCCAAAGCAGCCTACTGCCATGATTGCGACAGCCCCCAGCGTATCTGCAATTCGTGGACTATCACAGAAAAATCGTTCCCCAAAAATAGGATTAAAGTAATTTTGATTAACGCTGATGCAGGACTATGACCGGCTGAGCCGGCAGCCTGTAGCCTTTAGCTGTTAGCTTCTAACTACGACCCAGCCATCGGTTGTCATCCCCGAGAAATCGGGGATCCAGACTGAGCCTCGAGCTAATCGCCTTATCTGGATTCCCTCTTCCGAGGGAATGACGCAGGAGAAGCAGTATCTGTGGTTGTGTAACATAAAAGGTCCTTACTGTTCATTACGGTTGGAGACACAGAAACATATCCATCAAATGGCTGCGGAAAGGGTGGATCCAGTGGGGACAAAACTTTTTATAGATGACTACTTTTAATCAGGTTTTGACCAATTCACCGCTGATAGCTTAATGCTAAAAAGTACAAGGAATGCATGTTGAAAAAAATTGTTCAAAATGGTTCCAAGTCTAGTTTACAATCTGCAGTGTTGCTCCTGATCTGTCTCGTCACCCTCATCGGAGCCATGATGTTGGCTTCTGCAGTGCAACGCGATTTCGGACGCGTGCAGGTCTCGAATATAACCTTCAGAAACTATAACGACATTGCAGTACGGGCCAAACTGCTACAGCCACAAATAGAAAACGCCACCCAACGATTTCCAGGTGTGGTTTACATCCATGGCTATCAAAACAATCGCGAAACCGGTGACGCCTACTGTATCGAATTAGCCCGCCGAGGTGTGGTCGTCTTGAATATCGATGCCATCGGCCGTGGTAACTCCGGCATCCCCAACGCACCCACAGATGCCAACTTTGACCAAACCTACGGCGGCCTGTCCGCTCTCAATTATCTGCGTTCGCTCCCCAACGTTGACTCTCAATCACTGGGCATGCTGGGACATAGCCTGGGGGCTGAAATGGCTTACCAGGTTGCCCTGCAGGATCCATCCGTAAACGCCCTGGTCATCACCGGCTTCGCCTACACCACTGCGGCAGACCAAAACTTACCCCGAAATATGCTCATGATTATCGGCAAATGGGATGAATTTCGGGAGCGTATGACCAACACCCGTAATATCGAAAGTGATTGGATGCAAACCGCTGTAACCCGCCAGGTCATTAACGATCCCCATCCCCAAATTGGGATTACCTATGGCAGTTTCAATGCCGGTACAGCACGGCGGGTGGTGGTACCCGCTAGTATTCACATACAGGAATCCCACAGTCGCCAAGCCATTGCTGAAACCGTACTTTGGATAAAACAGGCACTTTCGCCGCCCGAGGCATACTGGCGTGATCCCATGCGCCAGATTTGGCCCATCAAAGAATGGGCCACCTTGGTAGCCATGCTGGCAGGCCTATGGATGCTGATGCCACTGGCATCGCTACTTTCCCGCACTCCTTTTTTCAATAGTATTTGTAGCCAACCAGCCAGCACCTATAGCTGCACGCCACAGGCCCGTCTGCGCTATACCTTTTTCAATGGCTTGATCATGTGGCTGTATTTACCACTTATTTTCGTTTTGTTCGGCATCCATATCTATGTGATCCCCATTGATAAAGCCTTTCCCATGATGCTTGTCAATGCCATCGTGTGGTGGTTTTTATGGATAAACATTATCGGATTCATCATTTTTCAAATATGGTTTCGCAAGATCGGCATCCCCCGTGGTCTGACATTGGCTGATATGGGTATATCCTTTTCTGCAGATGGGTTTTTCCTACCCAAGAAGGCCATCGGGGAAACGGCGCTTCTGGCTTTTATTCTCTTTACGGCCGCCTATTTGTGCGAACATCTTTTGGAACAGGTTTTCATTGTGGACTACCGTTTTATATTTCCGTTCGCCAGTGATCTAACCGCCTATCGACTCAAAATGCTATTTTTATATTTTCCGTTTCTTTTGGTAGGTTTTCTCCAGACCGGTGTGTTCCTGCATGGTCAGATTCGACCGGCAGCAAAAAGCTCGCCAGTTAAAACATGGCTGCATTGGTCGGGTATTAATATCCTCACCCTGGTCCTGCCCCTGGTAGCTTTCCTGGCCATCCAGTATGTGCCCCTGTTTATCAACGGATTCATTCCCCTGGTCGGACCCGGCGGGATGTTTGTCAACTTTATCATCAATCTCTTCCATATCATCGGTGTGCTCATTGTGGTGATACCGCTGTCCACTTGGCTGTTCCTGTTGACGGGTAAAATTTATTTAGGAGCTATTACCAGCGCGGCCATTGTCGCCTGGATGTTTGCTTCCTCCCAAGTAATCGCACCGATTCCGTTATGACAATCTAGCGATTGTCAGCTATTAGCTCTTGGTTCTTAGCTCTTAGCTGTTAAGAGCTAAGAACCAAAAAGCTTTGCTTTTCCCATTTGACACACCCAAACGATTTCACTATACTCACCCAGATTTGTGAAATGGTATCCAAACTTTTAATTAAGATTAGAAGCCATCTCAAAATCTGAATTTTGGTTCAAGATCAAGGCGGATGAGCATTTTAATCCGCAGGTATACTTTTAGTATTTTGAGGAATTGAAATGCGAGTCCAACACAGATATTGGACTAAAAGTCGTTTTTGAGATGGTTTCTCTGAAGGAGGTTACTATGGCAGCCAAACCTTGGCATGGAGAGCATTGGCCCGAGGGTGTTCCTCATGATATTTCCGGTTACGAAAAACCCCTGTACGCGTTCCTGGATGAGTCTGCCGATCAATATCCCAACCAAACCTATACCATATTCAATGATGCTACCCGAACCTACAGCCAGGTCAGAGACACTGCCAATCGGATTGCCAACTTTCTGATTTCACGCGGCATCAAAAAGGGTGATCGTGTGGCCATATTTCTGCCAAATCTACCCCATTATCCGGCTATCTTTTTCGGTATCCTCAAAGCCGGTGCTGTGTGCGTAACCTGCAATCCCATTTACACCGGCAGCGAACTCAATTATCAATTGGGTGATGCTGGTGCCAAGGCCGTATTTTGCATGGACCACCCCCAGTTTTACTCCACCACTGTAGAAGCCATCAAAGGTACTGATGTGGAAACCGTTGTCATCTGCGGCGTCAAATCATACCTACCTTGGATTAAAGGTTTCTTGGGAAGCCTGCTGGATAAAATTCCTAAGGCCGATAACTACGAGCCCGGACATCTTTTTTTCGATGAGGTGGTCGCGGCAGCAAAGCCAGAGGCACCCGTAGTGGACATTGCCCCCAGTGATGATTTAGCCCTGATCATATATACAGGTGGGACCACTGGTGTGCCCAAGGGCGCTGCCTTGACACATACTAATTTTAGCTTCGACCTGATGGCCGCTGATGAGTGGATTCGCATATCGCATGAACCAGGCGCCCCGCCGGAAAAACAACGCGCAGGCGGGCACCACACCTCTCTGGGTGTCTTACCATGGTATCACAGTTTCGGGCTAACCTGCGCCTTGCTGTCTTCTTGTTATAAGGCGAATAAACTCATATGTATACCGGATCCACGCGCCGGTGATCCGCCTTTTACAGAAGTGCTTAAAGCCGTCCAGAAGTACAAACCCACAACCATGCCGGCGGTACCGACTATCTTTGTGGCTTTTACCAATCATCCGCATTTGGATCAGTATGATCTGACCTCATTGATGGGTTGCTTTTCAGGAGGTGCCCCTTTGCCGCCTGAAGTCTGTCGGCAGTTCGAAGAAAAGACTGGATCGGTTATATTCGAAGGTTACGGTCTGAGTGAAACGGCGCCCATCGCCAGCGTGAATCCCACCAACACAGAGCACCGTAAAATTGGCTCCATCGGCTTCCCGATCCCGGGCACCGATATCAAGGTACTTGACCTTGACACCGGTCTGCAAGAATTGTCCCAGGGAGAAGACGGTGAAATCGGTATCAGCGGTCCCCAGGTAATGCAGGGTTATTGGAACAAACCCGAGGAGAACAAGGCCGTATTCAGAGAAATTGATGGTAAGCGATATTTTCTGACTGGCGATATCGGCAATATAGATGAAGCCGGGTATATCACCATCACCGACCGCAAAAAGGATATGATCATTGTGGGTGGATTTAACGTATACCCCCGAGATGTGGAAGATATCCTTTTTACGCATCCCAAGGTGGCTCTGGCTGCCGTGGTAGGTGTACCCGATGCCAAGAGCGGCGAAGTAGTCAAAGCCTACATTCAGCTCAAACCGGGTGAGACTGCCACCGAAGAAGAGATTCAGGAATTCTGCAAGGAGAATATGGCCGGATACAAACGTCCGCGCATGATCGAATTCCGTGATGAAGTGCCGGTCTCCAATGTCGGCAAAGTTCTGCGGCGGGTTCTGAGAGACGAAGAAATGGCCAAACAAAAAGACGTATGAAACAAAAACCGCTAAAAATCGGACGCAATGATCCCTGCCCTTGCGGCAGCGGCCGCAAATATAAACGCTGCTGCATTACCAAGGAAACAGTTCCGCAAGTAAATCTGGCCAAACGCTACAAACGCGATTTCCAGATCAAGCTAAAATCCAACCACGACATCGAAGGCATCCGTCAGGCCGGCAATTTGGTTTTAGAAACCCTTGATCTGGCTGCATCCATCATCAAACCAGGTTTAAAGACCGATGCGATCAACACCGTCGTCCACGATTTTACCATCAAAAATAATGCCATACCGGCACCCCTGAACTACCGTGGCACTTACCCCAAGAGTGTCTGCGTTTCCGTGAATGAAGTCATCTGCCACGGCATCCCCGGAGAACGTAAATTGGCCGACGGTGACATCGTCAACATCGACGTCACCTCAATCCTGGATGGTTACTATGCTGATGCCAGCCTTACCTATTTTGTAGGTTCCCCCAGCACCGATGCGAAAAAGATTGTAGATGTATCCCGCCAGAGTCTAATAGAAGGTATTGCTATGGTTAAGCCCGGAAATACAGTCGGGGATATCGGCCATGCCATCCAGAAATATGCCGAAGGCCAGGGATGTTCTGTGGTGAGAGATTTTGTGGGCCATGGCGTCGGATTGGAATTTCACGAACAACCCCAGATCCCGCATTTTGGCAAAAAGGGCGAAGGCATCGAACTGGTGCCCGGTATGGTGTTTACCATCGAACCCATGATTAACCTCGGCGCCGCCGCCCTGCGCATTCTAGCCGACAAATGGACTGCTGTAACCAAAGACAAGTCCTTGTCCGCCCAATTCGAACAAACTATTCTCGTAACCGAAGACGGCTGGGAAAGTCTCACGCCTTACGAATTGTAGGCATGCCTGGGGATCTGTCGAGGCTTTTTGCGAACCCTTTCGGCGCAAAATATTGGTGCAGATCGAGTAAAAAATCGCTCAAATCAGGTTTTAATATTATGCCGGACACAACGACCAATAGCATCGAAATGGAATTGGTTTTAATTCCGTCGGGCTCATTTAAAATGGGCGGGGACAAAAATCTTGAACAGGCGGAGGATCATGAAGCCCCACGGCACATTGTAAAATTCAGCAAAGCATTTTTTATGGGAAAATACGCAGTCACCCAGATGCAGTGGTCTGAGATTATGCAGAATAACCCCAGTGAGTTTATCGACGACATAAGACCGGTGGAAAGGGTCTCTTGGAATGATGTGCAAGAATTTATTGAAAAGCTGAATACAAAGGAAGAAACTGATAAATATCGTCTCCCAACCGAAGCTGAGTGGGAATATTCAGCCAGGGCCGGTTCAGAAAGCGCTTATGCCTTCGGCAGTGATACCAATATATTAAGCCAATACGCCTGGTTCCGAAAAAATTCAGGCGGCAAAACGCATCCGGTCGGTCAATTAAATCCGAATGCCTGGGGCCTTTGTGACATGCATGGTAATGTGCATGAATGGTGTCAGGACTGGTTTGATCGAAATTATTATTCTCAAAGCCCCTCAATTGCGCCATTAGGCCCTTCAAGCGGATTGGCCAAGGCGCTACGTGGGGGGGACTGGGGCAGTGAGGACTGGTACTGCCGGTGTGCCTCACGCAGTCTCAGTTCCCCAGACCGCCGCAGCAATCGACTGGGTTTCCGTTTGATCAAGATGGCATAAGCTGTTCTGGCCTATACTTGAATTGACAGAGTTGGTGATCGAGCCAGGACCAAGCCTCAAAATATGTCGTCACAACCTGACAAGAGTTGTCGTCCGGTTAAGACTGTAAATTTTGCCACGCTCCGAAGTCAAGACTTATGCCAGGCATCAAGTATTTTGCTGCCAGTGAGCTCATACTATATCTTGCATATGCCCAATTCAAGAATTATATAAATTTTAGATCAGTACGCAAATACCTACCGAATTCTTGATAGGTCTGTATTTGAAGCTTCCCCTAAATATACAGATACTATTGACGTGAGGTGAAAATCAACACCCCTGAAAGGTAATAGATAGCAGTTGATTTGAACTTTTTTATCTGTAATATCATTTATTTAGACTGAATCATAAAGTCAGTTGGGTTACAAATTTGTCATATTGATCAAAGCTCTAAGTTCTTATATTAATAAATTAGTTATGAATCGCATATGAAGTCATCTGATTTTGTAGTATTCATAGATCAATCTGATACAAACCGATCTTTCGCCAAAGGGTTCCACGGCTGACTCCTAGATCTTTGGCTGCACGTGTGCGATTGCCTTTGCTGCGCATCAAAGCTTTTTCTATAGTACTTTTTTCTTCTATTTCCCAAGGTTTTAAGCGAGTGTTAAGGTGGGTTGCATTGTTCACCTTCTCATCTATTGAAAACGACGGTGGTAAATTCGTTATGTTTTCTTTATTTACATTAGGCTGCTGTGGAAGAACAACTTGAACCGGTAAACTTGATGATGTGATGATTTTTTCTTTTGACATAGCTAGAGCGTGTTCAATACAGTTTTCCAGTTCACGTATATTACCCGGCCATCGATAATCCAGTAATATCTTCTGGCTTGTATGGTCGAGTTTTTTCAACGCTTGCCTACCTTTTTTTGTGTGTTTGCGGACAAAATGATCGACTAGTGGGAGGATATCATCCTTGCGTTCTCGCAAAGATGGGACCGAAATCGGAATGACAGCCAAGCGATAATACAAATCACGCCGATAATCGTTTTGCTTGATCATGGTGTTTAAATCCCGGTGGGTTGCTGCCATAACGCGGACGTCCACTGGATATGTTTTGCTGCCACCGACCGGCCGAATTTCCATATCCTGGAGAACGCGCAGTAGCTTTACCTGTAGTGTGGGGCTGAGATCCCCCACTTCGTCTAGGAAAAGAGTCCCTCCATCCGCTTCACGGAACAGCCCTTTAGTATCAGAAGTCGCACCAGTAAAAGCACCCTTGAGATGTCCGAAGAGCTCCGATTCCAGAAGCGGCTCTGGCAAGGCTCCACAGTTGAGCGCAATAAACGGTTTTTTACTTCGATCACTTTGGTTGTGGATTGCCCGTGCCACCAGTTCTTTGCCCACACCGGTCTCGCCCAGTACCAAAACAGTGGAATCGACTTCGGCGCAACGTAGAATTAAGTCAAAAATGTTGCGCATGGCACTGCTGACGCCTATCATCTCGGATTGAAGCCCCAGGCGCCGCATTTCGCGTCGCATGCGTGACAACTCCCGTTCCTGTTGTTCCAATTTTAATTGACTTGTTATATCCTTCAATATTTCCGAATACGCGAATATCCTACCTTCGCTGTCGTGCACCGCATCAATCTGACACTCAAACCTGCGCTGTTCACCATTGATGCTAAGCTCGACATCTGACTTGTAGCCGGTCTTCAACGGCAATAGAGATTTAGGCTCAGTCTTGTGAATGCCCAACCCCTGTGGATTACCCATTAGAATTTTTCCGTTCAGGTCGAAAACGGTGACACAGTCGCCGATTCCGAACAAAATGGCCTCCAGTTTATTTTTCTCACGTTTCAATTCCTCCTGAACACGTTTTTGCTCACGCAAATCCGTACAAGTAATGTATGTCGATTCGTGGACACCATCCTCGTTCATGTTAACTGCTCCCGTAAAGAACATGGGGATTTTTTCACCTGTCTGGTGATGGTACCAGAACCATTCGAATGTGTAATATTTTTTTTCACCGATCGATCTCTTTTCTTTCAGTTCGACCTCCAAGGGCTCGACAATATCGTACACCTCCTGGAATTCTTCTCGAGAAAAGACCTTGCTAACGTGTAGTCTCTGGTAATCCTCCCGTTTGGCTCCGACCATATCCAGAAAAGCATCATTGACGTCGTAGCAGGTATAATCCGGGTCAAAGAGCATAAATCCGATATTAATGGAGTCAAGCAGCTTCCTGTACTTGTTATTCCAATCTTTGATTTGTTTTTCTGTGAGATGGGGTGCCATATATCTAACTTCCTTATCGTCTAGCCAATGTTAAGACAATCACTAGACAGCTAAATTGTCAAGAATTTTATACAAATGAAATATTTGTAAATCATTCAATGAGTTATGGGTATTTCTGCTATTTGGCACTGATTTTGAATTATTTTTAAATATCAACTGAATTACCTTCATTTATACATTCAATTAACTCAATCCGGTCGGGGGAGTCATGGAAGAAAAAGAGCAGATTATTGAAGATTTCGCAGCCTATTCTCAACCTGCTAAGGCTGAAGTCTGGCAGCGATACGGAATGGATTTGGTGCTGGGGCGCAGAGAAGGACCCTACATTTGGGACATCGAAGGCGGGGAGCCGAGAATCAATCTCCACATCAATGGCGGAACATATAATCTTGGGCATCGCAATGCGGAAATTATTAATACGCTCAAAGAGGCCCTGGATGATTTGGAATTGGATATTGGCAATGGTCACCTTATCAGCAAGTACCGAGCCGAAGCCGCAAAGAAGTTGGCCGAGCTAATGCCAGGAGATCTCAACTACACAATTTTCAACGTCAGCGGTGGCGAAACCGTAGACTGTGCCCTTAAAATCGCCAGAGGGTATACCAAAAAAATGAAAATTATATCAGCCAACGGTGGATATCATGGACACACGGGGATTGCTATGTTCACGGGAGACCCCGAGTATCGCGATCTTTTTCAGCCGCTGCCACCCGGCTACCAGCAAGTGCCCTATGCTGATATTGCAGCCTTGGAGGAGGCCATCGATGACGACACCGCAGCGGTCATTATGGAAACAATACCGGCAACTCTGGGGATGCCTATCCCACCGCCGGACTATTTCCCCAGTGTACGCGAACTCTGCAACCAAAGGGGGGTGCTCCTCATCTTAGATGAAGTCCAGACCGGCTTTGGACGCTCTGGTAAGCTTTGGGCATTTGAACACTTTGATATCGTTCCGGATATCGTTTGTTTGGGCAAAGGCACCTCAGGCGGAATCTATCCAATCACTGCCACTGTGTTACGCGAGCCATTAATTGATTTATTTGTCGACGACCCCATGGCGCATGTGTCTACTTTCGGTGGTGCCGAGCTGGGCTGCCGAGTGCTGGTTAAAGTCTTAGAGATTAGTTCTGATCCAAAATTCCTGGCCCATGTCAATAAGCTGGCCCAAGCATTTGCCGAAGGAGTAGAGCAACTTAGACAAAAGCATAGTGATTTCTTGGTGCGGCTGCGCCAGCTAGGCTTGTTCATGGGACTGGAGTTTATCGATGACTGGTCCGGTCCGCTGGTAACATCCACAGGCTACCACCAGGGCCTTTGGATGATCTGGGCCAATAACGACAAACGCGTGATGCAGTTCCTACCGCCGTTGAACATCGACCTGGAGCTAGTGGATGTCATTATGGAGAGGCTCGATATTGCACTGTTGGCGGCCAAACAGATGAAGGGCATGGCCTGACCCGCAAACGTACTCACAACGTTGCTTTATCGGCAAAATACCGAGCTAAAAATATTAATCTTACATCCTGAAAAAAATGGAGGAACAAATGCCTGTTTTATATCCCTCTCAAGAATGGTGTGACGAATGGAAAAACGCCATCAACAACAGCAAAGAATGTAAAGAAAAAGGGGAAAAATGGGGAGTGGACTTCAACGGCACGTATCTGTTTGAAATCTCACCGAACGAAGGGCTGGAAAAGACAAAATTTATCTACTTTGACGCTAAAGGCGGTACCTGCCATGAAGCCCGAATGGTATCCGGGCCGGAAGAAGTCGAAGCCGGGTTCCATGTTCGGGGACCTTACAGTATTTTTAAAAAGGTGGTGAAAGGGGAGATGCATTTCGTTGAATCCCTGGTCAGAGGAAAGATAAGACGCTTATCAGGTGACTTCGGTAAGATCATGCGCAATGCGCCTTTTATAGGAGCTCTGTCGGCATCGATCAGCTCATTTGAGGCGGCATATCTTGGTGAATAAAGGAGTTTGCGATGTCTGGATTTATGGGAAAAATATTGAGAGTCAATCTATCATCCGGGAGCATCACGGATGAACCGATACCCGAAAATGAAGCACGTCGGTTTCTGGGCGGAAACGGGCTGGCGACCTGGTATCTTTTCAACGAAGTGGAAAAAGGAATCGACCCGTTAGGACCGGAAAACAAAATAATTTATATGACAGGACCTCTGACGGGAACCTTGTCTCCCAGCTCCGGCCGATTCAGCGCAGTCACTAAATCTCCCCTGACCGGATTCTGGGGTTCGGCGAATTCCGGTGGCCGCTGGGGATTAGATGTTAAGCGAAGCGGATACGACGGTATTATCATCGAAGGTATAGCAGCCGACCCGGTTTTCCTGGTGATCGATGACGGAAAGCCTGAGCTCAAAGACGCCAGTGATTTGTGGGGTAAAGGCGTAAAGGAAACCACTAAAACGATTAAAGAAAGTCTTGGTAAAAAATTCAACGTTTCTTGCATCGGTATTGCTGGTGAAAACCTGGTGAAATACGCCGCTGTGATGAACGACGTCCATCGGGCGCTGGGTCGCTGCGGGTTCGGTGCGGTGATGGGCTCAAAAGGTTTGAAAGGCATTGCTGTTAATGGAACTCAAAAGATAAAACTGGCCGACAAGCAAGCATTTAAAGAGGCCGCCAAAAGGGCCCGCGATTTTGTCAACGAGAGTCTTTTGAAGATGACCCTCGAGGTTTATGGCACGGATATGGTGCTGGACCTGGTAAACGTAAAAGGCGGGTTGCCTACCCGCAACTGGCAGTTTGGTTCCTGTGAGTATGCGGATAATGTCAACGGACCGGCCATTAACGAGAAAATTTTGACCGGCAAAAAAGCCTGTTTTGCCTGCCCCATTGCTTGCGGCAGATTAACCGAAGTTAAATCCGGAAAATATGCCTGCAAGGGCGAGGGCCCGGAATATGAAACCATCGGGGCTTTCGGTCCCATGTGCGGCGTGGATGATCTGGAACCCATCGCATATGTCAATCTACTGTGCAATGATTATGGCTTGGACACAGTTTCCGCGGGCAGTACGGTTGCGTTTGCTATGGAATGCGTGGAAAAAGGCATTCTGAGCCGAGATGATGTGGACGGTCTGGATCTTAAATTCGGCAATGCCGATGCCATGATCGAGCTGATTCATAAGATCGCCAGACGAGAGGGTGTGGGGGATCTGCTGGCCGAGGGAACAAGGAATGTGTCTAAGAAACTAGGCCGGGGTAGTGAGCACTTTGCAATGCAGGTTAAGGGGTTAGAGCTCCCGTCATATGATTGCCGGGCCACCAAGATTACGGGTCTGGGATTTGCCACCGCCAACCGGGGGGGCGATCATATCACGGCCTACGTCCAAGGCCCGACCTTTATGGATATTCCATTTCTTATTGTCGAAGAGAGCATGATCGAAGATCCCATGGTTGAAAATCCTGCTGAAGCCAAAGTTGTAAAAGATCTTGAAGACGCCCTGACCGTTTTTGATGCTGTGGGCGCCTGCAAGTTCATGGGCATGGCCCTGATGGCCGAAGACGTTGTCCCTATAATCGCGACCGCAACCGGGTGGGAGTTTGATGAGCATGAGTTCCGGCAAGCCGGGGAAAGGATTTACAACCTGGCACGCGCTTTTAATGTGCGCGAGGGATGCAGACGTACTGACGACACCCTGCCCAAGCGTTTGCTGGAAGAGCCGCTATCTGACGGTCCGGCAAAAGGTCTTGTTGTAAACCTGGAACCACTTTTAGATGCCTATTATGAATTCAGGGGCTGGGATAAGGTGACCGGCATTCCGACAGTGGGAAAACTTAAAGCGCTTGGTCTCGAAAACATAATTGACAAAATGGGAGTAGCTCAACATGGACGTTTATAATTCAAAACCCTGGGGAAACAGCTATAAATTAGGGCCGTTTGATCTGGCGCAAACAATGGCGCCTTATCCGAAGGTTCCATTGTTCAAATATCTAGACGACACGGCCAAACGCTATTCTTCGCGAAGTGCCTGCAATTATTTAGGGCGAAAAATTACATGGAAAAAGCTAAAGTCGTATGTGGATAAATTTGCCTGTGCGCTGGCTGACCTGGGTGTCCAAAAGGGGCACAAGATTGCCACCATTCTTCCCACCTCACCCCAGTTTGTTATTGCCGATTACGCCATACAAAAGACCGGCGCAGCCCACGTGCCCTGCAGTCTGCTGCACCAAAGCCACGATCTCATCTGGGAGATTGGTGAGTCTGGAGCTGAAGTTGTTATCTGTTTGGATACAAGTTTAGAGCTTGTCAAATCCGTCAAACAGGATACTAAACTTAAATATGTGATCGTAACCTCACTCAATGATTTTTCGGACGACGAACCTGAACTCGCTGAGATCCCCCAAGCCTTTCAACTCCGTGAACTGATCGAAAAGGCCGATCCGCAACCGCCTTCGGTTGAAATCGATCCAATGGAAGACCTGGCACTGTTGGTATTCACCGGCGGGGCAACCGGTAAACCCAAAGGTGTAATGATGACCCATTACAATCTGACGTCTAACACGATGCAGTCGTTGCCGTGGGTAATGGGGCCACTGGAGAAAGGTATTTTAGGAAAATCTTCCATGCTGATCGCAGTGCCTATGTTTCATGCCTACGGGCACTGGTCCATCCGGGCGTGCGTCTTCTGGGGATTGCAGATGCTGCTGGTACCAGATCCAAGAGATGTGGATGTGATAGTAGAACTACTAAAAAAATACCGACCTTTTATGGCCCCACTGGTGCCGACTCAATACATGCGCTTGATTGAAAAGAAAATCGGCCGTACCAACACAACATTTTCATCCGGTGCGGCGCCGCTGCCGCCGGAGGTGGCAAATAAATTTAAAAAGTTGACCGGAATGCCTATAACCGAGGCCTACGGTCTGACTGAAACCGGACCGCTGACCCATTTCAATCTCTCCAGTTTCGCCAAGATCACCGGATTCATGCCCTTTGAAAAAAGGGGCTCCATCGGGGTGCCGTTGGCTGATACTGAAGTCAAGATTGTTGATGGATCCACAGGAGAAGGATTGGCACAGGGAGAGGTTGGAGAACTGTATATTCGCGGTCCACAGGTCATGAAAGGATATTGGCCAACACCGGGTAAAGGTCTAAAGGATGGGTGGCTGCCCACTGGAGACCTCTGCCGTATGGACGAAGACGGTTACTTTTTTATAGAGGATCGGAACAAGGACATGATCAACGTTTCCGGTAACAAGGTTTATTCCACGCGGGTGGATGAAGTGCTGTTTGAACATCCGGCCGTTTCTCAAGCCGTGACCATCGGTGTGCCGGATAGCAAACGGTCCGGAAGTGAACGGGTCAAGGCGTTTGTCGTACTTAATGAAGGTTTTGCAGACAATACCACGGCTGAAGACATCATCGCACATTGCCGTGAAAAGCTGGCTCCTTACGCGGTACCTAAGTTTATCGAATTCCGAGACAGCCTGCCCCTTACCGTAACGGAAAAACTTTTCAAAAAGGCTTTGCGGGATGAAGAACTGAAAAAATCAAGTCGATGAAAATAAAAGCAACTGAATACTGGGCTGCATAACTTAGTCAAGGAGGTATATTATGTCTGATCAAGGGCACATCAATTTTAAAAAACTCTCCACAGAGCAGCAGGCCATACGGATTCAATCCCTGGCCGCTGTGGCGTTGGAAAAATTCGGCATATCAAAACAAGCCAAGCTGGATTTGCTGCATTACCGCGAAAATGCAGTGTATAAAGTAGAAGATCCCAAAACTGATAATCGTTACGTCATTCGTGTGCATCGACCAAACTACCAGACAGAGCAGACAATTCGATCTGAAATGCAGTGGATGGAGGCCTTGCGAGATGCCGGTGTGTATACGCCTACGCCTCTGTTAGGGGCCGACGAGAGTTTCGTGCAGACAGCGTCTGTGGATAGTGTGCCGGAGGCTCGACATTGCAGCATGTTACAATGGGTTGATGGCAGCCCTTTATCGGACGGCAATCCTACAGAAGCCTACAACCTTCTAGGCCAAGTTAATGCGCGTTTTCATCGGCATGTCAAAACCTGGGACATTCCCGATGGATTCCATCGTCAGAGCTGGGATGAAGACGGCATGTTCGGTGAAAATCCCCTGTGGGGCCGTTTCAAAGATCTGAAAGCATTAAGCAAAGAGCAGCTGGATTTGATGTGTCGTGCACGTGATGTTGTTCTTAAACGGCTCGAGAAGTACGGTAAGGGAAAGGACCGGTTCGGATTGATTCATGCTGACCTGATGGCCGAAAATATCCTTCTGCACGAAGGCAATCCCTATGTCATCGACTTCGATGACTCCGGCTTCGGGTGGTTTCTGTACGATCTGGCTACCATGCTGGCCTTCAATATCCCCGATGAGGAAGAAGCTCGCGTGGCAAGCAATGCATGGATAGAAGGATATCGATCAGTGGAACCACTTGGGGATGAACATCTATCCGAATTGCCGACGCTTATAATGTGCCGTTTCCTGGTAGGCCTCGGATGGATGCATACGCGCAAAGAAACCCCGCTTGCCCAGGAGTATACCGGTGCGATTGTTGAGATGGCCTGTGCCCATGCAGAAACTTTAATCAGTTCACAGTAAAGGAAAGCATGAGATGGCTAAAATTCGCAAAGAGCGCTTAGCTCGATATCATGAACTAAGTTCAGAGGACGTTTTAAACGTCAGAGATGAAAAGATACGGTCGTTTTTATATCGATCCATGGAAGAAGGCTATTCAATTGCAGCTGAGGGCTTTCTAAAACATCATGGTTTTTTTCAGGCGCCACATAAAAAGGAGTTGGATGATGTTGATATCGCCATGGTTGGTGTGCCTATGGACCAGGGGGCACCGCACTGGGCCGGTACGCGACACGGTCCTGAATTCGCCCGTAAATGGTCGCATATCCATGGTCCCGTAAACCAGGCGACCCAATGTATTCCGTATGAAATTTGCAGTATAATGGACTATGGCGATGTCGAGTTCAGCAGTTATTCGGCAAAGCAACGGGTTGAAGATATTTATCAAACCTATTCACGTTTTAAAGATGCTGAAATCGTTCCTCTATCGGTGGGTGGCGAACATACCATGAGCCACCCGATCCTGAAAGCCCTGGGCCGTGATGAACCTGTCGGTCTCATTCACCTGGATGCCCACGCGGATACCGGCGGGAATCCGTCTGGGGCGGATGATAACAATGACAACTCGGTATTCCGGAAGGCCGTGCTAGATGGCGTCCTCGATCCTGAACGGACTGTTCAGATCGGGATTCGGGGCCGTGCGTCAATCATTTGTGATTTTTCATACGCCACCGGCATGAAAGTGATTTCAGCAGATGAATTCCACGAGCGCGGAGCTAATTCGATTGTAGAAGAAGTTCGTCAAATTGTTAAAGACAAGCCGGTCTATATTTCCCTGGATACGGATGCCATCGATCCCGCATACATGCCCGGAACCACACTGCCCGAACCTTTTGGATTAACCGGCATACAAACTCGCGATATTGTCCGTGGAATGCGGGGTCTTGATGTTGTTGGGGCCGATATTGTCGAGCTTTGTCCTCCCCACGACCATCAGGGAATTTCAGCAAACCTGGTGGCAGGATTATTGTTTGAGATGCTTTGCATTTTGGCTGAAGCACGGGTAGATCGCACCGGGAAGATACGTAAAACCCATTGGAAGAAATGAATATCAAGATAAGAGTGATCCATGATACTCGAAACCAAAAGCCTTTGTAAATTATTTGGCAGCCTACAGGCGTTGCAAGACGTAGATTTGATTGTTGAGAAAGGTGAAATTTTTGGTATTGCCGGGCCCAATGGGGCGGGGAAATCCACTCTTTTCAATGTGATTGCAGGCCATTATTCACCAACTTCCGGTAAAATTATTTTCAATGACCAAGATATCACCCGGCTGAATAACCACCAGGTCTGCCACCGAGGCCTGGTGCGTACATTCCAGGTACCGATAACGTTTAAGACGCTTTCGGTGTACGACAATATTCGCGTGGGGTCCACATTTGGCCGCGGAAAAGTGAAAACACGTCAAAGCGTCATCGAGGAGACCATCCGGTTTTTGAGACTGGATGCGTATCGAGATACAGAGGCCAGCCATCTGGATCTTTATACCACCAAACTGGTTATGCTGGCCGCCTGCCTGGCAACAGACTGCAAGTTGTTGCTATTGGATGAGCCGTTGGCCGGCCTGGCAATGAATGAAATGAATAATTTCATAGATGTCGTGCGAAAAATTAATGAAGAAGGAGGTGTCACCATCGTCTTGATTGAGCACATATTGGATGTGCTGATTGACATATCGGATCACATGCTAGTGTTGGACAACGGCTTGGTGATCTACACCGGCTCTCCCGAAGGCGTGAGCAAAGATCAAAAAGTTATCGATTGCTATCTTGGAAAGGTGGAAGAATCGCTATGAATGATCAGGACAGATCCGTATTGACGCTCAGTGATGTGGACAGCTTTTATGGTGAGCTGCAGGTCTTGCGGAATGCCTCGTTGAAAGTAAAAAAAAACGAGGTTGTGGCCCTATTCGGTCCCAATGGCCATGGGAAATCAACTCTGATGAAAGCGATTGCCGGTCTGCATCCACCCACCTCCGGTTCAATTCGTTTTAATGGCAAGGAGATCGCCGGTGCAGCCAGTGATAAAATTGTGGCTATGGGAGTGGCTTTGATTCCTGAAGAACGCCATCTTTTCCCCGAAATGACGGTACAGGAAAATTTGACCTTGGGTGCCTACAACAGATTGGCCCGTAAAAAGATACGCGAGAATATAGAAACCGTGTTTTCTCTTTTCCCGCGCCTATACGAAAGGAAGGCCCAGCTTGCCTCCACCTTGAGCGGTGGGGAAGCGCGTATGGTGGCAGTAGGCCGCGGGTTAATGAGCAACGCATCGCTGCTCTTGATCGATGAGCCTTCCATTGGACTGTCGCCGATTATGAAACAAACTGTTTTTGGTGCTGTCAAAGGGCTAAAACAAAAAGGAAGGTTCAGTATATTGATCGTGGAGCAAGAAGTGGATTACCCGCTGAGTGTTGCCGATCGAGTGTATCTCTTACGCAAAGGGGAGATTGTGATGGAACGAAAGGCAACTGAAATCAATAAAGCAGAAATTGAAAAAGCATATTTTTAATCTGGCCATTTGTAAGTGGTGATTTTAATTTGTGCAGAAAAGTAAAAAAGGAGGAAGTTATGAAACACAGATCATTTATGGTTATCATATTTATATTTGCAGTATTTTTTATTTGTGAAACCGCACTGGCTGCCGACCCCATTAAGATAGGAGGACCGATGCCGCTGACGGGTCCCTACGCCGGTGATGGCGTGGAGATGAAAAAAGGGCTCGAACTGGCGGTGGAAATGACCAATGCCAAAGGCGGTGTTTTGGGACGAAAAGTGGAAGTGCTATTCGGTGATACGGCAGATATGTCATCAGAAAATGTCATGTCGGTTGCCAAACGCTTTTTGGGTTCTAAGGTTGATGCTGTTATCACCTACTATCAGGCTGTTGGATCTACAGGTCTCACTGTCTATGGTCCTGCCGGTATCCCATTTCTTTACGCACCTTACCGGGACGATCTGGCCGAGATGACCGCCAAGAATCTGAAAAAATATTCCAATTGCCTGCAGTATGCGTTTATAAACAGCTTGTTTGGGGTAGATTTCCTCAAACTGTTAGATGTACCGCAGAAAATAGGATGGAAAACGCCCAATAAGAAAATTGTTACGATCACTATCGACCACCCTGTTATGACCTATCCGGCAGAGGCATTTAATAAAGGTGCAGAGGAGATGGGCTACGAGGTTGCGCACTATGAAAAATACCAGTTTGGAGCTGGCGATAAGTGGGGTCCGCTACTTTCCAAGATCGATGATGCCCAGCCAGCCTTTATTACCATGTTCAACTTCATGGGCACAGATGCAGCTGCATTTATGAATCAATTAAGAGACTATTTTGGCGATGATTTAAATGCAATGGTCTTGATGTACTACGTACCTGCGCTCCCGGAGTTCCTCGAAATGGCTGGCAAAAATGCGGAAGGTGTCATTTGGTCTACCAGTCCACTTGAATTTGAAACCAAGGAATATAAGGAGTTCAAAAAAGGTTATGTCGCAAAATATAAGAGCGAACCCATCGGAAATGCGGCTCTTTACACCTACGATGGATTCGGAATGTGGGCTCAGGCTGTCGAGCGGGCCGGTTGTGTCGAGTGCTATCCGAGAGTTGTATCGCTCATCAAAGAGTCTGTTTATGATGGGGCTTCCGGTACATATGTATTTAAGCCAGATGACTTGACGGTATTGTCCGGAGAATATTTATTACCGATTGCTTATTATCAAATACAGGATCAAAAGCACGTATCTGTTGACCCGCCCAGGTTCAAAAAAGCTGATTATAAAAAGCCACCCTGGATCAAATAAATGTTGCAGGCAGGGGACTGCGCCCTGGACAGGGTGCGGTTTCCTGCACCAAAACGTGAAGCGTTGCGGAATTTAATCTACCGATAACCGGTTTTTAAACTACCGCAAACGAAATATGACTAAATAAACCCCATAGTTGCAACGTTGGGGTAAATACTCTGCTTAGGAAAAGGCGTAAAATGAAAGCCTTTATTAATGCAATTGTTACCGGTATTGTTTCAGGGTCACTTTATGCTGCCATGGCCTTGGGGCTGACAATCGTCTATGGCGTAGTTCGTATTTTCAATTTCGCCCATGGGCTGATGGCGCTTATGGGCGGCTACTTTGCCTGGGTCATACTGACAAAAACAGGGCTGGGACTCATTCCGGCCATTGTCACCTCATCCATCATTATGTATTTCTTCGGTCTTGCGCTGTATGGGGCGACCATCAAACCATTGCTCCGAAAACCGGACTGGGAGATGTCTACGATTGTATTTACACTCGGTGCGGGTATCCTCATTGAAAATTCACTGCTGCAAGTATTCGGCCCCCGGTACAAGGTCATTCCAAAATTTTTTCAGGGCAGTATAAAGCTTGGATATGTTCGATTACAGTGGCATGACATCATTTTGCTTTTTCTCATTATTATATTCTTTATTGCATTTATCATATTCTTGAAAAAGACCTGGTTTGGTCAGGCCATGCGGGCTGTGGCCCAGGATATGGACGGGGCCAGAATTGTAGGTATCAATCTACACAAAACGTTCAGTCACACATTCGCACTGGCAATGGCCGTTACGGGTTTCAGCGGTATTTTATTGGCAACAAAGCTCTATATTTCTCCACCCATTGGATGGGACTGGATGACCAAAGGCTTTGTGATCATCGTCTTAGGGGGTTGGGGCAGTGTCCAGGGGGCATTGTACGCCGCACTCATTCTGGGAGTGATAGAAGCGCTGACCATGCTGTACATCGGTACCATGTGGGTATTTCCCATCTGGACGGTTATGTTCTTGGTCGTACTTTTAATCAGACCACAGGGCCTATTGGGCGGGCGGGCGGCCTAATCCAACGGTTTAAAAAGGAATCGTTTATCCATGGGCAACACATTTACGTGGAAAAAAATAGTTTTTCTTATTTTTCTTATTTTTTTAGCCCTTTATCCAGTCCTGCATGGCAGCGACTACATCATGCATATTTTCAACATCTTTTTCTTCTGGGCTGTCGTCGCTTCCAACTGGGATTTGATTGCCGGCTATGCGGGGACACTTTCTCTGGGTAACGTGGCTTTTTTTGCCATTGGCGGGTACATTTCCGGAATGCTGGCCAAATTTTTTGGATGGTCGCCCTGGTTGTGTATTTTAATAGGCGGTGTAGGCAGTGCCTGTATTGTGGTCCTTCTGGTGGGGCTACCTTCACTTCGGTTGAGCGGCATTTATATTGCTCTCTGGTCAATGATGTTTGCAATGGTGTTACCGACCTTTATCTCGCAGACCAAAGATATTACCGGCGGCGTACGCGGGCTCAGCGAAATTCCGCCGCTTTTCGCGGGTATCACCCCCATGATATCCTACTACATTAATTATTGCTTTTTCCTTGTTGTCCTGATCATTGTCTATAAAACTATCCAATCTTCAAATGGCCTGGCCTTTATGGCTTTACGCGACTCGCGTGATTTCGCCACGGCCTTGGGCATTAACGAATACAAGGAAAAGCTAAAAGTTTTCAGTTTGACCTCTTTTTTAACCGGTTTATCCGGCGGGTTTTATGCCCACCACATTGGTGATATTTCTCCAGCTCTTTTGGGTATAACACCATTTTTAATGGGCCTCGCCATGGTAATGGTGGGAGGCTTGGGGCGCTTTCCCGGAGCAATTATCGGTGCTTTCACCATTACCTGTGCCGGTGAATACTTCCGTCTGGCCGGGACCTGGCGTTTGTCTATTATAGGGGCCTTGATGTGCATCATCATTCTGTTTTTCCCAGGAGGATTGATGGAACTTGTTGATTTGTTGGATAAAAGAATTGTTGGTTTGCGTCAACGGGCGGCGGTGGATCCGCCGCAGGTTTCAAAATAATATTAATAATAATGGAGAATTTGTTCGAATGTTTGACAAAAAAAAGCTGGAAACAATCAGAAAAAAGGAAGCTCGTGGAGAGTTCGACCCTGAGAATAACGAGCATTTTGGCCCTTTCCTGAACCAGTTTGGAGCGGAGTGGAATCTTGAACCCGGCTATTCGGGTCTCGTCACTTTTTTTCGAGCGCCCCCGAGCCAGGATTATAAAAATGCAGATATTGCCCTTATCGGCGTACCATTTGAAAGAGGTCTCATGGAACGCTCGGGTGCAAAGAACGGACCGAGAGCTTTGCGTGAAAAGTCTCTGATAACCTGCGGTCCTCTGCATCATGTGAGTAAAATTATTCCCTTTCAACTATGTAAACTTATCGACGCAGGTGATGTACCGCTTGAATCATGGTTCAGCCTTGATAAGGGGATCTCAGAAATTAAGAAATTTTATCAAAATGTTATTAAAGCTGGATGTGCACCTTTGTCAGCCGGTGGCGATCACTCGATCACCTATCCGATATTAAAAGCGGTTGGGTCGAAAGAGCCAGTGGCTCTTGTCCATATCGATTCTCATTGCGATACAGCAGGTTTGGTTGGCGGCAGCCGTGTGCACCATGGCGGTCCGTTTCGCAATGCAGTTCTGGATGGCGTGCTTGATCCTGAGCGAACGGTACAAATCGGCATTCGCGGAAGAGCCGAACCGTGGTGGGATTTTTCTTATAAAACCGGGATGCGCGTTATCCATATTGAAGAATTCCATGAAATGGGTATCAAGGAAGTCATCCGCCAGATACATGAGGTAATCGGTAGCAGTCCCACATACATCACGTTTGACGTAGATGGATTGGATCCGGTTTTTGCACCGGGAACCGGTACACCGGAGGTAGGGGGACTGACCACAATTGAAGCCCAGGCAATAATTCGAGGGCTTAGGGGTGCAAACATTATCGGTGGGGATGTAGTTGAGGTCTCTCCGCCGTGGGATGACCCTGCGGGAACAACGGCACATTCCGGGGCGACTATGATGTGGGAAATACTCTGTGTATTGGCTGAGGCGATTGCAAGGTAGAAATCATCTTGTATAGGAGGATACCCTCCACGAGCAGTAGATTATTGAGTACTGCCGTGAGAACATGGCTGCTAACAGGAGGCCCCAAAACATAGTGTTCGTAGAGCAACTGCCGCTTACCTCTGTAGGCAAGAGAATTTTATGGTCAATGTGAAAGGATAAGGATTAACCATGGCACAGGTTTTAGCTGATCGAAGAGATATTGATTTCGTCATCTGGGAACAGATGAACGGTGAAGAGATCATCAAAAACGGAAATTATAACGGATTCAGCCGCAAGGTTTGCGACATGATGATCACCGAGGCTCGCAAGCTGGCCGTCAATGAAGTGCTGCCTACCCTTCAAGACGGCGATCGCCAAGGGGTTGTCTTTGATAAAGGTGAGGTGAAAGTACCCGAGTCCTTTCATCGCCCATACGGACTGTTGCAGGAAGGTGAGTGGAGCAGCGTTAGTGTGCCCGAAGAGATGGGAGGTCAGGGTGCCCCCCGTTTGATCGGTTATGCCATCGAAGAATATTTTACAGCCGCCAATTGGTCATTTTTATCCTATCAGAGTATGAATGCGAATGCGGCGAAAATGATTCACCTTTACGGAACATCTGAGGAGAAAGTAGCATACGTCAAAAAGATGGTAACCGGGCAATGGGGCGGTACCATGCTGCTCACAGAACCCGCTGCTGGAAGTGATGTGGGGGCTCTGGAGACGTCTGCGGTCAAAAACGCTGACGGAACCTATTCATTGACCGGCAACAAGATCTTTATTACCTCCGGTGAACATGATCTGGCCGAAAATATCATCCACCCGGTTTTGGCAAGGGTGGAAGGGGCACCCTCAGGAACCAGGGGCATCTCCATTTTCATCGTTCCCAAATATCTTGTCAATGATGACGGGTCCCTCGGCGAGCGAAACGATATTGTCTGCAGCGGCGTCGAAGAAAAAATGGGAATTCACGGCAGCGCTACGTGCAGCATGACCATCGGTGCCAAAGGCCGTTGTATCGGATATTTGTTGGGTCAGGAAAACCAGGGCATGAAAATCATGTTTCACATGATGAACGGGATGCGCATGGAGGTTGGTCTTGCCGGAATGTCTCAGGCGTCTGCTGTCTATCTTTTATCGGTCAATTATGCCCGCGAGAGAATTCAGGGTAGAGACATTGAGAGTCATGCCGACCGGTCGGCCCCGTCGGTACCCGTCATCAAACACCCGGATGTGCGCCGCAATCTTCTGGAAATGAAATCTTACGTAAACGGCATGCGCAGTTTTTTTTACTACGTGACCACCATCGAAATGCGCACCTCTGATGCCGCCAGTGAGGCGGAGCGCCAACTGAATGAAGACCTTTTTAGTCTCTACACACCGGTTCTCAAAGAGTATCTGGCGGTAAAGGGCCATGACGTCTGCATCCAGGCCATCCAGGTCTTCGGTGGTGCCGGTTACACCAGGGATTATCCGGTCGAACAGTATGCCCGGGACACTAAAATCAATTCCATTTTCGAAGGTACCAGCGGTATTCAGGCCATGGATTTGCTGGCACGCAAGCTGGGGAAACGAAACGGACAGGTGTTTGAAGCATTTTTAAACGAAGTCTTTAAAGTGTCTGCCAGTGCCAAAGGAATAGACACTCTTTCCGGTTTGGGGGAACGCGTAGAAACCGCTGCCCATCGACTTGCGGAAACGGCCGCATTCATCGGCAAAACCGCGGCTTCACCGCGAGTTAAGGTTGCATTTGCCCACTCCCTGCCCTTTTTACATGCCATGGGCGACACCATCATGGCCTGGATGCTTTTGTGGCGAGCGGTCGTAGCCAACGAAAAACTCGCCGGCAATCCCAAAAAGAAGGATAGGGTTTTTTACATAGGTCAGATCAAGACGGCGGAATTTTTTATCCGGACCCTGCTTCCCGCCGGAATGGGCGTCATGGATGGGATCATAGATGGTAGCGAAGCCGCTATTGAGATCGAAGATGATGCATTTGGCGGGCTATAAATTTATGAGGTTCACTGTGATAGATGAATATCGATAAATGTATTGAGAAAGTATAAAGGTTAATTCAAACAAAAAAGTGATGAGATCAGAAAAAATCCAGAATCTAAATCCTTTAGCAAAAGTGGAAGGAGGCACATCATGAGAAGGAAAAGCATAGTGGTAGTCTTGAGTATTATTTTTCTTTTTGGTTCCTTTGTGGGGTCAACCTCTGCAGCGGACAAAGTCTATAGACTTAGATTGCAGAGTTATTATCCTCCCCCGACGATTCATGGCAGTAAAAATTTTGCGAAAAACGTTGAAGAAATGAGTAACGGCAGAATCAAAATTTCGGTATTTGCAGGTGGAGAGCTTATACCATCACCGGATATTTTAAAGGCGGTAAAATCAGGTGCCGTGGATATGGGACAC
Organism: uncultured Desulfobacterales bacterium; assembly: GCA_964633115.1. Classification (GTDB taxonomy): domain Bacteria; phylum Desulfobacterota; class Desulfobacteria; order Desulfobacterales; family B30-G6; genus B30-G6. The sequence goes on from CAZWEO010000014.1 coordinate 66,338, forward strand.
TGCGTAGCGGTGTTTTTTTCCGAATATGGTTTAGCTGATGTAGGAACAGGTTTGCCAATGGCCTGGAGAAATGCTCAGGAAGCGGAAATTCTCTATAATATGGGATTGAGAGAGATGGTAGCGGCTGAATACGAGAAAAATGGGGTAAAATTCCTTTCAGAGATTTGGGCTGCACCGTTTCATTTGATTTCCAAAAAACCGGTAAACAGTATAGAGGATTTGAAGAAAATCAAGGTTACCACGGCCGGTTCTACCGCCATGATGCTAATGAATATGGGTATTGGAGTAGTGGATATGCCTCCGGAAGATATCTATCTGGGTTTGACTACCGGTGTTGTTGATGGGGTAGTCTATGGTGGTGCCCTGGAATATGAACTAATGAAATTGCATGAAACCGCAAAATATTATAATATATCTCCTATCTTCGACCCAGCGATTGACGCGATAATAATCAATCCTAAAAAATGGAAAAGTTTACCTAAAGACCTTCAGGCCATAATCAAGTCTGCAGCAAGACAGGCCCGCTGGGACTACTATAACTGGGTGTTGAGCAAAGAATACGAAATGCGAGAAACAATCTTCAAGGGAAATCTTACACAGTTTTCACAGGAAGACATGAATACATTTATGCAGTCCGCTGTAAGAGCCTGGGATGAAATAGGAAAATTCACCCCGGAAGCGGCAAAAGGTGTTGAACTTATAAAGAAGTTTAACAGGCAGATGGGACGTCTGGACTAAACCGGCAGACACTGTATAATACACAAATGCCATTTAATCTGGCATTTGTGTATTTTGGTTTAAATAGGTTTGAATTTTGCGATCCAGAATAAAAAAAATTGTCACTTTAATTGACAAAATCAGCGAATGGACCGGGAAAATAGCATCCTGGATTATTGTCCTGATTGTGGGGATTATTCTATACGAGGTTATCGTCCGTTATATATTCAACAAACCTACGGTCTGGGCAGTTGAAAGTTCAACCATGCTTCATGGTGTGTTTCTGGTTTTCGGCGGTGTTTATGCAATGTTTACCAAATCACATGTGAATATGGATCTTTTTTACATGAAATGGTCCAAAAGAAAGCGGGCTATAGTGGATGTCTGTACCTTTCCTTTGACCATTATATTGTTTATGACCATGTTGTATTTTCTCAGTTATTACGGTATTGAATCTTTAAAAATTCTCGAACATTCCCATTCCCCTTGGCGCCCGCCTCTATATCATCATAAAATGCTGCTTCCTGTTGGACTGGTCTTAATTATCTTGCAGGGGATCAGTGATTTCATTCGCAACTTGATTCTTGCAATAACCGGAACGGAACTAATATGAGTGAAATCGGCATCACCGCCATAATGTTCCTCAGTATGCTGGTCATATTGACTACCGGAATGCCCATTGCATTCGGCCTTGGGTCGATTGGTATCCTCTCTGCCTTTTTCCTTTGGGGACCCGAGAGCCTTAACATGATTTATTTTACAATGATGAGTGTCTGCAACAACTTTATTATCCTGTCGGCACCTATGTTTGTTTTCATGGGATTTTTACTACACAGATCCGGAATAGCTGATGACCTGTTTAATACTGTACACATGTGGGCAGGCGGGCTCAAAGGAGGCCTGGGAATAGGTACAATAGCTATTTGCGCAGTAATGGCGGCAATGGTGGGGGGCAGCGGCGCCGCAACTCTTTCCATGGGGGTTATTGCCGTACCCGCCATGCTAAACAGAAAATATGACAAACGAATCGCAGTTGGGCTGGTGCAGGCCGGAGGAGCGCTTGGATTGCTCATCCCTCCGAGTTTCTTGATGATCCTTTACGGTTTCATCTCGGGAGTATCCGTTGGCAAACTATTCGCTGGAGGAGTTATTCCCGGTTTACTGCTGGCTTTTTTATATATTATTTATATTGGAGTTCGCTGCTTTTTTCAGCCACATATGGGACCACCAATAGAAGAGGACGAAAGGATATCATTATCAGATAAATTAAAGGCTCTGAAATCATTGATCGCTCCAGGGTTTTTAATTTTCGCTGTTCTTGGATGTATTTTTTTTGGAGTCACTTCCCCGACTGAAGCCGCAGCTGTTGGTGCAGCGGGTGCAATGGTTTGTGCTGCACTGAGAAAAAGACTGACTTTTAATCTAATTCACCAGGCTGCATTGGAGACGCTTTATATTTCAGGTTTAAATTTTTATCTTATCACCGGTGCAATGGTTTTCAGCAAGGTCTATACAGGGCTGGGGGCAACAGCAATGATAAAAACCATGATAACCGGTCTCAATGTAAGCCCCTATGCTATCCTTATTCTCATGCAGTTTAGTTTCTTCCTACTTGGGATGTTCCTCGATGATATAGCGATTATGTTCATGTGTATGCCAATCTATATCCCTATTATCAAAGCAATTGGTTTTGACCCAGTGTGGTTTGCGGTTCTCTTTATAGTCAATATGCAGATGGCAATTCTTACACCTCCTTATGGTCTAAATCTCTTCTATATGAAGGCTGTGGCGCCTAAAGGGGTGACCATCGGTGATATTTATCGATCTGTGTTGCCTTTTGTCGCCATCCAGATGTTCGGACTGATATTAATGATGATATTTCCTGAAATAATACTATATTTGCCGAAACTTCTTTTTAATATGTTTAAATAAAAGCCTAATTCAGTTAAACTGGAAAATCGAATTTCAGTACTATAAAATTGATTAAGGACCAAAGCAAATATTGACCCTCATTGATCAGGACATATTACAATTACATAAATTGTCTGGTTCAGGCTTCACCTTAATCGAGAATGTCACTAAGCCTTTAACAGTGAATCCTGAATATATGGTCGAAATGCCAATTATAGATCCGTAATTGATACGAAATTGAAAAGCCATCCACAAATAATTGGCAAAACAAGCCTTTGATAATTGACCAGTGCTGGAAAGTGTAGATTAGAACTATCTCTGCGATCCCTCCAAACAAAAGATTATGTAACATAATGAAATAATATAGTTAATTCAGTTAGTTGACATAATTTTCGTGAAGTCTTTTGGTTACAAATAATCCCTACCTACTTTGATTTCATTTGCAAGCCCAATGATACACGCTGATCATCCTATTCCAGACGAGTGATGATTTTAAACGACTACGATCTCATACGTATAGCTAATGAATTCAATAATAAAAAATACACTGTAACAAAACATTTGCCATTGTAACAGGATATGTTACTATATCGTATATGATCAAAAGCTTTAACACAAAGGGCTCAGTGAATTGTTTGAATTCGGACGAACACGTCGGGTGCGTCAGGATTTACAATCACGCTGCCTTAGACCCT
>CAZWEO010000015.1:0-68002 GCA_964633115.1 uncultured Desulfobacterales bacterium
ATCTAATGTCCAATCATAAGTCCCTTGATCACGCTCAACTACAGCCTGTTTCCAACCTACTGTTTCAACTCTGTGCTTAAAATTCATCCCCTCTGGCGAATGACGGGTGATTCCGTCAAAGATTGTTGCCAATCTCTGGGTGCTCATCATGCCCGACGATTCGATAGCCTGGTTTATCACCATTTTCTGCATGGCCAATTGATTAATGGGAACGCTGGCCATACGGTTAGCCATAGCCTCCACTTCTTCATCGAGCCGCTCCTCCGGCACTGCCTTTAGAATGAGACCCATGTCTTCCGCCTCTCGACCTGTTATTTTTTCGCCGGTAAAAAGCATCCGTTTTGCTTTTTCCGCCCCAAGCCTGTATACCCACATGGCCGTTGTCGGGCACCCCCACACGCGTGCAGGCATATAGCCGATCTTGGCATTCTCACCCATGATGGTGATATCAGCACAAAGCGCTATGTCCGAACCACCTGCCACGGCAAAACCATGCACTTTACAAATCACCGGTTTCATAGCACGCCAGAGAGACATGAAACTCTGGGTATTATGCCACATGAAGGCGTAGTCTTTCATCGGATCCCAAGGCATTTGTTGCGTTATTTCGTTGTTACCCTTCTGTTCTGCATAATAGGTCAAATCATATCCTGCGCAAAAGGCAGGTCCAGTTCCGGACAGTACCATGACGTGAACGTCGGGATCAGCATCTGCTTTTACTACGGCAGCAGAAAGTTCGCCTGGTAGATCGTCATCAATCGCATTCATTACTTCAGGCCGATTGAGCGTAATACGCCCAAGACGCCCATCCTTTTCATACAGTACCTTTTTCATATTTATTTTCTCCCATTTATCAACTTTCTGGAATTCTCAAATCAGCCACCTCCATGATCTCCCAACTATAGGTCCCGAATATTTTTCGGAAATCGTATACAAAAAAAATACGAGAACGAGTGAAACACGGACGGAGCATAATGGTTAGTGGTCTGTCCAAATAGCAACAAACAATTATTTCCCAAATCAAGTAGTTTCTTATCCATTTTCTTAGTGGATTTGAAGCCGGGTTTTATCGAAATTTAAGGCGCCATCATGCATTTGATGGGGTATATAATGGTCTCGTTCATACAATAGTAACATCGGTTGATTCGCTGTTTGCATAAGATACCAAAGCGCATATATTTAGGAGTATCTGTTATTAGAAGCCGGTCATTTTTTTTGTATAGCGAATAACAAAGCTCATGTGATTCTTCATCTGACGGACCGCCTCTTGTTCATTGCGATCTTTTAGGGCCCTTAATATGTGACGATGCTGTGCATCAAGCAGTTTTATGTTTTCCCCATGTGATATCGCAAGCATTCTTAAATCTTTCATGAGGCTGCTAAAAAGCGATCGAGAAGCGTTCAGAATGTTAACAATTAAAATATTATCAGCAGCTTTTGCAATTTCGTAATGAAATTGATTGTCAGCTGTGGATCTCACAGATTCCTTTGCATCGCTTTCAATAACTTCGCACAAATCCTCCAATTTTTTCAGGGAGGAATCATTTATTTTTCTTGATGCAAGTCTTACGGATTCAATCTCTAAAGCATACCGAAGTTCTGTTATTTCAGTTGGATGCCGTCCACTCAACATAAACATGATGGCCATCGGTTCCGTAAGACTGTTCTCAATATCATCCGTTATAAAGTTTCCATCTCCATGTACACATTTAACCAGTCCCATTATTTCAAGTGATCTTATGGCCTCTCTGATGGTCGGTCGCGCAACGTTTAATTGTTTAGACATATCCCTTTCAGAGGGAAGGCGATCACCTATCTTCAAGTCCCCATTTCTGATACTTTTTTTTATTTGATTTAGTATTTGCAAAAATACCTTTTGATTTTTTATTTGTGTAAACATTCAATCTCCTGATAATCTATCAATGTACAATAGTAACATTAAGCGGTGGTATATGCTCAATTAATGAACTATAATTATAATATTTCTATAACTTTAATTCAAGCTATTAAAAGAAAGATAATCAGCGAAATTAGATCTGTTTTTACAAAATATCAGACACATAGGATAATTATATCGTATGACCCGGTGGTTTTCATTGGTTGTCCGGCAGGCATGTATCTCCAATCGGAAATCAGCCCCAACTAACTTTTAACAATTCCTTTGGCTACTTCCACCGCTTCGCCGGCATCTGCAGCATAACCGTCTGCTCCTATACTCGTGGCGAACTTCTGATTTACCGGCGCCCCTCCCACGATAACCTTAATTTTATTACGTAATCCGGCCTCCCGTAAGGCCAGAATGATTTTTTCCATTTCAGGCATGGTGGTGGTCAGAAGTGCTGAAAGACCCAATATGTCAGGCTGGTGTTCTCTTACATTTGAAATATAATCATTTACAGGTACGTTTACACCAAGATCAATAATTTCAAAGCCAACGCCTTTTAACATTGCCATGACCATATTTTTTCCAATGTCATGCATATCTCCTTTGACCGTACCGATAAGTACTTTTCCCCGGTTTTTCCTTTCCCCGCTTGACAAATATGGTTCTAAAAATTCAACAGCCATATTCATGGCCCTAGCCGATTTCAACACTTCGGGGATGAAGACTGTGCCATCTTTGAATTTCCCTCCTATCACCTCCATGGCAGGTAACATACCTTCGTTAATCAGTTGTTCAGGATCGATGCTATTTTCAAGCATCTCTCGCACATCGTCCAGGATTTTCTTATCATCACCGGATAGGACATCTTTCATGATAATCTCAAAAGGGCCGGCGTATTCTTCCTGTATCTTCCTTGGGGCCTCGTCAGGTTTTTCTTTTATTACCGGGGTGATTCTTGGGGGCCTTTGCTCAAGCTCGTCAACGTTTTCAACTTCCTGGCCAATCTCAGCAAGACGTTTAAAGCTATTAGAAAGGTCACCTAAAGTTTGGCTGATGGCGTCAGCCGAGGCCAGTAATTGCCTTGCTATCCCCCCCATAACTTCGGCAACCTGGAGTGAGACATTTGGGTCTTTTTCCGAACTGCGAGATACAGCAGTTGTAATCTGTTGTTCACTTAGAGGTCTAAACCCGCCGGCTGCCATAATACGACGCCCTTCTTTTTCAAAACGGTCTCCAATATAAACCAACCGCTCAAAATCTGACTCCGGAGGACTTGTGTCCCCTATTCCAGCTATAAAGCGCTTGCCTGGATGAATAGCCTTGAACATGTTGTCCAAATAGGCTTTTAGATCATCGAATGAAGCCGACTTCTCTAAAAGAAGACTCTCAGGAATCCCTCCCCACAGGGTGAGTTTTTCTGAACGGCACCAGCGGTCGTAATATTCGTCGATGGTCACTTTTGTCATTGGGTAAGGAGCCACAGCCTCTGCTACATCAATACGGCACTGTGGTATCAGATCCATGAGTCCCTTGTTTTCGCCGTCTGGATGCATCAGCATGAGTTTACCTGCGGCGTGCAGGGCATCGGCCGCTTTTTGGCACCATGGCATTATCTCCTTTTTAAAATATGGGGGATGAGTGACCATTTCATCGACATTAGCAGACCAGAAGATCATCTCGGCAGGAGATGCCACCAAGATAGCAAGCACTTGATCGTAGAATTGCTCAAGCGACTCAGTCAGTAAGCCCATTTCATTCGGGTAGTCACCGTAATGCAAATAAAACTCAGTAGCATCCAGGAAGGTTTTCTGTATGTAATGCATAGGTGAAGAAGCAACTAAGCTCATAGCGGTTGGCACTGCAACACCGTCTTCTCCTATTCCGGTCTGCCAGGCCTGGTAGGCTTCATATGCAGGAGTCAATTTAAGGTTGCCGAATATATGGGCCAATACTTTATAGTCATCTGGCCCCTTGATTACGTTCTCTTTAACCCATGAGCACGAGGCGCCGGCCTGTTTCATCTCTTTGGTGTATCCGTGTACTGTTTCTACTTGGCCAAGCGGGGTGCGGTAGGTCACGCGCGTCATGTCTTCTTCAGGGTTTGACTCTGATTTGATTGCTATTTCGACATCATTTGAAAATTCAAAGTCAAACAGATATTCTTTTAACCGAAAAAGGCCGATTCCCCGATGGACAGTATCCTCAGGTTTTGCTGGTTTATCATACTCCGCAACAATCTTGTGCAATGCCCAACCCTCGGCCCGGGCAATCTCATCTGCACTGCGTCCCTGGTGCCGGGAGGGCAAAGTACCTGCTCGTGCATTGGCGTTGTGCCATAAATCCAGCCGGGGAACATAGGGTATCTTGTCAACCCTTTCCCCCCTTATTACTTTAAGAATTCTCTCTTTATGAGTCATCACTGGCCTCCTTTTTCATTCTACCGATCAAATGGAATCATAAGACCATCAATAATTGATTTTCTATAACTCGCTTTATCACATGGAATACAAATATACCTTGATATCGTTGATTCCATTTGCATTCAGTTATGACCAATTTTATAAAATTGAAAGATCCCATATTTAATTTTGTGCAGCCAGATCAATACCTTTATTAAAAGCAGCCATGTTGATTGAAACAAGTTTGGGTTTTTGCGCAAACTCTCTTTTAACAGTTTCTTTTAAGACTTCCAGGTCAACGACCTTAGCTTTTGCAGCAAAAGCACTTAAGGCTATTATATTGGCGCACTTTACAGTTCCAACTTCCATGGCCGCTTCATTGGCAGGAATAACAATTTCGGTTATATCGTCTCGCCCACTTCTACAGGGAATTATCGAGCTGTTAATTAAAATAATACCACCTGGTTTTACAAGCCTGGCAAACTTCTCCAGGGAAGGACGATTCATTGCCACCAAGTGAGAAGGATTTTCCACAATCGGGGATCCAATTCTTTTATCTCCTATTACGACAGTGCAATAGGCTGTACCTCCCCTCATTTCAACACCGTAAGATGGAATCCAGGCCGAATGGTATCCCTGCTCCATTGCTGCGATCCCTAGAATTTTGCCACTCAGTAGGATCCCCTGTCCCCCAAATCCAGTAAATTTTACATCTGTCTGCATTTGAATCTCCTATCCCTCAGGGGTTTTTATATCACCGAGTTCATAATACGATAAAAGGTTTTTTTCAGCCCATTTCAATGCTTCAACAGGCGGCATCCCCCAATTCGTCGGGCATGTGCATATGACTTCAACAAGACTAAAACATTTATTTTCTACCTGATATTGAAATGCTCTTTTAATTGCTTTTTTTGTTTTATTCACTTGTTTAGGGTTTAGAACAGCCTGCCTGGTAATATATGAAGGTGTGACGATTTGGCCGAGAATGTTTGCCATTTTTATTGGCATCCCAGTCAAGTCTGTATCTCGACCAAACGGTGCGGTTGTTGCACGTTGTCCCGGCATTGTTGTTGGCGCCATTTGCCCCCCCGTCATACCGTATACTGCGTTGTTGATAAAAATGACCGTGATCTTTTCTCCTCTGTTCGCTGCATGCATGATCTCTGCTATACCTATACTGGCAAGGTCGCCATCGCCTTGATAAGTGAAAACCATTAGATCTGACCTCGCCCTTTTTATTCCGGTGGCCATTGCTGGAGCCCTGCCATGGGCAGACTCCTGAAAATCCATATCAAAATAATCATATATCATAACAGCACAGCCTACTGGCCCGACGCCAACTGTATTGTCAGCAATGCCGAGATCATCAATTGCCTCTGCAACAAGTCGGTGAACAATGCCATGGGTACAACCGGGGCAATAGTGTGTTCTGATATCGTACATGCACTTTGGCCTTGAAAATACTTTTCCCATTGCATATCTCCCACGCTTTAAAGCACGTTTTTGATCATATCCATAACCTTCCGCGGCGATGGCAGCCTACCACCACCCTCGCCGAAAAAGTCGATTTTTTTTATTCCTCTGACGCTTCGTTGAACGTCCTCAATCATTTGACCCATACTAAGTTCTAATACATATAATGATTTACAACTTTCCTTTTCAGCAGCTTTAAATATTTCTTGTTCAGGGAAAGGAAAAAGAGTCTTGGGCCTGATCATTGCCACTTCGACGCCATCTTCTTTTAATTCATCAATTGCTGTTTTACACACCCGACTCATCGTCCCGTAACTAATTAGAAGAATTTTATAATTCACGCTTGTATTATATTCTTCGAACTGAACGTCCTCTGCTTTCATCTGTTCGTATTTATTTTTCAATCTAAGGTTATTTTTGTGAAGCGCTGCCGAATCAAGAATCATGGTTTTTATCAGGTTTCTTTTTCTGCTTCCCCGCGTAGATTTTCCATTGGTTGCCCAGCTATTTTTATTCGTGGGCTTCGTGATTATATCTTCACAAAACGCAACAGGCTCCATCATCTGACCAATGAGACCGTCAGCCAAAATCATTACAGGATTCCTGTATTTTTCGGCCAACGAGAATGCCTGCATTGTCATATCCGCCGCCTCCTGTACACCATCAGGGGCTAAAACAAGAAGTTTGTAGTCTCCATGTCCTCCTCCCTTGGTAGCTTGTAAATAATCGCCCTGTGAGGGTGTAACACTGCCCAACCCACCGCCGCCCCGGCTAATATTTACAAACACTGCAGGACAATGGGCTGTAGCAATAAAGCTTATGGCCTCACTCATGAGGCTTATGCCCGGCGATGAAGATGATGTCATAACCCTCTCACCACACCCAGCAGTGCCGAAAACCATATAGCTTACAGCCACTTCACTTTCTCCCTGAAGAAAGTTGCCGCCGACCTCTGGCATCCTTCTGGCCATGTATTCAGATATTTCCGATTGGGGCGTTATGGGATAAGCAAAATAATTTCGACACCCAGCCATAACTGCCGCTTCAGCAATGGCTTCGTTTCCTTTCATAAATATTTTTTCCATTGCATCTACCTCGTCTCTTCAATATTGATCGCAATATCAGGGCACATCGTGCAGCAGATTGCACAGTGGATACAATTTTCAGGCCTGGCCTGATAGGCAGGAAAATAGCCCTCAGCACTAACTTGATCTGAAATTTCAAGAACTTTCTTTGGACAAAAAACGATACAGAAACCGCATCCTTTACATTTTTCAGTTTGCACCGTATGTCTATATGTCATTTAGATACTCCTATTAATCTGTATATTCGGCAATTATCAGCAAATTAGGGTTTAATCCCCGGAAGCCATAAAGACAAAGATGGAAAGGCTACGGTCAGGGCCAAGGCAATCAAAGTCAAAACCAAGAAAGGCATATTGGCTTTGTAGATTTCTGTAACGGAAATCTCATCACCTACGACTGTTTTCAACCAGAAAACCGAAGGCCCAAAAGGAGGTGAAAGATAAGATATCTGCATATTCATACAAAAAACGACTCCGAACCAGATGGGGTTGAAGCCGAGGTCGATGATGATGGGAACAAATAAAGGCATGGTCAGAAGAATGATTCCGATCCAATCCAGAAACATCCCCAAAATCAGCATGACGATCTGCATACAGATCACTGTTCCCCAGGGGCCTAAAGAAAGACCGAGAATCACTTCCTGAACCCATTGATCACCACCGGCCAAAGTATAAAACCCGATCAAGGCCTGCGCACCAAAAAAAAGCCACAACAACATGCAGGTGATAGTAAGCGTCTCATACACGGCTTCTTCTATCAGTTTAATTTTTAAGGTTCGGTTAAAGTAAGTTGTGACCAAGGCACCGATACAGCCGATGCTGGCGGCTTCCGAAGGTGTTGCAATTCCGGCATAAATCGATCCTAGAACGACAAAAGCGAGTATTGCCGGAGAGATAAGGCCCTTAAGAGTCCTCAGTTTTTCCTTAAAGGGCCTATTAATTTCTCCGGCAGGGGCAGATGGTGCCATCTCCGGGTACCGCCAGGCCATAAATAGGATATAGGCGATAAAAAGAGAGGCCAGAAGCAGGCCTGGAATAATCCCGGCGATGAATAAATCACCAACCGACACGCTCGCGGTCATGGCGTAAACAATAAAAACAATGCTTGGAGGAATGAGGGTGGCGATACCACCGCCGGCACAGACACTTCCCAGCGCAATTCTTTTGTCGTAGTTTCTCTTAAGCATAGCCGGCAGGGCAATGAGCCCGAAGGTAGCGATTTCAGCTCCTACTATTCCCACCACGGCGGCCATGATCGTGCTGGAGATAACGGTACCAACAGCCAGCCCGCCCCTCAAAGGACCTGATAGAATGTAGACTGCTTTAAAGAGCTTATCTGCTAGCCCTGATTTTTGGAGAACCGAGGCCATAAATACAAACAAAGGGATCGCCACCAAAGTATAATCCAGGGACATTTTAAAGGCACGGCCAACCGCCATCGTCATTACATTCGGGTTGAACATGAACAATATAAAAATAGTGGCGGTGGAGCCTAGGGACCAGGCCAGAGGAAGCCCCAGACATAAAAGAATCAAAAACATGACCAACAGAAGAAATGTAATCAAACCAATGCTCATAGCTCTCTCCCTGTAATCGCCAGATGGATATCTTTTATGAATTTAGCTGCTCCTTGTAAAAACAATAGAACCACCGCAATTGGCACCGATAGTTTTAACGGCCAAATGGGAGGGTCCCAGGATGAACCGCTATTTTCCCAGATCGCTATCGCTTTGCCAGCAAAACGGAATCCGGCCCAAATAAACATCGCCATGAATACTACAAAAAAGATAAAAGTCACGCAATCGAGCAATGCGCGCTTCCTCTTATTTAACCTGCCGTAAATAATATCTATTTTTACATGTTTGCCTTGCTGTAGCGTCCAGGCCGCACCAAAAAAATACATGATTGAGCAAGAAAAAAGAGAAACTTCAATTGACCACATCGTTGGGTTCTCAAAGACATAACGCATCACAATTTCGACAGCGACTGCGACAATGACTACAAAAATCAGCCAAGCAGATATTTTTCCAATTTTTATGGAAACAGCTTCAATAAAGTTTACTATTTTTTTCAAAAAATAAATCTCCATTTTAGCATTGGGAAAGATCAAAGAATGTGTGCCACTATCAAGTAGAGGCACACATTGGTATGCAAAACAAGCGTGATTAATCCAGTAGCCCCAGCTCCTTCATCCATTTCAAATGGGACTGTAGAATAGGCTCGCAATCTGGCCCTTTTTTTGCGAATTCCGTCCAAACCTGAACAGCGATTTCCCTTAGTTTTTTCCTCTCCGCTTCAGTCCATACCGTAACGACAGCTCCTTCTGCAGTCATTTTTTTGACGGCATTGATATCGTCAACAGCCATTGTTTGGTGTACATCTGAATGCCATGAATGGATTGAACTTTCTAAAATACCCTTTATATCATCCGGCAGTTTTTCATACTCTTTCTTATTAACCGTAATCACGCCCAAAGGCATGGAATGGATACCGGGATAGTTAAAATATTTAGCAATCTTATGAAAACCATAGGACATATTAACAGAAGGACCGCTATAGTCAGTGGCGTCAAGTACGCCTTTGTCTAGAGCGCTGTAAATTTCGGTAGGTGGAAGGACAACCGCAGAAGCACCTAGTTTTTCCATAAGCATTGTAACAATACCAGGTGCAACCCTTATCTTAACTCCTTTAAAATCATCTACCTTGGAAATGGGTCTTTTGGAGGGTATGACTTCCATGCCCCACACAGCGCCGCCAAGACAGTATACACCGTAGGGGTCAAAGAGTTTTTGTAAAAATTCTCTGCCGCCTTTTTTATTGAACCAGGTGATGAACTGCCAGACTTCAGGATAACCGCCATTGATGTCCGAACAAAAAGCAAATGCCGGATTTTTTCCGGCCCAAAATTGAGGTGGCACAAAGTTTCCCTGTATTATGTTGTCAGAGGTTGCATCCAGCATATCGGTAACCGGCACAATGGATTGGCCAGAATACATGGTAATTTGCAGACGACCATCGGTCATTGCGTTTACGTTTTCGGCCCACCTTTCTAAAGCTTTAAACAGTGGGTCAGCAGCTCCAACAGGCGCTTGAATTTTCCACTGGGTAGTTTTGGCGGCTACAGACGCGGTAAACAGAAAGCAAAAACAACAAATCAGAACAAGGGCTGAAAGCATTTGTTTTCTAAACATAACAATCCTCCTATAGTGTATTGTTAGCGATAACTACTCAGTTACCTACGGAAACCATGATCAATCTTCACGCTTTACGTCCTGAGATATTAAAGACGAAATCCTAAATTTTTTTTATTCAGAAAATGCATGATCAATGTAATTTAAAATTAGTAACCAATGGTTTTATTGGTCAGTGGTCTAACCACTAATATTGATTTTTTTAAAAGTCAATGGTTTTTTAAAAAAATTATAGATATTCTAATTATATTTTTTTAAAATATAGATACAACCAATTATATTTAATTCAAATTATTCTTATATAAGTTTTTTAAATATTTGCATATAAAATACTTGACATTGCAAATTTATTAGTTTAATCAATTACTGGTCTGTCCACATACCACAAAAATATATCTGTATGTGATCAATTTATTAGCTCGGATCATATTCACATGTACTGGATTTTCAACGCCAATCATTCGGTATTCGGCTAAAATCAGTTGCGATCGATTTCAAACGATGCCGATAGGCCGCTTATTACGCTCGTTAACAATGAATAAAGAGGTAGTGAAATGGTTCAAAAATCAAGGTGGCATATTACCAAAGGGAGTATCAGAGCCGATCGCGATGATGGCAACAACTTCAGAGGAAAAAAACCTGCTAATCTGAAGCCAAAAAAGATTGTCGCAGTTGCCATACTCACGATGGTCCTGCTTTTTGGTTTGAGCGCTGCAGCGCAGGCAAAAAAAATTACGCTTAAAATCTCATTAGTTGTACGGGATAAGGAGCCAGTAACCCTTGCTGCCGTCGATTTTGGCAAGGAAGTTGAGAAACTTACCAATGGTGAGATCAAGGTTCAGGTTTTTCCCAATGGCGAATTGGGCACCTCCAGGGATAATGCTGAGCAGGTTCAGCGAGGGTCGAATATTGTAGTTTGGTGTTCCCCGGCTGTATTAGGTGAATATGTTCCAGACTATGCAATTTTTGACGGCCCCTTTCTTTTCAAAAATTATGAAGATTTACGCAAAGTAGTCGAATCTGACTGGCATCAGAGTGTAATGGAGTCCGCCAGTCAGAAAGGACTTAAGATTTTGGACATGGGCTGGTATTTTGGGGCCAGGAGTGTCATCTCTGGTAAAAGCCTTACAACACAATCGGATTTCAAGGGTCTGAAAATAAGGATTCCACGTGTTAAGATGTGGCTGGAAACATTTAATGCATTGGCTTCAAGCCCGACTACCATATCTTTTTCAGAAGTATACAGCGCGCTTTCCCAAGGTGTGGCAGAGGCTGCAGAAGCCCCTCTATCTTCTCTCTTTGGCATGAAATTCTATGAGATCAAAAAAAACATAGCCCTGACCCGGCACTTTACGTCGACGACCGGCCTGGTAATGTCCCAGAAATTGTTCGATTCCCTCACGCCAGAGCAGCAGAAAGTACTTGTAGCAACGGCTAAAAAATATGGCGCTATCGCCAGTGAGAATACCATTAAGTCAGAATCAGAATTTCAGAAGAAGCTTGAGGAGAACGGCGTACGCTTCAACGAAGTCGACAGAGACGCGTTTGTAAACGCCACGCGTAAAGTTTATGATGCCTTTCCTGAATGGACGCCAGGCCTTTATGAAAAAGTTCAGAAAATACTAAGCCAATAGTAACGATAATAAGGCGGCGGGATGATCTTCAACTCACCGCCTTGCATCAAAAAAGACATAAGAATGCTGAAGGAGAGCCAATGAAACGTTTTCTGAGCATGCTCAATTTACTGCCTGAAATCATAAGCTGTACTTCTCTTTCTATAACCCTTATGGCTGTAATCCTTAATGTGTTTATGCGCTATGTTTTTAATAACTCTTTGGCTGAGGCCGAAGAAATTGCCACAGCCAGCTTTTGTTGGGTGGTTTTTTTAGGAGCGGCTGCCTGCTATAAAAGGGGCCTGCATGTGGGTATAGACATCTTGGTTTCCAAATCAGATAGCAGATTCAGCCGTTTCCTGATTTTGTTAACAGGTTTCATTTTAATCGTGATTAATTTTTACCTTATTTATCTCACTGGCTATTTTTCAATTAGTGCGTGGGTAAAGCCCTTGTCGGTTCTAAGAATTCCTTATACTTTTGTCGATATTTCGGCAACTGTCGGCTTTATGTACATGGCTTTTTATGCTCTTAAACTTTTTCTCGAAAATCTGAAGCGGTTTATATTTCATAAGGCAGTTGCGGATAGAAACTGATATGGAAATTATGGCAATTTTGCCCATTATTATGCTCTTCATATTATTCTTTACGGGGTTTCCCGTGGCATGGGCCCTTCTTATATCGGCGCTTGTTTATTTTGTCTTTGCTGACACGGGCATGCCCCCCGATTT
This sequence comes from uncultured Desulfobacterales bacterium, assembly GCA_964633115.1. Classification (GTDB taxonomy): domain Bacteria; phylum Desulfobacterota; class Desulfobacteria; order Desulfobacterales; family B30-G6; genus B30-G6. The sequence continues at coordinate 12,377 of CAZWEO010000015.1, forward strand.
AGTCTGCCAGCGGCTTATCGTTGCAGCCGAATCCTTCCCACTGCTGGCAGTACCCTTTTTTATCACCGCAGGATCAGTGATGAACTATGCCGGTATTTCAAAGCGGTTGATGGAAATGGCCGAGGTTATTTCTGGACACATTATTGGTGGTTTTGCCCAGGTAAACATTGTCTTGTCTACTTTCATGGGCGGAGTTTCCGGTTCCGCCAATGCCGATGCAGCAATGGTTAGCAAGGTGGTGGTTCCCCAAATGGTGGAGCAGGGTATGACCAAAAGTTTTTCAGCTGCGGTGACAGCTACCTCGGCCACCATTTCACCCATAATTCCCCCCGGCATCGGTTTGATTCTATATGCCCTGCTAGCTGACGTCAGCGTGGGTAAAATGTTTGTGGCCGGATATTTTCCCGGAGTTCTCATGTGCCTGGCACTCATGGCCATTGTCGGTATCATCGCCCAAAAAAGAGGTTATCGGGCAACCAGGGATAAGATGGCCTCTTTTAAAGAAATAACAAAGCAACTGTTTTACTCTTCATGGGCCTTGTTTTTACCCTTTGGGATTATCTTGGGGCTTCGTTTTGGCATGTTTACTCCCACTGAAGCTGGGGCTATGTGCGTTTTATATTCTACCATCGTTGGCATGTTCGTTTACCGGAAGTTAAAAATCCATCATTTCAAGGCCATTTTGCTTGAATCTGTTCTGGGAACTTCCTCCATTATGATTATTATCTGTGCGGCCAATGCCTTTGGATATTATCTGAGTTGGGAGCGTATCCCCCATGATCTGTCAAATGCTGTTGTAGCCCACATTCACTCCCCGATTCTTTTTTTGATTACTATAAATCTGCTGTTATTGTTTTTAGGAATGTTTTTGGAAGGTGTAGCCACACTGGTAATTTTAGTTCCTTTGCTGATAATTCCGGCTGAACACCTCGGTATTGATCTCATCCACTTTGGCATTATTATGGTACTAAATTTGACAATAGGTGCTGTAACCCCCCCCTTTGGCATTCTTTTCTTTACAACCTCATCCATCCTTGAAATGCGACCTTTTGAAATAATGAGGGAAGCACTTCCATTTATCATAGCCCTTATCCTGTGCTTGGCTATCGTAACTTTTACGCCGAAGATCGTTCTTTTTTTACCGGAATTAATTTATTGGGAATGATCATTTTCTTCAAAAATAGGAGTTTTTGTATGTCTGAATATACAATGAAATATGGAAAAGAAACAATAAGGTTTAATTTCCTCGATGAAAATGTCTTGGCAGTCATCAAACCAAATAAATTTGAAGTTTCTGATTTGTCCCAAGAAGAAATTGTTCAAAACGCCCTTGAAAAACCTATTGCGAGTGCGCGACTTAGAGATATCGTAAAATCGGGTGAAACTGTGTGTGTTGTTGTCCCCGACATTACACGAGCGTGGCAATCACCTCATATTTTTATCCCGCTTGTGATTACGGAATTAAACAAAGGAGGGATAAAAGATAAAGACATACTTATTGTTTCGGCCACAGGCATCCACAGGTTTCAATCCGAAGAAGAGCACAAGCAGTTAGTCACTGAAGATATTTTTAACAGAATAAACATTATTGATCATGATGCCAGGGATCAAAATAATTTAGTGTATGTAGGCACGACATCGAGCGGAAACAATATAGAACTTAATAAAAAAGCATTAAAATGTGACCATATTGTTTTAACTGGTGGCGCAATATTCCACTTTCTGGCGGGGTTCGGTGGTGGTTCAAAATACCTTCTCCCGGGTATCGCCGGTTATGATTGCATCATGAAAAATCATTCTCTTTTTTTAAATTCCGGACTTGGTTCTGGCAGAAATCACGATGTAAAAAGTGGAAACACGAGCGAGAGCAACCCCATTTATAACGATATTCTTGAAGCAGCGAGTTTTGTAAGACCTACCTTTATTCTTAATGTGGTTTTGGACGCTCAAAACCAAATCGCACATGCATTTGCTGGTAACTACGTAAAAACTCATGAAGCAGCATGCGAAATCGTCGATGCATTGGATGGTGTTTTTATTGACCAAAAAGCAGAAATGGTAATTGCTTCGGCATGTGGGTATCCTAAAGATATCAGCTTCTATCAAACATTCAAGACCATTGATAATGCTGTAAAGGCATTGAAAGAAAATGGTGTCTTGATACTTGTTTCTCAATGTATCGAAAATATCGGAAGCAATGGAGCGGAAAATATTATTAAAATTTTTTCAAACATGCTTGATAGGGAAAAAGCCTTTCGAGAAAAATTTTCCATCGGACCTGCCATCGGCTTTTTAGAGTGTGAATACGCGGAAACCTACAATGTTATTCTCGTAAGCAAAATACCAAAGGAAGAACTCGCCGCCACTAAGGTTAAAGTTGTTCAGACCATAGATGAAGCCTTAGAGGCGGCTTACAAAATAAAAAGAACAAGGCATTTAAAAACTTACATGATGCCATATGGGGCCAATACTTTCCCCAAATTATCATGAATAAAAGAATGTAAGGATCAACCTTGGTTTCTGTGTTTTATGACTATGATCTATTAATTTTCGATTTTTTTATCTAGGAGGTTACCAACACAATGGGGAAAATGACTTCACGAGAAAGATTCCTTACGGCTCTAAATGGAAAAGAACCTGATATGGTGCCTATTCACGAACTATTGATGTCACGTCCGCTTTTTCAGGAAGTATTGGGGTATACACCCGAAGGTTACGATACGGAATCAGTATGCAATTTGGCTATTAAGATAGGCTATGACTCGACCCTGCTATCATTTGGCGGCATGTCAGCTCTTAATGAACACCCCGCTGTAAAAGAAAAGGAAGGGGCTTATACTGACGAATGGGGCACTGTATATCAAAAGCATGAAGACGTTTGGCCCGCTGATGCACCGGTTGGGTATCCTATTTCCAACTGGGAAGATCTCAGAAATTATACTTGGCCAGATCCCTGGAGCGAGTCCCGCCTGGATGGCATTAAAGTCGGTCGGAAGATGCTCGATGAACATCAGATGGCCCTGATAGGCGCAGTGCGGGGCCCCCTTAGTGCTTCCTGGCTTCTAACCGGCTTTTCGGAATTCATGCTGGCTTTTTATGATGATCCGGAGATGGTTGAATCTATCTTGAACCGATGCACTGACTTTTACATTGTCGGAGCCCGCAGAATGGCTGAAGCCGGAGTGGACGCCATCTATATAGCCGACGATTATGGGTTTAAGAACGCGCCCTTTATGAGCCCTCAAACATTTGATAAATTTATTCTACCGCAGTTGAAAAGAATGGTAGAAGCAATCAGAAAAACAACAGCCCTTCCTATCCTGCACAGTGATGGGTATATACGACCATTACTTGATTCAATTATGAACAATGTACCGTTGGCCGGCCTTAACCCATTGGAGCGAGGAGCCGGGATGGACATTGCTGACGTGAAAAAGGCATTTGGGCATAAATTGGCAATCATCGGCAATGTGAATCAACATACCACCATGGTAAGCGGCAAAAAAGAAGATGTTATCGAGGAAACCAAAGAATGTATTAAAACAGCGGCTCCCGGCGGTGGCTATGTGCTGGCCACTGACCATAGTATACATGATGACATCCCTAATGAGAACATCTTTGCTCTTTATGAAACTGGCCGTAAATATGGACAATACCCAATTAATATTCCAAACTAGGTTCATTTTAGCCCTTGAGAAATTCAAATGGGTAATTTTTGCATAAATCTCACACGCATTGTGATTAAGCACTGCAAACTGCTGTGAAGAAAGCCTATCGCACGGAAACAAGATAGAGTCGGCTTTCAGGTTCACCATTATTATAAAAAGGAGGAAATGACATGTTGGAGCTAAAAAAATTAGAAGTTCTATTATTGCAGGGGAAAATTAGTCGACGGGAGTTTGTGAAACGCATTTCTGCACTTGGGCTGGCGGCTGCGGTCTCGCCACTTATTTTAAGTAAACCGGTCTTTGCCGGATTGCCCAAAAAAGGCGGGCGGTTAAGGATAGGGTGTGCCGGGGGCGCGACGACGAATACTTTGGATCCCGGGCTCATTGATGATGCGTTTATGATTATCGCTATGCCGCAAATCCGAAACAATCTTTGCGAGATAGATCATCGCAGAAAGGTTGTTCCCGAACTCGCTGAAAGTTGGGAAACCAAGCCCGGCGCCACCCAGTGGCAATTTAAATTGCGCAAAGGTGTTGAATTTCACAACGGCAAAACCCTGGATGCCCAGGATGTAATCCATTCCCTCAATCACCACAGAGGAGAAAAATCAAAATCAGCTGAAAAAAACCTTCTCGAAGGGATCCAAGAAATCAAGGCTGATGATAAATACACAATAACATTTACGTTAAAACTGGGAAATGCTGATTTTCCATACATATTAAGTGGTTTTCGTGTACCAATATTCCCGGTTGGAACTAAACCCGAGGAAGGTATCGGCACCGGCGGCTATATTCTGGAAAAGTTCGAACCGGGTGTAAGGTTCTTCACCAAACGTAACCCCAACTATTGGAAGGCGGGACGGGCTCACTTTGATGAAGTGGAAATGATCTGTATCAACGATGAACAAGCAAGGATGAGTGCACTTAAATCGGGCCAGGTAGACGTTATTAATCGAGCAAATCTCAAAACGGTCAATTTTCTGGAAAAAGATCCGGCGATCAACGTTTTCACCGAACCTCATGTTTCACACTACGATTTTCCAATGCTAATGGACGTCCCGCCGTATGATAACAATGACGTTAGACTGGCCTTGAAGTATGCCATTGACCGTGAACAAATACTGAAAATAATTTTACGTGGCTATGGTGATATCGGGAATGACCATATCATCGCCCCCAGCTACCCCTATTTTGACGCTGATTTGCCGCAACGACGCTACGATCCCGATAAGGCAAAGTACCATCTCAAGAAAGGTGGCGCCGAGGGTCATACCTTCACCCTGCATACTTCCGAGTCTGGTTTCAACGGCGCTGTTGATGCCGCGGTGCTCTACCAGCAGTCAGCCGCAAAAGCCGGAATCAAGATCGATGTGAAAAGGGAACCGGCCGATGGCTACTGGAGCAACATCTGGCTGAAAAAGCCCTGGTGTGCGGCTTACTGGAATACACGCCCCACCGAAGATTGGGCGCTGACATTCCAATTCGCCGAAGATGCCGCCTGGAACGATTCGCACTTCCGTCATGCTAAATTCAATAAACTGCTTAAAGAAGCACGGGTCGAGCTTGATCAAAGTAAACGACGTGAAATGTATGGCGAATTGCAACGCATTTTGAAAGATGAAGGCAGTACCATCATAGTGGCCTTTGCAAACCATATTGGAGCCGCAAGCAAGAAACTCAGGCATGATACGATTGCCAGTAATTTTGAACTCGATGGTGGAAGAATTGCTGAACGGTGGTGGTTTAACTCGTAAAAACAAACTTTATGCTTAAATCTTTGTTTTGTTACCCTTGAAATTGTGAAGTCTACTATTCAGAGATTTCCTTGCTCAATGTCCTTTTAGTAACCTCGAAATAAAATACACTCTGCTTGAAGGGACTTCACAATTTTTTTGGTTCTTAACTTTGGAAAATGTTTAATTTTTCTTCAGGACTAAAACAAAATCCAGGTGACGGGTTGAACCTTCTCTGCGAAAATGCACACAAGGACATTCATCAGGCTACATTGCAGGTATTAGAGAAAACTGGGGTTTTCGTTGATGACGAGCGTGCGCTTGAAATATTCAGCGGACATGGGGCCATCGTTGACGTAAAAAGAAAAATTGTAAAGTTGCTTCCCAACACCGTTGAAGATGCTATTCGATCGGCTCCAGACAGAGTTGCATTAGCTGGACGCAATCCTGACTGCGACTTACAGCTTAATAACAGTTGCAGTTTTTTTATGAATTTTCCCGCTAATATCAATACGGTGGATCCAATTACCGGTGTTATTAAAAAGTCATCAAAAAAGGACCTTGTTGCCGCTACGCGGCTATGTGACGCCTTAAAGGAAGTTAGCATTTATTCACGGGCGGTCTACCCACTAGATAAGCCAACCAAAGTAATACACCTGCACACTGCTGAGGCCTGTTTTAACAATACCACCAAGCATTGTATCCATGGTCCAGAAAGTAGATGGGAAACAAAAAAGATTATTGAAATGGCTGAAGTGGTGGTGGGCAGCGGTGACAACCTGAATAACCGAAAGCCCATTTCGTTTGTCGCTTCAATATTCAGTCCGTTAAAACTTACGCGCAATTTTTGCGAAGTTGCTATGACCTCAGCTCAATATGGCTTTTCAACGAGCCTTGTATCAATGGTCTTGGCAGGCGGCACGGGGCCGATAAATCTGGCAGGGACACTTGTTCAGACCAATGCTGAAATTCTATCCGGCATTGTTCTTACCCAACTGGTTCAAAAAGGCGCCCCAGTTATATACGGTTGCTATTCCACAGCAATGGACCTTCGAACGGGTATCTCCCCTTTCGGTTCACCCGAATTAGCATTGATGTCCAAGGCAGCGGCTGGGCTTTGCCGTTATTATCAACTGCCTTGCATAGTTCCAGGAATTATCTCAGATAGTAAAATATCGAGTTCTCAGACAGCCTTTGAAAAAACCTTAACCGGAGTGTCGGCGGCTCTTTCCGGTGCCGACCTGATCGTCGGTATCGGTGGGCTGGAAACCGGCCTTACATTTGATTATGGCCAAGCTGTTTTAGATGATGAAATCGTTCGCCTGATCAAACACCTTACGCAGGGATTTGAGGTTAACAGTGAATCCCTATCTGCAGATTTGATCGATGAAGTTGGTCATTTCGGCGAGTTTTTGAGTCATTCAAGCACATTAAAAAAAATGAAATCTTTGTCGCAGACATATCTTTTCGATCGATGTAACCGCGAGGATTGGGAAAATAAAGGAAGACCCGAGAGTTACACCAGGGCTCTTGAGCGCGCGAAGGAAATACTGAGAACCCACATACCGAAACCCTTAGATGAAACAGCAGTAAAGCAGATGCGGACTATTGTCGAAGAGGCTGAGAAAGAAGTGTTATTTAGGTAACTTCAAGCCGAAGTTCTTTTCCGAGAGCGTTGGCGAACTTGCCCAGAGTAGAGAGCTTTATATCCTCTGCATGATTCTCTATTCTTGAAATAGCTGATTTTTTTGTGTTTAATTTCTTGGCAAGTTCCTCTTGTGTTAGTCCTGCTTCTTCACGCGCCTTTTTTAGGATAACACCAATCTTGAATTGTTCATATCCGTAATCGTAATCCAGTGCAAAATCGGGATCACGCGCCTTTCTTTTTTTTATGTATTTTTGAAGATCACTCATTTTATTTTCCTCCTAAAATAGTCTTTTTTTCTATCTTCAGCAATTTTAATGGCTCTTTTAGGTGTTTTTTGGGTCTTTTTTTGAAAAGCATGTGCCACAACTACAATATTGGGGCCATCGAAAAATCCAATCAGCCGAAAAATGTTGGACCCAGCAGAGGCTCTAACCTCCCAGAGATCTTGGGTATTCACAAGTTTCTTGAAATAGTTTGACGGCACCTGATCAAGATCTTCAACCAGTTTTAAAACCCACGTCACTTTTTGGGCTGACTTGGCTGGAAGCTGGTCCAGAAAGTCTTCGATCGGATTTTGTCCTGAAACTTTTCTGTAAAATTCTATTTTCCGCATCGCACCCATATGTTAACATGTATGTGAACTTTGTCAAGGCAGATTTATCGTCTGGACTTAAAGGCTTCGAATGCAAATCATAGTAGTCTGGACAACTGCTAAATTGGAGACTTCAGCAAATATTGAGATTTTCAGGCTTTAGAGGTTCTATGATTAAACATAAGATATTAAAATCACGTTAGAAAATGACCAAATCAACTATCTACCAGTGCCTTTCAGGGGTGTTGATTTTCACCTCACGTCAATAGTATCTGTATATTTAGGGGAAGCTTCAAATACAGACCTATCAAGGATTCGGTAGATATTTACATACTGACCTAAAATTCAACAATTCTTGAATTGCGCGTATACAAGATATGGTATCAGCTCATTGGCCACAAAATACTTGATTTCTGACATAAATCTCTATTTTGGATAGAGATGACGCAGCTCCAATTCATCAATGGAACAAAGAGCTTTTTATAGCTTGTAATGCTATATTGTAAGGAATGGCCCTGCCTCGATTTCCAATTCTATCAATTCAAGTATAGGTCAAGACACATAAGTGAGCAGAAGAAATTGGACTTTTTACGAATCCATCAGCTTAAAAGTATACTTCCTATCATACTCAATAATCTCGGGACGACTACGTACCAAAATAGTCAGCTTTTCTTCTTTGGGTATAGCACCATCTTCCTTTTCAACCATGAGTTTAAGCTCTTCACGGCTGACTTCAAAATGATAACGATCTCCTCTGATAAGAACGCTGAACTTAAGAGATTCCCATTCTGCTGGCAAATTGGGATTGATCGAAATTTTACCCCCATACCAATTGAGGCCTGCAAAGTTTGTTATGACCCCCTTCAAACAACCACCCATTACGCCGAGATGAATACCCTCTGCAGTTGTACCCCCCTGAATATCAGACAAATCACTGATAAGGGCCAGCCTGAAAAAGTCCCAGCTATCAGCCGTTCTACCAGCGTTGGCCAGCACCATCGCATGGGCAATAAAACTCAGCGTAGAACCGTGAGATGTGCGCGGCAAATGATGGTTAAGATTTTTCAGCAAATGATCCTCTGGCAATTCATATCCCATCATCCTTACAACCCGCTTTAATTCATCCGGTCCCAGATTATAATAAGCCATCAAGGCGTCTGCTTGTTTTTGGATCTGATAATCATCAGGGTCCATACCCACCGCTCGAATGCGGCGGTCAGCTCTCCCTTGGTTGTATACCATTGAATACAGATCTTGCTCCTCGCCACCATGCATTACTTTCAAGCCTTTAACTTCATCTGGACCCTTCAGATTAAACCACTCGGAGTGATTGGCGATTGCCCCATCTGTATTAAGATTAAGTGAAAGATTTTGGCGAATTTTGCGCCAATGCTCGTAGGCGTCCTCCATCTCTCTCGCGCTAATCCCCATTTTTTGGTAAGCTTCTTCAAGATCAGCAGGGCTAGCAGCCTTAACCTCCGCCACCAGATGTTCAACTCTCTCAAGGATCCAGGCAAGCATTATATTGGTATAGGCGTTATCCTTGACACCCCTTTTCCCCTGACCCTCATGGAATTCGTTTGGTCCCATAACCCCGTCAATTGAATATTTGCCGGTTGACGCATCAAGTGCACACATGCTGGAGAAAAAGCGACAAATTTCAAGAACCATTTCCGTACCCCTGCTTCTGAACTGCACATCCACGGTTGTCTCCAAAAAATCAATTACATTGTAGGCAATTGCCAGAGAGACATGACGCTGACGGCAGCTATTGTCTGGATCCCATTTTCCGGATACCGGATTGAAGCGCGTAACCTGAGTCTGTTCATCTCCTTCAATGCCTGCCTGCCAAGGATACATGGCACCTTGAAAATTGTTTTCCCGGGCCGCCTTGCGGGCCTCTTTGAGCCCATTGTAACGATGTCCCAGAAGAGATCTGGTCACCAATGGATTTTGAAGGGAAATTCCAGGATAATACAGAATATCATCCCAGAACTCATGGCCCCGGTAAGTTTCCCCGGTAAGACCCCGCGGGCCTATGCCGCCGTCGTTGTGTTCTGAACCCATAACAAACAGATGGTAGGTAGCGAGGTTCAAGGCTTGCTGTCCCAGCCGATCTCCCACTATTCCTATACCAGCTTTACCCCAAATCTCGGCCCATTTAGCTGCAGAGAATTCAAGCACTTTCGAAAAGGAAATAACATCCGCGACTGTGCCTTGAGCCTTATCCAGCGTTCCGGACTTTCCAACACTGTCCTTATCGGTGTGCAGGCCGACTAGCTTATGCACAAAAAGCTTCTGCCCCTGTTCCACTTTCTGACTGAAATACGTATCTACGCGACGATCAGCCGTCGCTACCTCGAAAGTCGGTTTTAGTTGTTTGCCCTCAAGCTCAGTAATAATTCGTGCAGTCGCCGTTATTTCCGCCGGTTTCAGGTCTTTGCCCGGCACCTGAGATGGATTCGTTTGCACCCTGACAAAAGAGGTCCCGTTTTCCTTTCCACCTTCTGCAATTCTCTTTAAATGTCGCTGATCAAGCTTGGCATAACGCGCAACGCCGTCATTGATATGATCGGCATGCAGACCTGTCTTAACGGTAATCACACCGGAATAATTAATCGGGGTAACACGATATTCCACGGCAGCCAGGTGTTTGTCCGCCATACTGACACAATGCCGTGCCTTAACTTCAGTTTCCGCTCCATTCTGACTACGAAAACACAGTGTTCGGGTAAAACAACCGTTTCTGAAATCAAGCTCCTTCTCATAGCTCAAAAGTTGTGTTTCATGCGGTTTAAACCAATCATTATCATCAAATTTAAAAGTGACTGGAAGCCAATTTATACAGTTTACCAAGTCCTCATTATAAACTGGCTGCCCATCAATTAAGGATTTACGGGTATTGCGAATGGTTGAGAAATAAGTCCCGGCATATCCCCACGAATCTGCCCTTTGCTCCTCTTCATAATCTGCTCCTCTTGTACAGAAATAGCCATTTCCAACCGCTTGCAATGCCTGTTCTGCCCTGAACCTGGCCTTTAACAACTCCGGATCCGCCTCCGGATCCCTTTCCATGGGAGTCCCGATATATACCAGTCTCTGGCCAGTTTCCTGAAGCTTTTCCTTATACCAGCTATTCATTTCCTGGAGAGGGTTTGGCATATCCCCTATATCCGTTAGTACAATATCAGCCCCATTTTTTCTTAATTCTTGTTGGTTACCGGCACGCGCAAGGCCAACCACCAGCCCGAAATTACCCTGCCGGCCTGCTTCGACGCCTGAAATTGCATCTTCAAAAACGATTGATCTATGCACAGGCACGCCCATCCTTTGAGCTGCTTCCACAAAAATATCTGGCGCCGGTTTTCCGTTCAGTCCCATTTCTTCTCGGACAATGCCATCAACAATTAAATGTTCGTCGAATAAATCAAACAAGCCGGCCTTTTTAAGAATTTTTTTGGCATTCTTACTTGACGACGCAACCGCAACGTTGACGCCTAGTTCTTTTGCATCTTTTATCATATCAATCGTATGCTGAAATTTAACTATTTCAACGGAATCATCATTAAGCCTGTCATTAATCCAGGCATCTTTGATATCTCCGACCTTGCGAACAATTATGATCCCCAGCTCTAAAGGTCTGCTTGCAAGTAGTTTAAGAAACATATCAAGATGGCCAGAATTCATTGCGCAATGATCAAATAGCTCGGCAAGCTTTAAAGGATCATTAACGCGCTGCGCTGTCATTGTTTCTAAGTCATCAAGGGTTGTTGCTTGAGACAGGGGCTCCGTATTCTCTTTTATTTTCGAGGTAATAAATTTAATAAAGGCCGAAGAGCCCATGTGGCCGGCTGACTCATCCTGTACTTGACCAACCACCTTAGCTATAAGACTATCATCTCCGGCTCCCAAAGATTCGACAAAAGCACGAACACCATCATAGCGAGGTTTGCCGTCCACATAATCCAAATAATGCTTTTTGCTAAATTCCTCAGGTGCATCTGGAGGAAGCAATTTGCTTTCCTGAAGCGCATTTATCAGTTTATCAAATGTTTCCTTCCACCCGTCAAAATGCAATTTCTCAGTTGAAGTTATAACGCCATCAAGATCAAAAATAAGGGCGTCGAACTCATATGGTTGCATGGATGGGTTTAAATGGGCTTTTTCAACTGGAGCGCCTTTCGCCCTAATTTTAGAACTAGCTTTTTTATGGTTTTCCGGTTCCATAAATTTACCCTTCAAAATTTCTAATTTAAAATTGGGCCTGAATTGCCTGACATGGAGGTAGATAAATAGATAATCCCATCAGTCTTTTATAAGCGCTCAATAATAAATGGAAGCAATTCCCTAAAATCCACCCCCATTTCATCGGCCTCCCGTCGAGAATCGCCGGCATCATAAGAAAGACCGTGGAATCGATTAATCTTGATCTGCTGCTCCCGACAATATGCTTTCAGGGAAGGCTTGGCCATACTGGCGATACGTGTTGCCTGCTGGTCAGCGGCCCATTTGAAATGGGGGCCATCCCCGCCACTGTCCCCTACCACAATGATGTTTTGTGGTGCTATCTGAAATTGTTTGGCTGCTTTTTCGGTGTTGACGGGTTTGTCTGTAATTTCTTGCAAGGCATAATAGACATAAGAATCACCATCATTCCCGAAATTGATTTCCGGGTGGGCCGATAATGCCGTTGGACACGGAAGCAACTTTTTAGCAATAGCCCGCTCAAAATATCCCTGCGAACCCGTGGTGTTGATCATAAAAAGGATATTTTTAGAAAGACAGGCTTCAATTAGCTCGGGTACGCCGGTATAGTGCTTAAAACTAGCATCCAGATAAGCATCCATCTGTTCTTGGCTTATTGGCGCCGGTAGAAGCCTTTGGCAGCGCTGCATGGCATCCCCCAAAGTAATCTGATTACTGGTATATTGGCGAAAAATAGCGGACAGATCCGATTCTAGCTGTGGATAGACATAGGCCATGAAATCAAATGGGCCATTAGGTGACAGGCATTCACTCCAGTCCGATGATATGAGGCCGCGGTAACTGCCCATATACTTCTATCCTCTTCTAAATGCGTTTCTTATTCTTGATTCTATGCTTTCATTATATCTAAGTAGGGTTCAAGGATTCGAGGGTTCCAGGGGTCAAGGGACTGCGGGTTGCGGGTTTCGAGTATCGAGTTGCTACACGTATCATGTAACGCGCAACCCGAAACTCGGAATCACTCGAACCCTGGAATCCTTGGATCCTCGAATCCTGTAGTTCACAATTGCAACAGGAACGATACAGATTTGTTATCCAAATACTGTTAATAGAAGCAGTTACGCCCCTTTAAACTTTGGCTGTCGTTTTTCAAGAAAAGCAGTCTGCCCTTCCTTGAGATCTTGGCTATTGATGGCTGCCTGCACAAGCGCGTCGGCCTTCTGTTGGCTGGTGGGATCCAGTTTTTGCAAGTCTGCAATTAGATTCAGGATCTGTTTCATCCCTTTTAAGGCCAGGGGTGCATTTTGGGCTATCTCATGAGCCAACGCATAGGTTACGGTTTTAAGCTTTTCCCGCGGAACCAGATCATCCACCAACCCCATGTTTTTGAGAGCTTTAGCCTTATAACGCCGGGCTGTGAAAAACATTTCCTTGGTATGTTGCCAGCCGATGACGCGGATGAACCGCTGCAGCCCTTCCGGAAAATAAACCATGCCCAAGCGTGCGGGCACCATCCCCATCTGGATGTCCTCAACCGCGATACGAAAATCGCAGGCAACGGCCAGATCGCACGCCCCGCCAAAGGCATAGCCATTTAACATGGCGATGACCGGATACGGAAAACTGATAATGCTATCCATAGCCAGATCAAAGGGGCTTTTTTTGTCTAATATGGCTTGCTGTTCCGCCGATACATTTGTGGGGATAGCAGATATGTCATATCCTGAAGAAAATGCATGCTCTCCAGCGCCATGAATGATCACTGTACGTGTATCTTCATTCTCTGCATTCTTTAAAGTCTCATATATCTGAATCAGCATCTCCGGTGTTAGCGCATTGCGCTTTTCCGGTCGATTTAAAACCAAAGTTAAAATCTTATCTTTATGCTCTACCAGCAGGGATTTGTTAGCCATGGTTTTATTTCCAATTTAGCATGAATTCATTGAAATATTCCCAATAGATGTACCGATATGTTTAATTGCAACCGACTTTAAATTATAGACTATAGAGATTGGCAGGAATTTCTGTCAAGGAAAAGCATCCGAAATCTATTGACGCATGCTTATTGATTGGCATAAACATCACCAAAAAATTAGAACAATTTTTTGGTAAGGAATTACTATGGACTTTTTTTTCACCCCCCAAGGCATCGCCGTTATTGGTGCCACTGCCAATAAGCTCAAAGGGGGATATCATATATTAAAAAATCTGCTCACCGGGTTCAAGGGCGGTATCTACCCGGTCAACCCTCGCTACAGCGAAATCGATGGATTCACCTGCTATGCGTCAGTGAAAGATGTTCCTGATCCCGTAGATTTGGCCATCGTATTTGTACCGGCTGCGATTGCCGTGGCTGCAGTTCGAGAATGTGCTCACCGCGGTATCAAGGGTGTGATGATCCAATCTGCCGGTTTTGCGGAAACCGGTGATACCGGCCGTGCCTTACAAGCCGAACTTCTTGCTATCAAGGCAGAATTTGGTATTCGAATTTGGGGACCCAACTGCATGGGACTTGTGGATGCCGTCAACGGACATATATTTTCCTTTGTACTAAATAGCATCTGGGATGACGGATTGATCCCTGGAAATGTCTCCCTGATTGTTCAAAGCGGTATGTTGTCTGCCGGATTTCTGATCGATACCGTAAGCCATGGCACCATGGGTATCAGCAAGGCTTGCTCTCTGGGCAACAAAGCCGATATCAACGAATGCGACATCTTGGAATACTTGATTGTTGATCCCCAGACTGAGGCAATCGGCGCCTATCTGGAATCGATAACCGATGGCCCTCGATTTTTGGAAGCCTGTAGACAAAGCCGCAAACCGATTGTGATCCTCAAAGGGGGTAAAAGCCAAAGGGGTGCCCAAGCCGCAATGAGCCATACCGCCAGCCTGGCCGGGGATGCCGACGTTATCCGGGGTGCTCTGATCCAGGTCGGGGTAACCGAAGCCAATGATTTCAAACAGATGCTGGATCTGTGTCGGACCCGGGCTCGGTATGACCAAATTCCATCCGATAACAATGGACGTATCGCCATTTTGACTTATAGCGGGGGTGCCGGCATTGTGTCGGCTGACTTTGTGGATCAAATGGGGCTGGCAGTGGCGGATTTATCTTCAGAAACCCTTGAGAAACTGGCAACGGTATACCCGCAATGGATGCCGCCGGCAAATCCAGTGGATTTCTGGCCGGCCATTGAAAAAAACGGTCCTGATAAGGTTTATCAAACTGCCTTTGAAGCGGTATGCAGTGATCCGGGTGTGGATGCGGTGCTATTTCATATCTTTATCGGTGGCTTTGTGCAATCAATGGACATCGCCCCCCTTGCGCACATCGCCAAGAAACATGACAAGCCGCTTTTCATTTGGCTTTTGGGCAACCGCCAGGATGCTCACAAATTTCAACTGCATGCCCATGAACACGGCGTTCCAGTTTTCAGAGAACTCAAGCGCGCCGTTGAGTGCATGTCGGCCATATTTAGAGCGAGGCCTTAAATAGGGCCGACACCTTGACACTCACTTCAATCTCTTCTATATCGTAATCTCAAATGGTTAAGGATAATTAACCTGCTATTCAATGGCGTTTCGGTAGCCCTTCTACCGCCGATGCGACTCACGGTTTAAAATGAATACCTTTATAAGAGTCTCTGGAGCGTTCCTCGTACTATTCCTGTTCTATGCCTGTTCTCCTCCTCCAGAGAGCACAAACACGGCAGACCCAGCGCCCACGCCGGTTCGTGTTATGGAAATCCAACCAGTCCAACTACCCATGGTTGTTGAGGTGGTGGGTCGATTGACACCCAACCGGGAAGTGACCCTCGCCGCCGAGGTAGGTGGAATCGTCACTAACTATGCTGCCGATATTGGTGATCGGGTCCAAAAAAGGAACGTCATCGTCCGTCTGGATCCCAGTGACCACCAACTGGCACTGAAGGAAGCTGAAGCCAATTTTGCTGTGGCACAAACCCGGTTGGACCTGGCCCTAAAAGCCTATGACCGCGCCAAGAGTCTATTGCCACGAGAAGTAATTACACAGGATACCTTTGACAATGCGGAAGCAGAATATCTGTCGGCCCAGGCCTCGGTGAAACGGGTGAAAGTGCTGGTGGATATCGCCAAGACGCAACTTTCCAAGACACGGATTCGGGCACCTTTCAACGGCCAAATCGCAGCTCGAATGATCGAGACCGGCCAACTGATCAGCGCGGGTCAGGCATTGATGAAAATTATCGATCCCAACCCCATGCGGGTCAAAATCTGGTTGTCCGAAAATGATTATGTACGTCTGGATAAAAGCGATAGTGTTTCGATAGTCATGGAGGCCTATCCTGAAGAAGTATTCACAGGAAAAATCGACCGCATCGATATTGCCGCGGACGAGAGAACCAACACATTCTGCATTGAAATTTTCATAGACAATCCCAACCTGGCCTTCAAAGCAGGCATGACCGCCAAGGTGCGTATTATCACGTCTACGATACCCAGCGCCATCCTAATACCCCAGAGTACGGTTCTGTATCGATCGGACCGCGAGGAAGTCTTCATCATTGGTGCGGACAATCGCGCCGTCCTGCGTAAGGTCAAACTGGGTCTGTCCTTAGACGAGCGGATTGAGGTCCGTGAAGGCCTTGCAGCAGGCGATCAATTGGTTATCACCGGCGGTCAGTACCTCAAGCCGGGGGACAAGATTCTAATTTCGGCTTTTAATCAGGCCGAGGTCCAATGAATATCTTCCGATTCATTATCCGCCAGGGGCGGATCTTCACGCTGGTCGTCATAATTCTCCCAATAATCGCCGGCACCTACGCCTATCAATCACTGCCCAAAGAGGGTGAGCCGGAGATTGCTGTCCCCCATGCCATCGTTGTCACGGCGTATCCGGGCGCATCGCCCAGCGAAATCGAAAGCCTGGTCACCAATCCCCTTGAAGAAGCTTTGAGCGATCTTAAGGATGTGGACGAGATGCGTTCCTCATCAGCCGAGTCCGTTTCCGTGATTGTCATCGATTTTGTGGTGGATGCAGACCTGGAGCTTTCCCTGCAACGCGTCCGGGATAAAGTGACCGATGCCCAGAAGGAATTGCCCGAAGAGGCAGAAGATTCGACAGTGTCGGAAATCAGCTTCAGTGACATTCCTATCATGCTGGTATCCGTGGTCGGTGATTTGGAACCAGTTTTACTCAAACGCCTGGCCGAAGATGTGGCCGACGAGCTGGCCTTGATGCCGGAAGTTCTTTCTACGGATGTGACCGGTGGCAGAACCCGGGAAATTCACATCTATCTGGATCCCAACCGGCTCAACCAGTTTGGCTTGACGATCCTGGATGTTTACAATGCGGTTAAACAATCGGATATCAACATTCCCGGGGGTATGGTCAACATCCCCGAGCGGCGCTTCCTTCTGCGTACACTTACTGAAATCAAAAATGTAACCGATTACGAAAGGGTTCCCCTGATCCGCCGAGGGGACCGCGTAGTTTTTTTAGGTGATGTCGGCATGGTCTTGGACGGACACCGGGAGGACGTCAGCTATTCGCGTGTGGATGGCAAACCGTCTGTCTCCATCGCTGTAAAAAAACGGGTGGGAGCAAATGTTCTGCAAACATCGGCCAAAGTTCGCAAAGCCATCGAAAGCATAGAGAAACGCTTTCCGGCCGGGGTCCGCATGGTGGTCACAGCCGATCAGGCCAAATACATTCAGCAGGGCTTCGATACCATGAACAACTCCGCCGTTACGGGTCTGATCATCGTGATCGTGGTGCTTTATTTTGCCATGGGATTCAGGAATTCCATCATTACCTCCCTATCCATTCCCCTGTCGTTGCTGATCACATTCATACTGCTCAAGGTTTTCGGCCAGACCAATAACAACATGGTCCGGTTCTCCCTGGTGCTCTGCATCGGCCTGCTGGTGGACAACGCCATCATTGTGGTGGAAAATGTCTATCATCACTATCAATTGGGCAAGGAACGATTGGCTGCCGTCATCGACGGGGTCACGGAAATTGCCGCACCGGTTATCTCTGCAACCCTGACGACCATGGCCGCCTTCCTGCCGATTCTTCTGATGACGGGAACCACGGGCGAATACATGGGCTTTTTACCCAAGACGGTCACCATTGCGCTGTCTGCGTCCCTAATCGTTTCCTTGATCGCCAACCCATTGTTACTGTCCCGGTTCATGAAGCGCTCCGTCAAGGATGGCCGTATCGTGCGACCCGAGGAAGACTTGGCCTTTTTAAAAAAGGTTTATGTGCGTCTGGTTTCGTCAGCCTTGAACCACCGTTTCGTAGTTGTTTTACTGACCATTTGCAGTATGGCATGGGCCATCAGCCTGGTAGGAATGAATGTCGTCAAGATCGAAATGTTCCCGGACATCGATTTCGATTACATCTATATTCCCATCGAAACACCCACGGGCACAGATGTGGAAACCACCGACGCCATCGCCAGACGGGTGGAAAATATCGTGACCGACATGGTACCAGAGGCCACCCAGGTGGTTTCGGCGGTGGGATATAGGGGCCAGAGCGCCTATGAATTGTCCTTTGGCCAGGGTACCGTTAGCCATTTTGCCGAAATTACCGTCGAGCTTCTGGACGGCAAGGAATTTGCTCGGGCTTCCCACCTGGAGATTCAGCAGCGCATCCGGGAGCGCTTGGAAAAAATTCCGGGTGCCGCCATCCGCTTCCGGCCGCTGTCCTGGGGACCACCGACCTTTGCACCCATTGTGGTGAAAGTCCTCGGCCCAGAAATTGCGGTGCTGCGGGAAATTTCCAGCGAGATAAAAACGCGTTTGTCCCGCATCATTGGGGTAGTAGATGTCAAAGATGATTTTGAGAATGCCCCTCCAGAACTGCGGGTAACGATTGACCGTGAGAAATCGGCATCGCTGGGCATCCCTTTGGATCAGCTGGCCATGACGTTGCGTGGCGCTACGGCCGGCCTGGATATCCGGGAGTTCCGGGATGAAATGGATGTATCCAAAAAATACGATGTACGCGTACGGTTTTCGCCGGCATCACGGACCACGCCCAGTATGCTGGAAAAAGTCAAGATACGGTCGGACACCGGTGTACTGGTGCCGCTGGCCAACATTGCCGGGTTTTCCCAGGGACCGGGGATCAGCAGAATCGGGCATGTGGACCGGCGCAGGGTTGTGCGCGTATCAGCACGAAACGAAGGCCGGCCGGCTGTGGAGATTTCCAAAGAGCTCATCAAGCAGCTATCCTCGTTTGAGCTGCCCCAGGGTTATACCTTCGATTTTAGCGGTGAGCACCGGGAAACCGAGGAATCCTTTGCCAGTTTGAAACTGGCCTATCTGATCGCGTTTATCCTTATTTTTGCTTTGTTGGTGACGCAATTCAATTCTTATTTTCAGCCCTTGGCCATTATGTCGGCCCTGCCTTTGTCGATTGTGGGCGCCATATTCGGATTGCTGGTCACCGGCAACAATTTTTCGATCATGAGTTTTGTCGGCCTGGTGGGTCTGACCGGCATCGTAGTCAACGACTCCATCGTTCTGGTTGACTGCATCAACAACAAGCGCAAGGAACAAATGACTCTCTTCGAGGCAATTACGGCTGCCGGACAGCAGAGACTGCGGCCCATTATTTCGACCACCCTCTCGACCATCGGCGGCATCATTATCCTGACCATTACTGATAAGCTGTGGGAAGGATTGGGGGTGGTGATCATCTTCGGCATCGGTTTCGCCACGGTGCTGACCCTGGTGGTCGTACCGGTGATGTACTCGCTTTTTGAAAACCTGGGCTACTACACTATTTCCGCCTTCAAGGGGCCCCGGTTTCAATCCTTGCCGGTAGGCAAAAGTTTTTTTCTGTCAAGACGGCGCGGTGCCAAGTTTTGGGTCGCATTGATGTTGTTGGCCCAGCTGGCGGCCTTTGTAGCTGGTGGGTATCTGTTGGTGCCTGAAGCAATTCGCACGTGGACGGAAGCGCATTTCCAGGCGCCTGATCTTGTAAAACTGGTGATTGAGATTGTCGTGTTTGTCCTGGCCTTGGGATTGCAGGGAATCGGTGTCTTGCTGGTGCTGATGATTCCGACCTGGACGGGACTGTTTTTTCTCATGGGACGCCGGACGGCGGAAATGCATTATGCCGATGTCACTGCCGATGGCATCACCCTGACATCACCGGTTGAGTCTCTCTTTTTGCCGGGCGATTCGATCAGTCGGGTAAAATATTCTAGACTCACGAGACGGTTGACCATTCGTGCCGGCAAACGGCGCGTGAAGCTGCACGCAGTCGTGACGGCGAAAAGAAAACTCCAAAGGCTGCCGCTCAAGACCTGGCTTGCCACTCCTTCGCCGTCCCGTGCAGATCTTAGAACCGGCATGCAAGAGTTGAAAGCCGCTGTGGATGCACTCATGACGAATCGGCATTGATCGCAGCGCTGTTTCCGTAAAACTTAAGGGATAGAAATTTTGCCGCAACCCAACGGCGGATAAACCCGCCAAACCGACGCTGGGCATGCCGTTTGCACCAAAGCGCCGAACGCCGCGTTGCATTAAATCGCATCTACGATTTTATTTCCGGGTTAAGAAAGCCAAGTAATGCAAGACTACCAATATATTGCCCCGTGGTATGATTTCTTGTTGCGGCCATTTATTAAAACCATCCGCCGCGATGTACTCAAGATGGTCCTTGCCATAAAACCTGGGTTGGTTCTGGATGTGGCCTGTGGTACGGGAGACCAGCTAGGTCTCTTGGCAAATCACCATATTAACGCCGTCGGCATCGATCTTTCCGAGCCCATGCTGCGTCAATGTCGCCAGTCAAACCCGGCTGCAGTCTGTTTGTTACAGGACGGCACAGCCATGGCTTTCCAACCAGCCTCTTTTGATCTGGTTATGATATCCTTTGCCTTGCATGAATGCGGCTGGTCTGTGGCTGTCGGCATGCTGGATGAGATTTATGGGGTCCTTAAACCCGATGGTCATCTGCTAATTGTAGACTTTGCAGATTTGAAACAGATCCATGCCCATGTGCGCCTTGGCATCAGCACGATTGAGTTCTTGGCCGGTCGCCGCCATTACCGAAATTTCCGTCACTATCTTCACAACGGCGGTCTGCCGGCTTTGATCGATTCGAACCGATTCAGCTTGCTAAAATCTCGCCCGCGCGCATCCGGCAGCATCGCAATCCAGCAGTATAGATGTCTCAAAGCCAAACCCTTCAATCAGTAGCATGTATAATATTCGAAACCATTATGTAGCTGTGCGATATTGCGCAATCTGTCTTGATATGGCGATCAACTGATCGTTTTGGTCCCAAATTTCCCCATCTTCTTCTAAAAGACCGCAGGTAATAAAACGTGTCCGGAAAATACATTTCAACCATGTTGTTTGGGGTATGTTTCGAACATTGACCGAAAACTCCAGGGTCGGTACCCAGGCAACCATGCCTTGACTGGTTAAAACTGCTGGTGGAAACGAATCGGCAGCCAGGAGAATACCAAAAATATCAAAAGGCCGGTCATCTTTAAACTTGATATAGCCCCGCATTTCTGATGTGCCCGACAAGTCTCCTGAAAGCCATCAAATAGCCCCCGTCGGGAACACCATTGATGGACCAGTTATCGGCAATGATTCCTGAAAACAACCGATCCGTTTCCGTATGAAGTCGAATATCCCTGTCGAATTGATGCATAATTGTTTCCTTTATGCGGATTTGAAAAATTTTATACCTGGATCTTGCGCGGGTTGGAGGCTTCCATAGGCAAGGCATCCAAGGGTGAAGTCGTAGTGTTTTACTTCGAATCCTTGGTAACGCAGCATATGGGAGCCTCCGGTCCGCCCTTTGGGTGAAATTTGATAATTAAATTTGGCTATCAACCTTTTAACCTAATAGGATGATTGAACATAAATTGATATTGGCTCTGAATCCGTTAGTAATGGAGTTTTGCAAGAAGTTTATCAAAGTTCATGCAGGATTCAGGTATTAAGTAGTTTGTTTATCTTTACCCTTTTAACCTTGGTAGTTATTATACGAATTACTTCCCTTTGGGCAAGCTAACAACATAGGCTTTGTTCGAAATATTTCCATTATAGCTATTGTCATAATAACGTTCCGATTCGAAGGAAAAGCGAGACGTCTATTTTTTTCAGAACATTAATTTGACAACCGCTACATACGTCCCAAAAACGAAAGGTTAGTCGAACGTCGACTAACCTTCGTATACCGTCTAAACACTTTCCGCAACGAGGCCACCATCCTCTGTTATTGGACCATGAACCATCGGTGACATGACTCTGATCCAAGCGACAGGAACTCCCCAAGGCTGCTCTTTCCGGGAGAGACATAGGGAACTTTTAATTTTCCTTTCCGGGGAAATATTAAAATATTCCTGTAGGCAGCGTGCTTAGTTTTTTTCTCATTTGATCAAATGATCATTCACTGCTTCTATTCATGCAATTTGCATGCAATTGTGTCAAAAACTTATTCCGTTTTTCATAACCCACATTTATTGCAAACAATTACAACCGAATATTTTTTTCCGATGAGCATTTCGGCGCCTTAACCGGTTTTCTGAGCAGTATGAAAAAATGTCAATATTATGGCATTGTCTACCCAATTTTTCAATTCAGGACTAAGACTTAGCATATTTTTGAGCCAGATCATTGTCAATTACATAAATGCATACCTCTTTGGCACCCTGCTCAGTATATTTACTTTTGGTGCACAGATTATTGATTAGAAATGTGACGTCCTCACGAATGCGCTCGTCGTGAGATTTGAAAGAATCCTCATTGAAATCTTTGATAGCTTGACGAAAGTTTTCATTCTTAAGCAAAGGTTCCATGACCTTTTCCTTTAAATTGTGAATGTAGCGCTCATGCAGGGACTGGTAGAGTTCGGTTTCGGTAATCGGGATCCCCTCCATCATGACCTCCTGAGTGAGCGTTTTGGTCGTATAGGTTTTCTGAGTATCCTCACGAAAAGAGTGCCTGTCGGCTTCATTGGCTTCCTCACTCAACAGATGGTTTTCGATTGCTGAGAAAAAGACTTCGCTGATTTCAATTTCATCACCCGTATAACTGCTCTTCGCTTTGGTGCCGATTTCAAAATTAGTGGCAAAAAGGTAATTCTGAATGTCTTTTGATATTTGCTCCTCATTGTAATAATACAGCGATTCTTTGACTTCTTGTAATACGGTGTAGTCATACATAACCAATAAAGACGTTAGAAAATTCTCGGGGATTTCCTTAAAAAGATCGCGACGTACCTTACTAAAAAATAGGCACATGGTGGACATATCGATAAGCTTATCCTCTTTGGCATATCTTGAATAAAACTGACCGAATATTTTAATGGAATCTCTTCCGGATAAGCCTTTGTTGCCCTCAAGTAAAGCCTCGGCGATAATTTTTCGACGACGCTTGGCCGTAAATCGTTTGCGGTCTTCCTCTGTAAGCCACGAAGGTATATGGCCGGTATAGATCTCCATTTTCAATAGTTGCAAATTTTCATCACAATAAAGCTTATACTTTTTGGGATCGCCGATCCATTCCAAAGCGGCTTCAGATTTGATTAACATGCGGGTGGCAATAATGACGCGTGTAAAATTATGCAATACGCGCGGTAGGAATCGATCATCAATATGTTTTCCAAAAATATTTCGGTAGATAGCCACTTCCGTATTCAAATCCAGCACATAGGGGATGTTGATATATTCAATTCGATCGGAAAAAGATTGCAGATTTTGAATATTCTTCTTATCTTCCGGGTTCATCAGGGCAATCAGGAGTGAGTTCACATTCTCCTCGATATCCTCAACCTTGTGGACCCCTTCACTGATGATATTATGCAGTTCGATCAAACGATCTATGTTGTGAGATTTTATATCCATCAAGGCATAGATACCATTGTTGGTCTTGGCATAACGGGAAAAGATATACTTAACCTGGTTGCTGTCTCTTAATAGGTTGTTAATACGATTTTGCAGGACGGGATTACCCATAATGTTTTGACGGATGGGCCGGTCGCCGGGGTTAAACACACTGATACCTTCACCCAAACGCCGATTGAACTGATAGGGACGTGCATAGAGCATTTTAAAAACGTCCATGGGACTGTTTAGCCGCCTCACAAGCGCTCCGTATATGGAACTGCAGATGGTGCAGGAATGTTCTCTAAATATCCATTCATACTCTTTTTCGGTAAAGAGTTTCCATTTGAATTCATCGTTGGTCAGCAGGGCATCGAGAAATTTGCGACGATGATCCTTTGGAATCATTACAATGGGATGGTCATGGCTGGGACAGGGGATCTCGATAAAGTTACCGTTGATCGGATTTTTTAGGTGTTCCGCCCGAATCATATCATCCGTTTCCAGAGCGCAGGGCAATACCGTCTCATTATCAGCTTCATCCGTGTTTTCGGGTAGCGCGGTGTCCCCTGTGTAACGAATCACGCGTTCAAGAAAACCTGCTTGTTCGTCCTTGGTGAGTTGACACAGAACTCTTTGGTCGAGACGCCAAACCGCTTCAAATCGGGATCCTTCGTCTGACCGTGTATAGTCCTCAAATTTCATTACCAAATTGTTTAAAAATGTGCTTTTACCACATCCGGGCGGACCGTCAAAAATATAGATCTTATTCTGCTGAGTTCCCCGCCGCAAAGATTCCACCTGGGCCATAAAGCGGTTGGCAAACAGACGGTCGGCGAAAAATGGGTGATCGGAACCTTCCACAAAAAGCTTGCTGCAATCATAGTGTACAAAATGGATGGATTCAGGATCGTTTGGATATTCGTCCTCCTCCTCATTGACGTAACACTTGATCATATCATGAAAAATCTGAAATACATTTCTCATTGCGGTATAAGGATTGTCGACCAGTATCTGTAAAAATTCTGCAAATGAAATCGTCGGTTGCGCGTGGCGATCGCCAATCTCGCGATCTAGATTCTGCAATGCCGTTTCTATCTGGTCGTTCATATTTGCTACCTTTTTAGTTCTTTTTTCGTCAGCTTTCTGTTTTCCATGGTATACACAACCCGTTGCCATTTTCGTTCTTTAGGCTCGCTTATTTCCTTGGGCTTTGGAATGGAGAAGTATCCTGTTGGCGGTCCACTTACGGCTGGTTTGGGTTCCGAAATCAACTCATGGGTTTCAAGATGTACGCTACCCCCCCACAGATATTCGATGCCCATCATGGTATTGGCGATGAATTCCTTAACCAAGGGTTTATCTTCGAATTGATGTACCAGATGTAAGCTGGTTTCATTGGTTCTATCCCCATCAATTGTGATATGCGGGGGATGATAGAGGGAACCCCGTAACATTTTTAAATAGTCTTCGCGTTTACGACTCTTTACATAATATTCCCATACCATGCGTTCCTTGTTTAGGCGCTTGCCGGCCACAAACAATTTGTAGCGTGTCAAAAAATCCTGGTTTAGAAAGCTATTAATGAACATGGAGTCACACCAGTTTTCACGGACATGGAAAATAAAGTCCTTGCCGTGTCCTGTTTTGGCATCGAATTGCTTTCGCTGGTTTTCGTCATGGATACGCTCAAAATCATAGCCGTAGCGGCCTTTGTCGGCCATTTCTTCAATCTGGAAGAAAAGACGCATCCCCAGCGCATATGGGTTCAATCCAACCCGCGGCAGCGAGGTGACATTGGCATGGGCCCTCGCAAACTCCACTTCGTGGCCCTTGATCCTTTCGTCTTCTAGAAAAAGTTTCTCATGCCAGAAACTTGCCCAGCCTTCGTTCATAATTTTGGTACGTATTTGGGGTTGAAAAAACAGGGACGTTTTGCGCACGATTTGCATGACTGTCTTCATCCATTGATTTTCGTCGCTGTTTAAAAACTTGGATTTCGACATGATATACTGCAATAGGTCTCTATGGCGGGGAAGTGGTTTTTGGACGCGTTTCAGATACACAGATTCAAATTCAGGATGTGTTAGTTCTATTTCTGCAAAAAACAAATCTTGGCAGCGGGCTTTTTCATCCCGAACACATTGATTATATCGTTCAATCTCCTTGATATAGTCATTGATAGTGACCTTTAAAACCGATTGCAAAAAAATATCAAAATAAAAATCGATTTTACTCATTTTGGTTGACGATTGAAATTCATTTAATAGCGTCAACTCATTATAATACCCCACCAGATTGTCGATTCCTCTCGAAAATTCAATGACATAGTCCACCCAGCGGCCGTGTTCTGACCTGAGCCGGGCGATAACACGTTTATCTGATAAAGCCTGGCCGGCAAAATCATAATCCCATGTATGACGAAAAAAGGCGTTGTTTTGAAAAAAATCGATATGCCCCAGTACATGATAGAATATCATGACGTTAAGCCAATCGGGGTTGTTGTCGTTGTAAAAGGATATGGCGGGTCTGGTATTGATTACAGTCTCATAAGGATTGCTCGGATAGAGTTCGTACTTTCCCTTCCCTTTCAGAATCTCAACATCATGAACCCAATAATCATACAAGGTTGGAATCATCACTTTTGGGGAAAGCTCAAGGAGATCGCGGTTGGTTACAATATATTCAAGGGATTCATCTTGGAATCGCAGCCCGGCATCGGCTGCACGGACTTTACATCCCTCCATTATTTTCTTGGTATGCTGGTTGATAAGCTCCATATGAATTCACTCGGATATCAAGGTTTTAATTCCTTCTATCAAGCGGGCTTCGTTTGCATCTTCCTTCATGGTATCTAGTCTCAGTAGAGCCGGTTGTTCATCCAGTAAATTAGACTTTTTCAGATATTTTCCTACCTCGGTATTTCCACTTTGGGCACTGCCATGTTCGGCAATTGTGATCCCTACCCGATTGGCATAGGTCAGCATTTTTTTCAGCTCTGGGATGGTCTCTTTGCCCTCGGTATCCCAGTCATCACCATCGGTACCGTGGAAGATGTAAATATTATTATCTTTTGCTAAATTTTCGACCTGCACCAGCTCATTGACCAGCTGAAAGGCAGCCACCACCTTGGTTCCACCAGCCACCTTGGAATTGTAGTAGGTATAGAAATCCTCCACTTCCTTGGCGGATGTATCGTGCAAGATAAATCGCGTTTCAACTTGGCGGGCGTATTGGTATAAAAGCCAACTATAAATAAGCACATGCTGCCCCACGATTAATTCAGTTACTTTACCCTGCATGGAACCGGAATAGTCACGAATAAAAAATACCACCGCTTGGGACTCATAATCCTTTTCCTTGGAAAGCACCCGGTATATCATGTCGGTGGGTGAAATCAGAAACTCGGTAGGATCTATCTGCCTTGGATTGGACAGCCGCCCCAGGCTAATATTTGTTTCCACAATCTTTTTGAGGGTTGCCTTCTTATCCAGTACCTGCCCAAAGCCTTTGTTGCGGTCGGTGAGGTCGTAGGTATAACGTGTGAGCGATCGTTTTTTGCCCTTATCCTTTAGGTTGGGCAATTCAAATTTTTCGGTCAATATTTTGCCGAGATCATAGGCACTCGATTCGATTTCGTGTGCACCGTCCTCGCCTTCACCGGGACCGGCACCACTCCCGTTTTCCGGGTCGTGGACTGGCTGCTCACCAATGACTTCGCCTTCTTCACCACTCCCGGAACCTCCCTGCCCCTCACCTTCTTCAGATTCATCCATGGAGGGGTCGTGAATAAATTTCTCCTCCACGGTTGTGGGCACCACAACGACTTTTTCTTTGCCGCCTTTACGTGGTTTGACCATCTTGCCCACGCGTATTTTACGGGGGAATCCATCCTTTTCTCGTTGCTGATCCTTTTCTAGCAATTCGTCAATTGATTTTAGACATGCATGATAATTGTCTAAATAAGCACTCATTTGCTGTAAATGCGTTAAATCGGTATATTGATACAAACCTTTGGGATTAACCCGGAATCCGCCAAGATAATAATCGGGCGCTATGGGTGCATGGGTGCCTTCCGAATTCAGCTCCTTGAGAATTATTTGCTCTTGATCAGGAGACAAACCCTTTTTTTTCAAACGCTTATATATCATACCGGCCTCTGGATCCATGATGCCACCTTATTTCTCATCTTCTTGAGTACAAAAATACTCGATGGTTTTTTGGGCACAAGTCCGGCAATAGTTGAGTTTATTCAGCATGGTATCGATCATGCGGTCATAGAGCTTCTGGTTTTCTTCATTGGTTCTGTTGGCTAGGGCTCCGATCAGACTACCGGCACCAGCTATGTCTGATTTGAGTCTAACATCCGTTACCGCCTTAACCAATTCCAAATTGTCCATGAAATCATAATCCGGATCGACCGACATCTTTTGCCCGTATATTTTTCGTATCGAGGTTCGAAAAGAATCGCGCTGTTCTTCCGTTTTGAGCCCCAAGCGCTCTTCAACACTCTTGATATAGCGTTCGTCGACCTTCAATGCTTTGAATTCACTTGTCTGCGGGTCTTTATATTTCCACATTTTGTCCGGTCCCAAATTCTCGGCATCGATACCGATGATCATATTGACGTAGTTCAAAACATCTTTCCGAATTGCCAGGGGCTCATCCATATAGGCATTGAACATTTCGGTCATGATGCGTTCGCGGTACAAGCTTTTCGCTGTTTTCAGATCTTCCAGATACTTGATGCGGTCATTGGCGTCGGTTACATAGTCGAGAATGATGCGTTCGATTGATTTGAAAATGTCATAGGCGAACATGCATTGACCTTCGTTTGTTTCAGAGCTCTCGATCAGCAATTGAATGGCACGACCCAAGTTCCGCTGCCCCAATCCTTTTTGTCCAAACCGCAGTGTAATATCGGGATTCTGACTCAGGGTGTCGATAACCTCGGAAAGCGTTTTAATGCTCTTTTCACCAGCCACTTCGCCGGCCGCCAGTTTCATGGTCTCAATAGGGGTTAATTTTTCCGAGCGCGACAGCCTGGAAAGTACGATCGCAACCGATGCGGCATAATTCAGGTTGGGATCTTGGTGCAATTCCTTGCGTGTCAGGGTGGTCCTGGCTTCGGACCCAATTGCATATTTGGTCAGATCTTTTTGAAGTTTATAATCGGTGTTATGGGATATATAACTGATGCGGCATCGGTCCACAATCGGGGCTTCTTCCTTTTCCTCTAAAAATCGGTTGAACTCTGAATTGTTGCTGGTGGCCACGATAAGCGTGTCAATCGGCCACTTGAATCCATCAATTTCAATGGTACGGTTTTGGATGACACCCAGATATACCTGGACCAAATCTTTTTTATTTTTAAATATCTCATCGCTAAAATGAATGCCGCCGCCTGCCACGCGTGCCAAAGCTCCGCGCCTCAAATCAAAACGATAGGGGTTATTGGTATCAATGATATGCAGTAATCTTTGGATAGACTCTTCGCCCAGGAGATCCACGGCCGATGAAGTGATTTTGTCCTTGGCAGGATATTTGCCGGTAACCGTTCCCAAACTTTCAGTTAAGGGAACCGGTATAATTTCCACAAAGTTCAACATTTCTGCCAGATTGGCATCCGTCTGCCGCCTGATATTATTCCAAATATAGCCCGAACAGGCACCCAGGGGGCGATAGCTTTCAAATAGGATTTCGATCTCTCGATCCGAAAAGTCAAATTCCTTGGCCATAAATTCTTTATTTTCATCTTGGGTCTCATAAAGATTCATGGATAGGACCATTGGATCCTCATAGGTTTGTGATTCAATGCTGGTAATTTGACCATAGCGGCCGAGTTTATCAATACCGTTGAACTGAAAAGTATACTTTCGATTGCGATCGATGGATAAAAAATTGCGATACTGTTGGCACACAAATTCAACAAAAAACGTTTTGCCGTTCCCGGGCTCACCCACCAGCACATAGGCCATTTCCTTGGAAGAACCGCCTTCAGCAGCATCTTTCACGTACGATACAAAACTGTTGATCTCATCATACATGCCGATTACGTGCTTTTTCCCCTTACGGAATATACTGAAATCATATGTGGTTTTCCCATTGACAGTAACCTTGCCGAGCTCACTCTCAAGAATCATCCTGGAAACGCCCTCGAATGCGTTCTCAAAACACCTTTTGCCAGATTTTACCTCTTCCACATGGCGATGTAATTCGGAACTCATTTCTTTTGCCATTTTTGCCTCCGCTATTTCGAATATGATGGGCTGTTAACCTCAACATTGCCAAGCCTGAGGTTAAATATTCAATGGGCCTTGTTCACGCGAAATTATTTAATTTCAGAAAGTTGAAATGCAAAATTGAAACGATATAAAAATGTTTTGGAACCATGCGATTTTTCAAAACCCTTGACTTAAGATAATGCCGAATACACTTCTTGCAATTACTGCGCTTGTCTACAGCCGTGTGGGTGCTTGATCCATCAATTATCAAGGCCGGGTTAAAATCAGCCTTCAACCTATGAGCATCTGATGTATTCTGATAAGTATTAGAATGTTGAATGACAAGAATGTGAGAAGATAAAACAAAGATAATATAGAATAATTACAACAAAAATGCAACTTTTTATACGAACAAAGAAGGTGAAGAAAGCGCTTGAATCGGACTTATCCAAGTCCAGCGGATCCGGCCTTTCGCCCAATTCAGGGCTTTATCATCGCGATTTCTTTGAATCTTACCAGGCCTAGAGAGTGGCTTTCTGGACACATATTTTGGATCTCTTGATCCGCTCCTTGCCGCTTTTTGCCGGCTGAACTCAACAGACTAAAGTGAAAAATCTCTTAGATGAAATGGAATTTCTATCTCTTTCTAATGTAAATATTTATCTCGCAGGATTTCAGCTATTTTAAGAACAGAGCTAAAGGCTCTTTCCACGGTGCGTTCTCTGTCAGAGTTAACCAAGCAGCAGGTGGCCGGTGAGATCATGCTGTTGTTGATCAGGTGTTCTTGGTCAATACCTTTGGACCATAGATATTCCCAGACATTTTCGAGACGTTTGATCAAAGAGGGAATTTTTTCTTGGGCAAAAGCTTCAAAACCGGTGGGAACAATACCCCACACGATGACACCGCCACGGTCTAAAAATTTACCAATAGATTTAGCATAGGATGAAAAGATTTCCGCGTTGGTGTATACATCCATAGATAGTACATCGAGATCAAGATTGAGCAGTATCCCCGGAAAATGTTCTGCCGCTTGCACATACATGTCTTCATAGTAGCTGTAGTTTGGCAGTTGGGGCCAGAATGGTATATCCAGCGACAGTGCCATTTCAAGCGCTCGTGTTACGTCCAAGTGGGGCATAACAGCCATGGCGGTGGTTAGTAGATTACCTGGAATTTTCGTGTCCATAGAATAACTTTTCGTTCTTTTCCATTGTTGTCTTTTTTAGATACTGTCGGCAATCTTTTCACCAAACTCATTGCATTTAGCGACGCTTTCATTGTTAGGGTTCCACAATACCTTTAGCCCTTCATCCACTATTTCGAAGCCGGCTGATTTTAGGTTTTCGGTTATTATTTTTGTGGACTCCCCGCTCCACCCATAGCATCCAAAAGCTGCGGCTTTTTTGTTTTTAAACTTTAATCTCTTCAAGTATCCCGGCTACTGAGACTAAAATACCTCTATGCTCAACCTTCGCATGGGAACCTCAAGAATACAACCGCGCAATAGGCAAAGTCCTACCCGCTTACCAAAGTATTTATCAATTCCCTTACGGTGGGTACGCTTGAAATCAAGCCTGAAACTTCTCCGGCAGGCAACACACCGGCCCCGATGTCCCCTTTAAGCCAGGACGCTTCAACCGCCTCACCTGAGAAGACTTTATCTGTGTTTTCCGTTCCCTGAATCAGGCCTTCAACGAGTTTTGTTTGCAGTGCCCTGATCCGGAATCGTCCAAGATCTACAAGCCCGGTACCCGTTTCCGGTGATTCAACGATGGTGTTTTTGTAATTATTGTGCGCAATGCATTCTTTGGTGGCAATGAATCGCGTGCCAATCTGGACACCTTGAGCCCCAAGAGCGAATGCGGCCTTGTATCCCCGCGAATCGCCAATTCCTCCGGCCGCAATAACAGGTATTTTTACCCGGTCGGCAACAGCCGGCACCAGGACGAAGGTAGAGGCCCCCTTGAATCCCTGCATGCCACCGGACTCCGACCCTTCGGCGACAATCGCATCTGCCCCCAGTGCTTCGGCTTTTTTGGCAACGTCAGCAGTCGGAACAACAACAATGGCTTTCATGTTTTTTTCATGGAGCATGGGGATGATTCCTTTGGGTGAACCACCGGAAACCGTAACAGCCTGAACCCCCTCCTCGGCTAAAATGTCGATCAAATCGGGTACCAGGGGATTCATAGCAAAAATGTTGGCGCCAAAGGGATTGCCGGTCAGTTTTTTTGTTTCCTGAATCTGCTTCCGCAACACTTCACTATCCTGGACAAACGCCGTAGCCAGCAAACCGTATCCTCCTGCCTCAGAGACAGCTGCCACCAACTTAGGGTTACAGATAACACCCATGGCTCCCAGGATAATCGGGTGCTGACAACCTAACATTTCTGTCACTGCATTCATCGGTAATCCTCCTTATGTTTGCTTGGTTTACAAATAATCGCTCTTTACACTATCCGTATTGTGGCATATTATTACGAGATTGATACAATCAGATTTTTCTACTCCTTTTTCACCGGATAGCGGGTGATCGGGTGAGGCGTCGGGCCGAAAATCTTAGTCCCACCGGAATCGTAAGTTGATTTGTTAATGCTGCACCATTGTACGATTCTGTTCTAATTTATCAAGGCTTTCACCGCAGAATGCATGAAAACAATTTTTGGCTCCAAGAACTTTTCCACCATGGCCATTGACGATAGTGCACATATCCGGGTGGCAGCCATTGCCACCACAAAATTATTTTGCTAGTTAGTTTTTGGACTTCAGCAAGTAAAATATTGATTGATTTATGACCATTTTTTATTATTGGATTATAATCATTTAAAACTCCAGAATTTTAACAGAACACCCTAACGATTTTATGAAACTCGAGGTTGCTACATCCATGAAAATATGAACCAGCCAACTAAATATCAATGGAAAGACCTTGTCGTTTCTCCTGAGGATGTAATATCCCAAATCAAACCGGGTATGAACATTTTTCTCCGGCTGGTTTGCCAGTGAAGCCTTTATTGCACCAAACATCGACTTTACGCCGGGTCGTTATTCCCAAATCCCCCAGATTATCAAATCCAAACGAATTCCGATTGATGTGGCCTTTATCCAAATCACACCGCCTGACGAAGAAGGCCATTGCAGCCTTGGCGTTGCCGTAGATATTGCCCGGGAAGCCATGGAGCAAGCCACATTGGTTGTGGGTGAAATTAATACCCAAATACCCTTCACTTTCGGTGATACGATTGTATCTATTTCGGACTTTGACCTATTGATAAAATCTACCGAACCGCCGGTTTATTTCGACCGTTGGCCCATTGATGATATTTACGAACAGGTGGCTATGAATATTGCAGGGCTGATTGAGGATGGGGACTGTGTCCCTTTTTATTCCGGTTCGCTCTTCGAAGCCTTGGCCAAGCAGTTGGTTCACAAAAGGCACTTGGGTATCCATGGGATTATCTGTACCGACGCCTTGATGGAATTGGTTAAAAGCGGGGCGGTTAGTAACTATAAAAAAGCAGCCTTCCGAGGAAAAACAGTTGTTTCCTATGCTTTGGGGACACCGCAATTGATGGATTGGCTGGACCGAAATCCACTTTTGGAATTTCAAAACATTGAAGAGATATTTGATCCGGTTCAGATAGGCCGCAATTCAAATCTAGTAATTATTTATGAATGCCAAGAAGTTGATTTGTTTGGAAGGGTTAGCCTTCGATTGGATGAAGGCGACATTGAATCAGGACCGGGTGTATATACCGATCTGTATACTGGAGCGGGAATTTCTCCCGGAGGGCGAACAATTTTTGCGCTACCGAGCCGAAACCATAAAGGAGAGTCAAATATTCATTTGAGACTGAAAGATCTTCGTAATCAGTTTGGTATTCGAGAGTCGATTGATATGATCGTCACCGAATACGGCGTAGCCAATTTGAAATGGCGCCCGATTCGCGAAAGGGCCCAAGCCTTAATCGATATTGCCCACCCGGAGGAAAGAAAACGCCTGGTCGAGCAGGCCAAAGAAAATAACATTTTGTTTCCGGATCAGATTTTTATAGCCCAGAGCGTGCATCTATATCCAGCCGAGATTGCTACTAAACACACCTTCCGAAATGGTTTAAAGGTTCGGTTTAGGGCTTTAAAACCTTCGGATGAAGATGCCATGCGGCGTCTCTTCTATCGATTTTCAGACGAGACCGTCCTGCGACGATTTTTTTTCCGCATTACAACCATGCCCCATGACAAGATGCAAGCGTATGTCAACATCGATTATAGCCGTGAATTGTCTATTGTTGCCCTTGTGGATGAAACTGAAAAGAGAGAAATCATTGCTGAAGCGCGTTATATGAGAAGCGAGCAAAGTGGCTACGGAGATGTGGCTTTTGTGGTGGATGAAAAATATCACGGCCTGGGCATTGGGACATACCTTTACCTCATGTTGGTTCGACTGGCAAAAGAGCGCGGATTAAAAGGTTTTA
This sequence comes from uncultured Desulfobacterales bacterium, assembly GCA_964633115.1. Taxonomy (GTDB): domain Bacteria; phylum Desulfobacterota; class Desulfobacteria; order Desulfobacterales; family B30-G6; genus B30-G6. Next base: position 46,775 of record CAZWEO010000015.1, read on the forward strand.
CGGCCGAAGTACTTGAAACCAATACCGGGATGATTAAGGTTTTTGAGAAAGGTCGTTTGCCAATGGATGCCCGTGTTCAAGACGGTATTTACCAACTGAAAATTACCTTTAAGGATATACCTTCTTAGGCCAAAACCTCCTACCACTGTTCACTGCCAGCACACAAATGCGCGGATTTTTTGCGACAAGGCGGCCGGGTATTCGTCGGCATACACCCCATGGCCCTGCTCATATAGCAATAGCGATCCAATGGGGGTTACATGCGGCGAGCCATCCGGGTTGGTGGAGGCGATCGCGAAATAGCTGCTGCTTTTCATCCCATCTCTACAAATAGATTTAATAAGACCCCAATCTTTTTCGATATCCATGTTACTCATATCCCTAGAATTTTCATATATTCTCACTAGTTTCTGTGCGTTGCTTGATAACCCGTAAAACTTTTCTCGCCAACAAGCAATGAAACGGTTTTATTAAAAACCAATAAATCCTTTCCGAAAAACGCGACGACTCCGATATCAGATCAAAACTCAGCGTAGTTCCGCTGCCGCTGGGACGAAGAGAATAGCCTGTTTGACAATTGAATAAACAGGAAACTTGTTGGGCATGGTTTCAATCAAGTCAAAAACCGCTTCCGGTACGGCATCTATTTGAATTTCGCATTTATCCCGAATCATTTCATGTTTCGATCCTTGGAGTATGCACGAGTCGAAGCGACGAAAGTCGCTTCTCATAAAATCGCGAAGCGATTTTATTCCCATTCATATGGGCTTCGCATCCTAACCCGTGCCCCCAGCATTTCAAAAATGCGCATGAGCCCATAGCGGGTGCGGTCTAGAAAGACAAAATTGGGATTCATATCCACATGCTTGCGCAATCGATATATTTTATCCAGGTGTTGACGGCCTTCGGCGAAAAAACCCGGGTTGGCGCCAAAGTCGAAAAACTCGTCCACAAACAATTTCTCAAACCATTGGCTGAAGGTGACAACGGTTTCAAAAAATTGTTGCTTGGTTTGGTCATCCAGTTTGGCGCGAATCATGCCGAACGCCTCCAGCAATTCGAAATATCTTTCCTTATCGGGATTAACCGCAGTTGCCGGCAGCTGCCGATAATGATCCACAAATTCTGGGTTTAACCGTTTGACACAACCAAAATCCACCAGACCTATAGATAAATTATCGGCAATAATAAAATTGCCGGGGTTTGGATCGGCATGGATCTTATTGAGCTCGTAGAGTCCGGTGAAAAATATCTGGTTTAGGGTAGCGGCTACGGCATCGCGCGCCTTTTGGGAAGGACCGGTTTTTATCCAGGCATCCAGCGGCAAACCCTCCAAGTAGGTTTGACTTAAGATAGTCCCGGAAGAATAATCTTGAAATACCTCTGGAATCACCACGTCAGAAAGTTTCAAATTTTCTTTGAAATAGACCAAATGCAGGGATTCCATTTGGTAGTCGATCTCTTCCAGGAGATGGGCTTCGATTTCATCCAGAGCGGATCGATACAGATGATAGTCATCCGCCGGTCGCAACAGGTTTTTTATCAAGCGAATATCACTGGCAATTGTGCGATCAATTCCAGGATACTGAATTTTGATGGCCAGGTATTGGCCGTCTTGCGACTGGGCGCGATGTACCTGACCCAGGCTGGCTGCGGCAAAAGCCTCGGATTCAAAAGATGCGAAAAGCTTCTCGGGCAACTCGCCCAGGGCATTGATGATAACTTTACGGATCAAAGCCCGATTTAATGGCGGCACCTGGTGATAAGATTTTTCCAGCTCCCGGCGTACTTCCTCCGGGAAAATATCGATTTCAAAACTGAGTTGTTGGGCAATTTTTAAGGCGGTCCCCCGCAGCAGACTCAATCCCTGAAACAATATGTGAGCCCCTTCGCGCTGCGCTTTTTGTTTGGCCGCTTTTTGCTTTTGGCGGTCCAAAAAGGGCTTTTCGGCAAAATACTTTAGCATCTTGCCACCAACCTTAATGGCCGTTTTTCCACCCGAAATGGATCGTTGCCATTTATTTTGAGGTATGCCCGTGCGCATAAAAATTTCCTATTAATTTGAAACGCTCAAATTAATTTCCCATGAATTCGCGCTTAACCTTATGCGCTAGATCAACATGATTTTTCAGGTTTGGCAGTCTGCTGAGCACATGGGTCTTGAACAACATAATCCCAAGGTCGAACATTTTGTTGGCGATGCCTGATTTTAACAGGGAAACACCCAAATCCATGCTTTTATCAATGAGGATGCTGGTGTCTTCAAATTGGGGGGATTTGTCTGCCAACCAGTATGCCAACATGGCAATGTAATAATCCCAGAATAGCTGCACAATAAATTCGGAAAAAACAAGCGCTGGCAGCTCTTCCACCTCGATGGCCGCCTCGAGCATGTCATTGATTGCCAATAAAAATTGCCTGCGGATGGGTTCGAACAACTGATAATTCTGGCTCAGGGAGAAGAAAACTGTTTTATAGCTGAGTGCCACAAACTCCCGATCCGGCAAAAATAAGGTCAAGCTGGTCTCAAAATAGGTTTGCACCTGCTCCTGAAAAGAATAGGTATTGAACTCCTCGATGGCCTGCAACTTTTTAGCACAATCAAGGAAATGATCCTCATAATAAGCGAATAAAATCGATTCCTTGGTGGGAAAGTAGTTATATATGGTTGCGTCACCGATCTCACTACGTCTGGCGATCTCCCGCATGGTTGCGGCTTTGAAACCTTTTTCGATCATCAAATCCACACACGCGCCAATGATTTTGCGACGAACTATTTTGCGCTGCTTTTGAGATATTTTCATTTTAAACCTATTTGCTATTTATTAAATTGTTATATTTATCATTTAATATATAGTAATTTTATTTAAAGTCAAGAAATTTTATCACTAACCCAAAAAATGCTTTACAAAACAGATGACAATGAGTATATTTTATTTCGACTGGTCGGTATAAATAAAACAACATTGCCCATCAAAACAAAAGGGAAAAAATCATGCCCAAATTAGGAATGGAGCCCATCAGACGTGCCCAGGTAATTCGGGCTGTTATTGAATCTGTTGCCGATGAAGGTCTAGAAGCGCTGACCATGGATGGCGTAGCTAAGAAGGCCCGCATTTCCAAAGGGGTGGTCAATTATTATTTTTCCGGCAAACATGATCTATTGCATCAATCATTCCAGGCCTTTTTAGAATCCTACTATCAGCAGATCGCAGATTTGATCCAAGCGGACATGACGGCCCTGGAAATGCTAAGCGTTGTAATTGACGTATGCTTCCCTGATAGCGAGGTGACCCTGCAACTCTGGCAACATGATCCCAAGTTAAAAAATAAAGTGCAACCAGGAGCAGATTCAGAATTCGTCTATCCCATCGATAAATTGGGAAAAGTATTTATCCATTTTCTGGGTCGAACAGTCTTGGACGAAGCGTTTGAGACAGTCTATCAAAGCGTATATCGCACCTATCTGGAAGGGACCAAGACCATCATTGATCATGGTATTAATACCCATGAATTCCGCCAATTGGATGCAGAAGAGGCGGCCTTTGGACTGATGGCGCTAATCGAAGGCTTGGTTTTGTATCGCAATATCGGCTTCAATCCCCTGTCCTTCAAAGAATATCGGTCTCTATGCCTAAACTATATCAAAAATCAATTGGTTCTAAATCCAGCTAATTAAAAAACCGAATTTTTTATTTTCATAGGAGAACACCATGTCCAAACCAACGGTTATTATTATCGGCGCCGGTCTTAGCGGGCTGTCCACCGGGATCTATGCCCAACGAAATGGCTTTCAATGCACCATATTTGAACATGCTCGCCACCCCGGCGGGGTTGCGGCCCAATGGAAACGCCAGGGCTATACCATTGACGGCGGCATCCATTTTTACATGGGCTTTCGGCCGGGTCAGCCTGACCACGAGCTCTATCGGCAATTGGGCATCTATCAAGCTGACCAATTTGAGGAAATAGTCAACTACGGCCGATTTGTGGATGCAGCCAATGGGCGCAACCTCGATATCACCCAGGATCTCGATGATGTTGCTGCCAACATGAAACGGATCTCTCCACAAGATGCCCCGTTTATCGATAAAATTTTTAAAGGTGCCAGGGCCTTCCGGTGTTCCAATTTGGTTGCTTCCATGCAAAAGCCAGCTGACATGCACAGATGGTGGGACACTATTAAAATGATGTTCAGCATTCGCAAGACCCTGCGTTACTATGCTGGTTGGTATTTGCAACCCATAGCCACGGTGGTTGAAGAGCTGCACGATCCCTGGCTTCGGCATGTGTTCCGAAACCTGTTTTTGCCGGAAGTACCGGTCGTATTTGTGATGATTCTTCTGGGGGCCCTGGCAGGCGGTAACATGGCAGTCCGAAAGGACGGCTCGGGTGGATTTGCCCGGGCCTTGGAAAAACGGTTTATAGATTCAGGCGGCCAGGTTGTGTATGCCGCCACCGTGGATAAAATTTTGGTTGAAAAAGATCAGGCCGTGGGCGTGCGCCTTGTAAATGGTGAGACTCATCATGCTGACCATGTTGTATCGGCGGCAGATGGATATTCGACACTTTATAACCTCTTGGAAGGTCGTTATCTGACACCGGAATTAACGAAACTGCATGCGGAATGGCCTTTGTTTAAGCCCATTGTTCTTGTTAATTACGGTGTTGCTAGCAGTTTTGCACAAGACCCCTCGATCATGATGCTCAAACCCAAAACAAAAATTAACGCAGGTTATCTCGACAGTGACTGTTGGGTCATCCGTATCTTTAATTATTGCCCGGACTGTGCCCCGGCAGGTAAAACTGTGCTGCAGGTGATGATCGAATCCGAATGGCAGCCTTGGAAGGATATCCGTGAGGATAAGGACGCGTATAAAGCAGAAAAAGCTTACCTATCCAAGCAGGTACTGGCCGGCTTAAATGAGATATGGCCCGGAATTGAAAATCAGGTGGAAATGACCAATGTGGCCACCCCTTATACCTGGTGGCGGTATACTCGCAACCGCCAGGGCGCTTATGAAGGATTCGCCATCACTGATAAGATTTTTAGCACGAATGTAAAGCGGATGCTTCCCAACCTGGACAATTTTTATATGGCCGGTCAATGGGTGGTGCCGGGCGGTGGGGTTTTAGCGACCCTGATGTCGGGCAAGCACGCAGCGATGTTGATGTGCCGCCGGGATGGCAAATCGTTTATCACATAATTTTCACAAAATAACGCCCATGCAATTATGCGTTTTGTGAATTATGGATTTAAACGGGCGATTTCTTCTTCGCGCAGGCCTTTGTACTTTTGGCGCAAGCGATCGATCTCTGTGCGAATACGCGCTTGGCCAGCCGGGCTGCCATCGCGACGATCGAGGGAATTGACGGCCCGTTGATATTCCAAACGATACCGTTCCTCAATATCCATGACTTGGCGCTCTATTGGTGAGGCCTCGCTGTAGCGTCTGGCTCTTTCTAATTCATTCTGCAATGTCTTTGATTTTAAAAGATCGATTGGATATCCAAATTGGCCGTTCTGATAGGCTGGCGCCACATATTCTATGGTTCGAATGTGGTTCTGTTCCAGGGCCTTGGCCCACCAGCTACGACCTAGTTGAAGATCAGCATCTACACCATGACGGCCGTATAGAAAAATACCACCCAGTTCATGTTGCAGCTGCGGATCGCCCTGGCTGGCGGCTGCCTCCAATAGCGATAGGCCTTCTTCCCGTGTGCCAGGCTGTGCATCAGCCCGCCGGAGCAATTCAAGCCCAAATCTATTTTGAGCATGAGGGTCGCCCTGCGCCAATTGTTCTTCCAGTTTCTTTATCTGATCAGCACTGTTTTTTCGCAGTGAAGCCAATTGTGAATTTGGTACTGGGCTGCCGCGACACCACCCTCGGCCGCCTGCGTTAGCCAGCGCTGTCTTTCTGCTGGTATGCGTGAATCCTGGCTCAGCCTATAAGCGGCCTTAACATGCCCCTGATCGGCCACACGCACCAGCCATTCAAGATAGCCCAAATCCGTTCCATAAGTCGCTTTGGAATGTTTTTTGACGGCCAGCACCAGGCAGGCTGCCATAATCGCTATCAGGGTGAATGTGCGGGTGAGTGCCGTACGCACCCGCATTAACGCCATCGTGAGTAATAATACCGTTATGTAAAAAATCAGCGCAGCGATTAAGGCAGGTACTAGCAGCATCCCGGCAAAAGTTATCGAATCCCTGCCGGGTAAAAAAAAGGCTGGCCATGCCACCTGCAAACAAAAAGCTGGCCGGGGCCAGACCGCCGACCACTGCCATAAACCAGGGTACGGGCAACAAATGAAAAAAGCTAAAAAGAGGATCGCGCGGTTTGCGCCGCGGCCAGGAAGTGGTGGTTTTGGGTCCAAATGGGTCAAGAAATTTCTAAACTGAAAGAATGGCTTTTAAGATCATTTAGTTTTGCTTGTTTCAGATAGCTTATCGAGCAGTGCCGGAATAAAGACAGTTAAGTCTTCTACAATACAGATATCGGATTGATTGAAGATGGCGGCCATGGGGTCGGTGTTGATGGATACCACCAAAGCGGATCCCTGCATACCACTAACATGCTGGGCGGCTCCGGAAATACCACAGGCCAAGTATAAATCCGGTGAAACCGTTGCACCGGTCACCCCCACCTGTCGATCGTAGGACAACCAGCCCTGATCGATGATCGGTCGGGATCCACATACGACTGCTTGGGGGATAGCCGCCGCAAGCTGCTGGATCAGATCAAGATTCTCCTCGTCGCCGATACCGCGCCCGGCTGAAACAATCACTTTGGCCTGGGATAAATCCAAGTCACTGGCTTGGTGAATCTGGGTTGACAGGGTCTGGGAAGCCTGGGCAGCAATTGAAACCGATATGATATCCACCCCACCTGGTTTTTGATTGGGCCTAGGCTTCCATCCGAAGGAACCCGGCTGCACAGTCATGAGGGTAGTCTGTGTTTTTGAAATGATATCCGCGCTAACCTTACCACCGTAAATATCTCGCGATAAGCACAACGAATCCTCTCGGGTCGATATCCGGTTCACACCCGTGACACAGGCAGACTTCAAATGCGCAGCCAAACCGGGTGCAAAATCCCACCCCTGGGATGAATGGGCTACACAGATGTATTCGGGGGGATTTTCTTTTAATACGGCATATAAAACTGTCTGGTATACCTGACCGTTGTATTGCCACAAATGCGGTGCCTCGATACCCAGCACATCCTTTCCCGTAGTTTGGGCCAACTCCCTAGCGAAATTTTCTACATCATCACCCAGTACTAAAATTTTGATTTTGGCGGGCTTCGCCTGTTGGAGTGATTCGGCAAAACCAACCAACTCATAAGTTACCGGCCGGATTTCACCTTCGAAGCACTCGGCAATAATTACGATGGTCTGGGTCTTAACCGCATTCTTCATGTTAGCAGCGACCTGTTGGACAGAATGGTTATCAACTGTTCGGCTTTGTCGTGGATTGTTCCCTCCAGTAATACAGCATCGCGCATTTTTCTGGGTGGCATCAATCTGTCAACTTCCTGCAAGTTTTGAGGCTGTTCCATCTGATCTGCATGGAGAACCTCCAATGACAATCGATTGGCCCTAAGTAGCTTGGACAAAGCTGGATAGCGGGGTTGATTGATGCCTGTCTGGATGGTCAACAAGGCCGGCAAGTTTAAAACAAGTGTCTGCCGATACCCACCCTCGATTTCTCGGTCAACCTGTATGGTCTTGTCTTCCGGGTTGATAGCCATATGAATAGCCGAGGTGGCGCAGGGCACGTCCAGCGTAGCAGCCAGCAGTGGACCCACCTGCCCCTGCATCAAGTCCTCGGACATGGCACCGCACAGGATCAGGTCGGCGGACTGTGCTTGTGGACAGGCAGCCAACCAGGTAGCTAGCCTAAAGGGATCCACAAACCCCGCTTTCGACATTAAGATATGGGTTCCATCATCAGCGCCCATCCCGATGGAACGTCGAATGACTGCCTCGGCCCGCTGGGGACCGATCGACAGGATATGGATATGGGTGTCCGCAAACTTCTCCTTGATCTGAACCGCTGCCTCAACAGCACACTCATCAAAACGGTTCATCCGAAATTCGGTACCGGTACCCAGATTGGCCCAACGGCTATCTGCATCGATGTGAACCTGGGCTTCCGCTTCAGGCACATGTTTGACACAAACGAGAATGTTCATAAATTAAATTGCTTATAGCTGTAAAACAAGTTGAGTGATTGTCGAGGTTGCCGTAGCTACAAGGAAGATGCCATTTTGCTATAGTGTACTATGCAGGATAGCATCTGACACCGTAGATGCGGTGAGATCGGCAATCCCATTGGGTTTCAGATTTTAAGATTCAAAAGATTACATCCTTTTAAAAAAAGAGTACCAATATCTTAAAGTCTGAAACGCTCAACTTGTTTAATAATTTTCGCGTTCGATGATAGTAGCAACCCCCTGCCCGCCGCCAACACAGGCATTGGCACAGCCGAAGCGCCCGCCTTTGGCTTCCAGAATACGCGCCAGGGTACCGGCCAGACGTAGGCCGGTGGCACCTAACGGATGTCCAATGGCCGTTCCGCCACCCATCACGTTCACTTTATTCGGATCCAAGCCCAATGCCTTGATGCAGTTCAAAGCCACAATGCAAAAGGCCTCGTTGATTTCCCAGAAATCGATGTCTTCCGCTTTTAAGCCGGCCTTCTCCAAAGCCTTTTTAGAAGCCGGAACCGGGCCGTCCCCCATGATGGTTGGGTCCACACCGGCAAACCCGATGGAACGGATGGTTGCCAGGGGCTTAATGCCTTTTTTCAGCGCTGTTTCCTTGGACATGAGAATCATGGAGGTCGCTCCAGCATTCAAGGGGGAAGAAATCCCAGCGGTGATAACGCCGTCCTTTTTAAAAGCTGGTCGCAATTGGGCAATGCCTTCCAAGGTTGTCTCGGCACGAACCGCCTGATCCGTGTCCACGGTCATGACACTGCCATCAGCTTGTTCCGCTTCAACCGGCAAAATCTCATCTTTGAAGAAGCCTTCGGCCTGAGCTTTGGCAGCCAATTGGTGCGAGCGGACCCCCCAATTGTCCATATCGTCTTTGCTAAAATCATTCTGGGCAAACAACTTCTCGGCAGTCAATCCCATATTCATGCTGGTCATCATGTCCCAGTGCTGAAAAGCGGGTTCCATAAATAGGCTCATATTGGGTACGATGGCGCCCCGGTCGATGAGGGGGCCGCCCATGGGTACCCGCGTCATGTGTTCCATACCACCCACCATGACAATATCTGCAAAATCCATGGCAATCTCCATGAAGCCGATATGCATGCCGGCCATGGCACTGCCGCACTGTTGATCCACGGCTTTGGCGGCAATGGTTTCCGGTAGGTTGGCTAAAAACAGTGGGAAACGCCCGCCAAAGGAGAATTGCTCTGAAACACCCGTGGCACAACCGACTATGAAATCATCGATTTCCTTGGCATCAATGCCCACCCGTTTGATGGTCTCCGGCAGCAGTTTTGCCAGCAGCTCGTCGGCTCGCATTTTACAAAACCAATCCCGGGCTGGGTCATTGGGACGCGAGCGCGTCTGGGCAGTTCTCAAATATCCTGCGATTACGACTTCTTTCATTTTATTCCTCCTATCTTCCTATTCAATACTAAACCCAAAACACTAAATCCTCTTTTATTTTTCAACTTCCATAAAAAGTCTTCCCGGCGTCCGCCATCTCCTCGATCAAATTGGCGGGTTTAAAATGCACGCCATAGCGAGACGCCAAATCCACAAGGGTTTTTTGGACATTGGCAAGACCCCACTTGTCTGCATAGCGGAGTATGCCGCCTCTATAAGGCGGAAAACCGGTACCATATATCATGGCCAGATCCATGTCTTGCGGTCGGTCACAGATACCTTCCTCCATCATATAGGCGGCCTCATTAATGGCGTTGGCCAGCATCAAGTCCACGATTTCCTGTTCGGACATTTCCCGCGCACTCACCTGGTTGTCCTTGAGGTAAGCTTGAATCACATCCACCACTTTCTGATTGGGTACGGGTGTGGCCCCGCTGTAGTCCATGTAGCCGGCACCGGTTTTGCGCCCATAACAACCGGTTTGGTAAATCAGCTCGGTTAGGGGATGGATTTTATAACGTTCACCCAGGCGTTTCTCAAAAGTCTTGTTCACATGATAATTAATATCGATCCCTGTGAGATCGGATAGGGCTGCCGGCCCCATGGGCATACCAAAATTGACCATGGATTGTTCGACAGCAGCTCCGTCGACGCCATCAGCGGTTAGATAGACAGCACCGCCCATAAGTCCGCCCAATTGACGCGACACATAAAACCCGGGACCGTCATTGACCACGATGGGGATTTTTTTAATCTGGCGTGCAAATGCCACGCTGGTGGCCAGCGTTTGGTTGGAGGTCTCAGCGGCACAAATAATCTCCAATAACATCATACGGTGTGCCGGGTTAAAAAAATGCAGTCCGATCATGCGACCGGGATCGGCTAGAATCGTGGCCATTTCAGTGATGGGCAACGCTGATGTGTTGGTGGCAAATACGGTATGCGCTGGACAGATGGCCTCCAGCTGTTTCCATATATCCTGCTTGATTTGCATGTTCTCCACAACGGCTTCGATGACCATGTCGACACCGGTAAGAGCCTTGAGGTCGGTGGTGGTTGTGAACTGCTTGTCCAGCATGGTGTCCAGATCTTGAACCTTCATTTTGCGTTTTTTAATGGGGTAGGCAAATGTCTTGCGAACCGCGTCCAATCCTTTTTGGATGGCGGCTTCATCGATTTCCCAGAGAACGGTTTCAAAACCGCCCTTTATTAAAAGGTTGATGATCCCGGAGCCCATAACACCCGCCCCCAGCATGGCCACTTTTTTGACTTTTGCCGGCTCGACATTCTTAATCCGATCCAGTCGTCCGGCGGCACGGGTGTTTAAGAATATCCCGATGAGATTTTCAGCCACGTCCGATATGGCACAGTCGGCAAAAAGCGCCACCTCCCGCTCCAGATCGGCATCGATATCATAACTGAGTCCCTGGTCGATGGCCTCCACAGCTTTCATAGGTGCGACATAACCTTTGGATTGGGCCGCAACCATGGCCTTGGCAAATTCCATCATGGCCTTTTTCTCAGCTGCGCTGGGTATCCAATGGTGCTGATTGCGGGTCATACGTGCTTTGATATTGAGCTGGCCATTGATAAACCGCTGCGCGGCAGCAACAGCTTTTTCAATCAACCCGTCGGCGTCTGTAATCTCATCCACCAATCCCCGCTGATGGGCCACTTTTGATTTAATGGGTTTGCCCACGGTGATCATTTCTAGGGCGTAGCGTAGTCCAATCAAACGCGGTAACCGTTGCGTACCACCGGCCCCAGGAATTAGACCAATCTGCACCTCCGGCTGCCCCAGGTTGGCACCATCCACCGCCACGCGATAATGACAGGCCATGGCAATCTCCAAGCCGCCACCCAGACAATTACCATTGATGGCGGCCACAATCGGCTTGGGCCCTGTTTCCAGGCTGCTGATAAAGCGGGTGCCATTCAAAGCCCGCTCGCAAACAGCCTCGCGATCTTTAATACCCTGTATCTGAGTTATATCGGCGCCGGCGATAAAATTCTTACCAGTACCGACAATGACAATGGCCTGGATGGTATCATCTTCATAAGCGCTCTGCAGCGCGGCAGCCATTTCCTCCACGAAATGCTTGGATAGCTGGTTAACCGGTGGGTTGTTCAGGGTCAACACTGCCACACCGTCTCTCTGTTCCACCCCGATGGTTTTAAAATCCGTCTTCATAGGCGGTATCCTTTTCTCAAGTTTTAGGTTTTAAGAATATATATTAGCTATGAGCCGTAAGCTTTGGGCTGCTCAAATTCTTCGGCTTATCAGCCCGAATTTCCCAGCGCCTCTTTAAGCTATCAACTGAAGGCCACCCTCGGACCCTTGGATCCCTGACCCCTTGAACCCTGTTCCTACATACCTCCAAATCCAACTTCCGGCATTGCCACGACCGCATCATCCAAACCCTGGATCGCGTTCATTTTACCCTCTGTTACGGGTAGCACATTATTGATAAAGTATCGGGCGGTGGTGGCTTGGCTTTCGTAAAAGGCTTTATCCTTTTTCTTTGCCCCGTCCAGAAGCTTTTCAGCGGCCACGGCAGCCCGCCAGAGCAGCATCCAACCCATGACCACGTCTCCCATGACTTCCAGAAACGGAAATGCATGTGCAAAGGCATTTTTCACTTCAGGCGACATGGCTGTCTTCCCGAGGGTCATAGCGGTTTGGCCCAGTTTGTTCACAGCTGCATCCAGGCTCTCAGCCATGGCTTTCAGCGCCTCATGATTTTTTGCACGGGCAATGGTCTTTTGAATCTCGCCCAAAAATTCCACAAAGACCATGCCCTCCTTCATACCCAGCTTGCGAGCCAACAGATCCATGGCCTGGATGCCGTCAGTACCTTCATATAGGGAAGCAATCTTGCAGTCGCGTGCAATCTGCTCCACCGGATATTCACGGATATAACCATAGCCACCGTAAACCTGGATGGCCTCAATGCAGACATCGAATCCCCGCTGGGCACAATATGCTTTTATCAAGGGAGTCAGCAGGTCTAAAAATCCCTGATAGTGGGCCTTTTCGGCTTCATCTTCCACGGTCTCCAAGCGATCAAAACAACGCACGGTATAGTAGGCAAAGCTGCGCATCCCTTCAACATGAGCTTTCATCCATAGCAGCATGCGGCGGACGTCCGGGTGTTGAATGATGGGCACCTGGGGAGCGGCACGATCACCAAACTTTTCTAGATCGCGTCCCTGCAGCCGCTCGCGGGCGTAGTTTACGGCATAAAGATAGGCTGTGGTGGCATGAATAAAAGCCTGGAATCCAACCCCCAGTCGGGCCTCGTTCATCATGTAAAACATGATACGTATGCCCTGGTTTTCCTCGCCTAATAGCAAGCCCCGGCACTTGCCCTTGCTGCCCAAAGAAATACTGCAAGTAGACGAAGCATGTAGTCCCATTTTTTCCTCAATGCCTGTGCAAACGACATCATTCGGTTCCCCCATACTACCGTCTTCATTGACCCATATCTTGGGTACCAAAAAGATAGAAATACCCTTGGTGCCGGGAGGCGCGCCTTCAATGCGGGCCAGTACCGGATGAACGATATTTTCCGCAAGATCGTGCTCCCCGTTGGTAATAAAGATTTTATTACCCGTGATACTGTAAGTCCCATCCTCGTTTTTGACGGCAGAAGTGGTCAGGGCGCCCACATCCGATCCGGCCTGGGGTTCGGTCAGCAGCATGGTTCCGCCCCAATGTCCGGTATAAAGCTTTTTTAGAAACATGGATTTTTGTAGCTCTGTACCAAAGAGTTCCACCATCTTACCGCTACCGTGGCCCATGCGGGCATAGTTTGCCAGGGGGTAGTTGCCGCCGACGATATATTCGGCCACGGCCATGCTGATGATATGGGGTAGGCCCTGTCCGCCCACTTCCGGATCTTCGCTCAGAGAAGTCCATTCCCCTTCGATCAGCAGTTTATGGGGCCGATGGAAACACTCGGGCACCTTTACTTGGCCCTTTTCAAAACACAGCCCTTCGTGATCACCTTCGGCGTAGGTGGGCAGCATTTCCTTGATGGCAAAACTCCGCGCCTCGGAGATAATCATATCGAACACTTTGCGATTGAGACCCGTATATTTTTCATGGGCCAACAACTCCTCGACCTTCATCTGTTCGAACAGAACAAAATCCAAATCCCGACGATCCGCTATTACTTGGGGCATTTTCTTTTTCTCCTTTGTTGAATTAATTATCTGTCTTTATTTATTAAATGATTTATTATTTTGTCATTCATATTACTTTGTAATTAGCCCTCCAGGCGTCATTTGTCCTTCGGACGTTATTTGCGCTGCGCGCGTCATTCCTTGTGGATAATGGGTGACCGCCTTGAGCTTTGTACATACCTAACACCTAAAACCTAAAACCACATTTAATATCACGAAGTAAATTACAATAAATTACGCGAAGCAAATGACGAATACTATTTTTAAATTATCTTGTTAAGATATCCCTCACTCCAATTCATTATTAATTTATTGATCAGGCTCCCCGTAGGGTTCCCGCTTACCATCCTTGGTATAATGATAAAAACCTTTGCCGACTTTTTTTCCCAGGCGCCCTTCACGTATCATGCTGGGGATGAGATCGGAGCTGGACACCAGATGGGTTGCCCCCAGTTTGGCCATGGATTCGCCCACCAGGGAAAACGTATCCAGACCGGCGTTATCGGCAACTTCAAAGGGCCCTACATTCCAGCCATAACCGAGACGCATGCCTGCATCCACATCTTCGGGGCTGGTGATGCCATCGGATACCAGGTCGACCGCCTCTTTGAAGGCAGCCGAGAATATGCGGTTCATCACAAACCCGGGTATGTCACGATGCACCCGTACCGGTGTTTTGCCCAGGGATTTTACCATGTCGATACCTGCCTCAAACACCTGATCGGCGGTCTGTTCACCTTTTACAACTTCAACCAAAGCCATAAAAGGCACCGGACCGAAAAAATGGAGCCCCAACATCCGTTCGGGGTGATCGAGCTGGGCGGCTAGGCGGGTCATGGGTATGGAAGAGGTATTGGTTGCCAAAGGGGTTGTGGAGGCAGTCCTTTTTTCCAGCTCTTTGAACAGACCAATCTTCAGAGATTCTTTCTCAACCACCGCTTCGATAATCCAATCTGCCTCGGCTGCCGCCGAAAGGTTGGCTTCACAGCTAAGGCGACCCAGGATAACTTCTGGTGTCTCAATCAGCTTACCCTTTTGATGTAGCTTGCCGACCGACCATTTTATCCCGTCTGCTGCCTTATCTAAGGCTTCAGGATTGACATCATTGAGAACCACCCGATATCCGCTTTGGGCACAAACCTGGGCAATGCCTGCGCCCATAAATCCGGCACCGACAACGAGAACACATTGTTGCGTCATGACTCACTCCTTATTCATCATTCAATATTCGAAAAGCAAAAATTTGCTAATTAGAGATCCGACCGTTCAATAATTCGCATGGCCACCTTTTCTAAGATAGCGACCATAAAAGCAAACTTCTGAAACCGCTGATCCTGGGTTTGACCATGATAGAATCGATAGTAAATTTGTTGGGCAATGCCGGCCAGTCTGAAAAGGCCAAAACAACGATAAAAATCGTAATGCTGCATGGTTCGACCAGATAATTGCTTATAAATGCCGGCCAATTCTCTACGCGTAAGCGCCCCGTCTACGTTGGTGGGTAACATACGCGCCAACTGAACTTCTTTTGGATCTCCAGATTCGATCCAGTAAGCCAGGCTGCCACCCAGGTCCATGAGGGGATCGCCTAAGGTCGCCATTTCCCAGTCCAGCACACCGATAATTTTAAGCGGATCATTCGGGTCCAAGACCACATTGTCGAACTTGAAATCGTTGTGGATTAAGCATGGACTATGCGTGTCCGCCGGCATCTTATCAACCAGCCAGGACATGACCCCTTCACAATCGGGCACGTCCGGGGTTCGGGCTGCACGATAGCGTTTGTTCCAGCCCCTTACCTGCCGTTCCACATATCCTTTGGGTTTGCCGAAATTCCCCAAGCCAATTTTTTCGTAATCAACGCTGTGTAGTTCATATAGGACTTTGAGCAGGTTTTGGCATAAGTGTGACACATCGCCGGGGGACAGATTCAAGGAATCGGGGATCTCCCGATGTAATATGATCCCCTGGATCCGCTCCATAACATAGAAAGGGCATCCCATCACATCAGGATCATCTGTATAGGCCAAGGGACGTGGGCAATAGGGATATACTGGCATTAACGCCGTCAAAATTTGATATTCCCGACTCATATCGTGGGCAGTTTTTGCCTTGGTCCCAAGGGGCGGTCGTCGTAGTACCAGCTCTCGCCGTCCACAGGATACAGAATAAGTCAGATTGGAATGGCCGCTGGGAAACTGCCTGATGCCCATCTCGCCGTCCAAGCCTGGAATCATATCGCGTAGAAATGCTTCTACCTTGAACGCATCCAGGGCTTCACCTTCTCTTTGTTCGATGGTTTCGTTCATAATGTTATCTTTTTCTCAACTAACAGCAATAATCTGGTTTTTTCTCGACCCCTTGAATCCTCATATCACGGTATAAAAAATTTTGATCTTTTGGTAAGGATACAGCAATCATTTAATGATAAAATTACTTAACCGTCTTGCCCTCATATTCTTTCAATATCCTTCGCGCCACCGACACCTTATGAACCTCATCGGCACCGTCATAGATTCTGGCGGCCCGTTCGTGGCGATAGAAAAAGGAAATAATGGTATCGTCTGTCATACCCAAACCGCCATGCACCTGGAGTGCCCGGTCAATAACCCGTTGCATAGTATTGGCCACCACAAACTTGATCAGCGAAATATCCTGGCGTGCTTCCTTGACGCCTCTATTCTCGATGGTCCAAGCAGTATGTAATACCAATAAGCGTGCCGCCCGAATTTCGGCGGCCGACTCGGCAATCCAGGATTGGATAATTTGTTTATGGGCCAATGTTTTGCCGGGTGAAATCACGCGTGTCATGGCCCGATGACACATAAGGTCAAAAACCCGGTTGCAGATGCCAATCCAGCGCATACAATGGTGAATCCGGCCCGGTCCCAGGCGTTCCTGAGCGATAACAAATCCCTGACCTTCGCCACCCAGCAGGTTTTTCTGTGGCACCCGGCAGTTCTGGTAGAGGATTTCCGCATGCGTAAAGTAATCTTCGCCCTCGTGACCCATAACCGGAATGTTACGCACATGGTTGAAGCCCGGCGTGTCCGTGGGCACAATAATCATGCTGGCGCGTGTATAGGGGGATTCGTCTGGATTGGTAACCGCCATAACAATGGCAAACCGGGCACCATCGGCAGAAGAGGTAAACCATTTGTGGCCATTGATCACATAATCATCCCCGTCATTAACGGCCGTGGTATCCAACAGCACCGGGTTGGAGCCGGGCTGATCCACCTCGGTCATGGAAAAACAACTTCTGATCTTTCCGTCCACCAGTGGTTTGAGGAATTTTTCCTTTTGTTCATCGGTGCCATATTTATAGAGAACTTCGATATTGCCGGCATCCGGCGCCTGGCAGCCAAAAGTCAAAAATCCCAGGGGCGCGCCGCCCAGGACTTCCGAGACCAGACCATGCTCCACCAGGTCGAGTCCCATACCCCCGTATTCTTTGGGATGATTGGGTGCCCAAAGTTCCATCTGTTTGACCAGGCGTTGTTTTTCCGCAATCACTGGCAGCAGGCCAGCATAACCTTTGGATAGCAGCTCCGGTTCTAACGGGATAAGCTCCTTCTCCACAAACTCTTTCATCATCCCCAGGATGGTCTGCATTTTGTCTGATATACTGAAGTCCATATGTCCTCCCATTCGGGTTGCGAGATACGAGTTTCGAGTTACAAGTTACGGGTCACGGGTTGCAGAACACGAAACTCGCAACACGCAACACGTAACTCGTCATCCCTATCGATACGTTAATAGCTGCGGATCTTTTTCCAGTTCCAGATGGGTCACATCGTTAAAGCCAACCAATGCAATCCCGTCGGGGTTGTATTTAAATCGTGTGATGGATGCGTTCATAATATGCCATGATTGGGCCATGGCCAATTCGTTGCTTAAAGATAAAGCTTGTTGAACCGCCACGGATATGGGTCCCCCCGATGTAAATAGGGCCACCTGCTTTTGGGCACCCTGATCCTGGATTATGCGCTGAATGCCGTCATTCACCCGCGTCTTGAATCCTTTCCAGGTAACGCTACCGGGCGTATCATACTGTCCGGAAAGCCAGCGATTCATGGCTTTGTGAAACACAAAATGAAACAATTTTTTATCGGTGAGAATTTCATCGGCGCGTTCCTGTACAGAAGGATAGGCTTCAAGAATACTGGGTAACTGGGCTTTAAATACGGCTTCGGAATCATATTCGTCAAAGGACGCTTCGGTGACAACCTCCAGCTTGGCAAGTCCATTATCATCCTGCGCTGACAATAAGGGGCCAGCTGTATCGATTTGGCGTTGCATGCGACCGATATACACGGCATCGATATGTCTCCCCAGCTGAACCCAGTGCTGTGCCGTTATCTGCGCCTGTTTGATTCCGATGGCTGAAAGACGATCATAGTTTTTCTCACCAAATGATGCCTGTCCATGCCGTATCATGAAAATTTCACTCATAATAAATTTTCATGCAGCGTGATAAAAGACCGCATGCACTATCAACTCCTGTTCAGGTTTTCGAATTAGTTGTCACATTGTCATCGTGAAAATTTATTCCGCATAATTTCTTGGCCGCCCGTTTCTTCGCCTCCATATCCACCTTCCGGGAAATCATCACACGCTGGGCCTGGGGAGATCCGGCGCCGTGCATTGATTCCGTTAAATACCCCACGGCAGCGGCACCGAGAGTCAAATTTTCAATCAACCGCAGCATGCGCATCCGATGTTCCGTGGGAATATCCGGATGGGTGCGATAGTACTTCTCAAGCCAGTGACCCACCTGCTCAGAGTTAAAGTCTTTTTCACTGGGTAAAGTCACCATCAGTCCGCCGGCGATATCCTGGGCCAGTCGTGAGATCTCATAGGGAAATCGCGTGACATTCTGTTTGTGAATATTGGCCAAAAGTGTATCCACAGCATAAGTCCCGCTGGGCTCCTGGTGGCCCTCGGAAGCACAGGCAATACAGCCACAATAAAGCGTCTCGTTCAGATGGTTCATCTCAACAATCTTGTCCTTGATATGTGACGCCTTGGCGGTTTGATTGTACTCTGCAACGGTCTGGGCGGCACCGATGAGGACATCGCCCACACCCACCTTGCAGGCGTAGCTCTGACGATGATACGCTGCAAAAATCTCCACCAATTGGCCGGCAAAATCATATTCGCGACACATGAATACCCGCTCCCAGGGAACAAATACATCATCAAAAACCACCAGGGCTTCATGGCCGCCAAACAGAATATTGCCTTGATCCAATTTGCCGGCTTCCAGCTTGCGTGTATCACTGGACTGACGACCGATAATATAAGAAATGCCCTCAGCATCGCTGGGCAAGGCAAAGGAAACCGCATAATCCCGGTCTGCCTCACGCAAGGCCATGGTAGGCATAACGATAATTTCGTGTGAGTTAACTGCCCCCGTTTGATGGGCCTTGGCGCCGCGGACCACAATGCCGTCTTCGCGTTCGTCGACAATACGTAAGTAAAGATCGGGATCTGCCTGTTTATGGGGAGGAAGACTTCGATCACCCTTGGGATCGGTCATGGCGCCGTCACAGATCAAATCATAGTCCTGCACGTATGTGAGATAATCCAGAAATCGCTGGTTGTATTTCGTGTTGTATTTCTGATCGATGTTGTAAGTTACAATGGAAAGCGCATTGAGGGCATCCATGCCCACACAGCGTTGAAAACAACAACCAGTTTCCTTACCCAAAAGGCGGCCCATTTTGCTTTTTTTGATCAGGTCTTCACGGCTCTGGTGGATGTGCGTAAATCGATTGATACGCTTTCCGGACAAGTGAGAAACAGCAGTCATGATATCTTCATGTTCGGGATCCTGGGCCAGTGCATAGGTTTTGGCCACTGCCTGCATAGACGGCCGGATGATGGGATCATCCACCACATTTTCCAATTGTTTGCCGAACATATACACCTTCAAATTCAGCTGCTTCAAGCTATCTTCATACTGGTTGGCGGTCATCATCCCCATGCGAGCTCCTCTCCGGAGGTATCCTCCGCTTCTGGAAAGTATCGGGCCAGAAATAGTAAATAACGCCTCATACCTTAAACTGTTGTAATTATTTATTTTTGTATTATAAAATATCCCTCATAGCTGCGCGGCGCACCATAATAGTGTGCCACGGCACGCCAATGTGTCAACACAATAGTGTGTCACGATACACTTCGCTGTGCCTGGCCTGTTGACATTCTTTGGTTTAATGCCGCACACCACGATCTTTTTAAGGGCCCTGCCCAGCCTCGGGGGCAGGGACACCTTGCGGGGGTATATCCAAAACCGGTTTACGGATAATCAACCCATTCTATTCCTGATGATACCTGCAAGAATTAAAACCATGGTAGATTCTCAATATATCTTTATTGCGACACGAAGTCGCGTATTTAGACTGTTCAGCGGGGGTGCTACGCTTTAACCCTTGTCTGAACCCAGCGTCCCGTCGCTGCGATCCTATGGAAGCATGCGCTCAAGGTGCATCCTTGACGGGTATGAAGCCTTCCTGACAATGCGCCGAAGTTCGCTTTGCGAACGGTGTGGAAGCCGTGAGGTGGAAGCGCTCCTGGAAGCTCCATCCGGGTGAGGGGTTAGGATAGGATACTATGGTTAACGCAAGTGAACACTCGTAACTGTCGTGAATATTGACAAGCCAAAGGAGCTGTAAGGCTTGAACTAAAAAGTAGGTGGGTGGGTCGGAGGGATTACAGGACGTCCGACACGGGCAACACTCCCACCGGCAGATAGAGTGGACCTAAGGTATTCGTTGTCAGATACGTGGAACGTGGTAACCTCGTGCCTTCGCCCTTTGGGGCAGGCTAACCGTAAGGCATGCTGTTGGAGGTACGGGGTGAGATGATGGAAGAAGCCAAGGCCATCCTGTAATGGGGTGGATACGGGTTGAGAGCTTCAGGCTCGACATCACCCGGCCTGTAAGGGAGCTGACGTCCATCGGGTGCTTCGTTGCGAGAAAGCTGGTAGAACCGATTTTAGAAGGGAAAGCAAATGAGGCCACTTTAGGTGTGCCATGCGCCCTTCACCGAATGGGTTTTGGCTGTCAGTGTGTATCGCAAAGGTGATTGGAATTTCCGATCACTGGGTCGCCTCTATGCCGAGGCCGGCCTATGAAGGGCTTGAGCTGTGTGATGGGAAACTATCACGCACAGTTCTTAGGGGGCTTGGGGCTGGCGACAGCCCCCGGCTACCCGGTAAAACTGACATCATATTAATCGACCATGGTTAGCTATGCCTTAACACTATTATATTCTATTTCTTGACAACCTAACATGTTTTTACAGTATGATGGTTTTCAGTAACCAAACCTATCTAATTCAACATATCTCAATAAATAATTAAATATAACCAGGTGAAAGGAGCGAAGACTATGAAGAACCATATTTGTGG
>CAZWEO010000016.1:0-67427 GCA_964633115.1 uncultured Desulfobacterales bacterium
TATAGTTAAAACTGCTTAGAACAAAAACACCCTGCGGGTGATAAACGCCCGGTTGACATGCAGCCTAAAAGGCTGGTAAATAGGTTGGTTCTGATGAACCAAGTCCTATAACCCAAATTGGGTGTTGGACAAATATTAATTTTATATAGATAGAACTCGGCTGTCAACCGGCAATCAAATTGTGCCCTGATTTCGTGATACCCATAGCTATAACATCGTTATAACATGAAAAATATAAGAAACTTCAGCATTATCGCCCACATCGACCATGGGAAGTCCACCCTTTCGGATCGATTTATCCAATATACAGAGCTTGTTTCAGATCGCGATTTTAAAGACCAGATCTTGGACACCATGGATATCGAAAGAGAACGTGGGATCACCATTAAGAGCCAAACTGTCTGCCTGCCATACATGGCCGAAGACGGACTGACTTACTACCTTAACCTGATCGACACACCTGGCCATGTTGATTTTACCTATGAAGTATCCCGGGCCCTGGCCTCCTGTGAAGGAGCCTTGCTTTTGATTGATGCCAGCCAAGGTGTCGAGGCCCAAACCTTGGCCAATCTCTATCTTGCCCTTGAACATGAACTGGAGATCATACCTGTAATTAACAAAATCGACTTGCCTTCGGCCGATGTGGACCGGGTGATGATTCAAATCGACGAAGACCTCGGTCTTGATCCAGATTCTGCTGTTCAGGTTTCAGCCAAAGAGGGCATTGGCATCGATACGCTTTTGTCCTGCATTGTGGAGAAGTTACCGCCTCCCCAAGATGACGCCGCGGATCCCTTAAAGGCCCTCATATTCGATTCCCACTACGATCCTTTCAGGGGTACCATCGTGCATTTTCGGGTTTTTCAGGGTTCGGTCCAACGTGGAGACCGTATCAAATTCATGTCCAACAACGCCGAATATAAAGTCGAGGAGGTGGGTTTTTTCCAAATCGTGCGCGTCCCCCAGAAAAAACTGAGCGCCGGCCAGGTGGGATATATGATCGCCGGAATCAAAACGGTCAGCGATACCCGCTGCGGGGATACTATTACTTTAAAAAACCGGGTCTGTGATGCAGCCCTTCCAGGGTTTAAGGAAACCAAGCCAGTTGTTTTTTCCTCCATCTATCCGGTTGCTTCGGACGGATACGAGGACTTGGTTGCGGCTTTGGAAAAATTGAAGTTAAACGATGCCTCTCTGATTTACGAAAAAGATTCCTCGGTGGCACTTGGTTTTGGATTCCGTTGCGGTTTTCTGGGATTGTTGCATCTGGAGGTGGTCCAGGAACGTCTGGAGCGCGAATATGATCTATCGCTAATTTTAACCGCACCATCGGTCCAATATAAAATCATTTTGAATGACGGCACCAAACAAGTTATCGACAACCCTGCCTTGTATCCCGACCCCACAACCATTGAGGAAACCCAGGAGCCGTATATCAAGGCATCCATCATGGTTCCGGACCGCTATATGGGCGCAGTCATGAAACTGTGTTTGGATCGTCGCGGCATCAACCGCAACTATCAGTACCTGACCAACAATCGTCTGGAGATGATCTTTGAGCTACCCCTGGCGGAAGTCATCTTTGACTTTTACGATAAATTAAAAACGGTTACCCAGGGTTACGGTTCCTTTGATTATGAAGTCATCGATTACCGCAAAACCAACATGATCAAACTGGATATCCTGATTAATGGCGAGCGTGTGGATGCCTTGTCCCAGCTGGTGCATCGTGATCGGGCTGAAGAACGCGGCCGCAATACCTGTACCCGTCTGCGGGACGAAATACCCAGGCAGATGTATAAAATAGCCATACAGGCAGCCATCGGGGGTAAAATCATTGCCCGTAAGACCGTTTCGCCCTTTCGTAAAGATGTTACCGCCAAATGTTATGGCGGGGATATTACCCGTAAGCGCAAGTTATTGGAAAAACAGAAAAAAGGGAAGAAACGCATGAAGATGGTCGGCAAGGTGATGATACCGCAGTCGGCGTTTCTCTCCGTGCTAAAGACGGATAGCGATTAATTGGTTGGATAGTACCTGTTGACCTAGATTGAGTCCTTTAAATAAGGTAGGCTGTCATTTGCGCTAACGCGCGTCATTTATTGTAATTACGCCGCGCTGTTATTCATGGTGGCTCATAGTTGATCGATAACTGTGAAAAAATTAACGACGAAGTCCAAATGGTGGCTGACAGTAGGCGAGACCCATTAGCGTAAATGACACACGCAGTGTAAATTACTGCCGTAGGCCAGATGACACCGAAGGTAAATCACGCGTGAAGCGCGAATAACATCCGAAGGATAAAATTATGGCCCGAACCATTGCCGAAAAGATCTTCGATGCCCATCGTATTGACAACCCGCATGCTAACGTCCATATCCTCAGCCTGGATGCTGTCTTTTGCCATGAAATTACCACGCCAGTGGCCATCAACGACCTGGTGAGCCGTGGTAAGGACAAGGTTTTCGATCCTCAAAAAATCAAGGTTGTCATCGACCATGTATCACCAGCTAAAGACTCCAAAACCGCCTTACAGGGAAAAATCCTCAGGGACTGGGCCCGACGGCATCAGATTACCGACTTCTTTGATATTGGCCGCAATGGCGTTTGCCATGCCCTATTTCCGGAAAAAGGCTTTGTACGTCCCGGTTATACTATTATCATGGGGGATTCGCATACCTGTACCCATGGCGCCTTTGGTGCTTTTGCCGCCGGTGTTGGCACCACCGATCTGGAAGTGGGTATCCTCAAAGGAATCTGCAGCTTTAATACACCTGTAACGCTGAAAATTGAAATAACCGGTCAGCTTCCAGCCGGCGTGTTTGCTAAAGACGTCATCCTGCATATCATTGGTCAAATCGGCGTCAATGGGGCCACCGGCAAGGTTGTGGAGTTTACGGGTCCAGTGGTGGATGCCATGGACATGGCCGCCCGTATGACTCTATGCAACATGGCCGTCGAGGCCGGTGGTACCTGCGGTATCTGCTACCCGGATAAGCAAACAGTTGATTATCTCTGGCCACATATTAAATCCGAATATGCCTCTCGTGAATCTGCCCTGGCTGATTTCCAGGAGTTTGTCTCGGATGAGGATGCTACCTATGAGGCTGTTATTCCTGTGGATGTAAGCGAATTGTCACCCATGATCACGCACGATTTTCGCCCAGATCATGTCAAGCCGGTTGCGAAAATGCAGGGTACGCCTGTAGACCAGGTCTATATTGGTTCATGTACTAATGGCCGTCTCGAGGATCTGCAGGTGGCAGCCCAAGTGCTCGAAGGTCACAAAATCAGCGACCGGATCAGAGCCATTATGTCCCCGGCCACGCCCCAAATATTCCAACAGGCTTTGGAAGCGGGTATCATTAAGACTTTTATGGATGCTGGCTTTTGTGTCACCAATCCCACCTGCGGAGCGTGTCTGGGTATGAGTAATGGCGTTTTGGCAGAAGGCGAGGTCTGTGCGGCCACCACCAATCGAAACTTTAACGGCCGCATGGGCAAAGGCGGCATGATCCATCTGATGAGTCCGGCCACGGCAGCGGCGACGGCTATTGCAGGTGAAATAACAAATTCAAAACTCTATAAAACATAGACTATTAGGCTGTAGACTATAGGCTGTAGACTATAGGCTGTAGGCGCCTACAGTCTAAAGGCCTACAGCCTTAGATCTAACTAAACAATGAGATAATCATGAAAAATTTCAGTGGAAGAGTACTATTTTTAGATCGGGATGACGTCAACACAGACGAAATCATACCGGCCCGCTATTTAACCGAAATTACCAAAGCAGCCCTTAAGCCGCATCTTTTGGAAGATCTGTCGCTGGAAGAGTTTGATCCGCTGATGGATATTGCCCACACCAGTGCCATCATGAGCCGCTCCAATTTTGGCTGTGGTTCTTCCCGTGAGCATGCCCCCTGGGCCCTGGAAGTTAATGGTATCCATTTGGTGGTGGCTGAGAGTTTTGCCAGGATCTTCCGCCAAAACATGTTCAACTGCGGGATGTTGGTGCTGGCGCTACCCAAAGACACCATCAATATGCTTTTTACCGAATTTGCGGGATTGGAAACTTTTGTTGAGACGGATTTGGAAAATCAGGAGCTGACCTTTCGCGCTGACGACCTCCATGAGAGCGTTTTATTTGAATTGTCCGGTTTTGACCGGGAGCTTGTAGGGGCTGGCGGATGGGTGGACTACGCCGATACGCACTACTAGGTCCCTCACCCGGCCGAGGTTTAGTGAGGGGATTTGCATGCCCATTTAACTTAGTATCGCAAGCCTGGCGAAACTTCCCTATGTCGGCAAAAAGCCTAGCTCCCATGCCCATGTATCATTGAATCATAAGCTTATGTATTTAATGTGAAACCTCATCTCCCTGAAGGGCCTGGCAGGCGTTAAAGTCCACGCACATCCGGATCATGCCTGCAGCGCAGCATATATCGAGCCCCATGCAATCGGCATCCTGGTCGCAATAGAGATCGCATTCGACATCCATTAGGCATTTTTTGTCGCCGCCGATAGGGCCGCAGCACCGAAGGCCATCTTCACAGTCAGAATCAAACGTGCACCCGGCCGTATAGGTTCCCGGCTTTGCCTTGCACTCAACGCCGTTGTCGTCTGTATCCATGGCCCCGGAGCAGCCTCCGATGGCATCCAACTGCTCGCCGGTAAGGGTAAATGTCGACCCGAAGTCACATTCGATCTCCACGGCACCGGACTCGGTGGTCCGGATCGTGATGTCCTCTCCATCTATGGAGAAAATGTTATCCCCGTTCTCATCCATGGACATGGTTCCGCACAGCTTGTTGAAGGGATCCGGGCCGTAAAGTTTCATAGCCAGTTCTCCGGATACAATGTCCATTTCAGATACCATTTTGGATCCGTTTTCAAATTCCATTTCAAAAAAAGTCCCGGTAAACATCCAACCCAAAATATCCATTTCGTAGAAACAGACGCCTGCGGGTGCATAGCATTCATAGAGCTCGCCCAGTGACCGGGCACAGGTGCCCCAGAATGGGTCCTCGCTGAAATTGTAGCCGATCTCCGAATAGACACAAGCCGCTTCTGCGGGGACTGGACCCGGGTCCTCTTCGCCAAGAGTAATGGTCGGCAACACCCGGGTACAGTGCCGGGAACAGTCCGTGGGGTACTGGCTGATGGGGACGGCACCGCCGGTTTCGATGGTCCTCAGGGTTGGTTCACTAAAATCAACATCGTAGTCGCCGACGGCCTTGGCAACATAGACTTTCAGAAGTACGGTGGTGTCCTTTTCCACATACATGCAGAAATAACCGTCCGGTTCGGTAAAGTCTTCAGAAATATTCCCCTGTACGTCTTCGCCCTGAGGAATTGCCCTGATATATGCGATCACCGGATTGCCCTCAGCATCCTGGACCATGCCGTTGATACAGGTGGGTGTATAGGGATTGTCTGAATTATAGGGAGTCAGATGGCTCACCTGGGTCTGATAAGTATGGGTGATGCCGTCATAGGTACCATCGTTCTGGATTTCGATCCACATGCCCTCTGTCGCATCGAAATACCACATATCGGAGGTATCCGGTGTGTTGCCCACAGAACGGGCCGGAATACCAATGGTTACATTTTCACCGCTTTTTATCTGCAGGGTTTCACCGTTCTTACGTGCCGTGATGTCCACAACACCAAATGTCCGTAGCGGGACGATCTCACCACTTAGCGTTCTACCCAGCAGAGTACCCGGATAAGCTGAGGCGTCTAAGGGGTCGGACGGGTCCAGTACGGTCATATGGACATCCACGTTTCCGGTCACCGGGTTGCCTTGACCATCCACAAATGCATTCGGCGGTGCCGTTATAAATGCATTGGCTTCTCCGGTTGCCGTTCCACCGGTATCGGCATCCAGCACAACCGGTGTTGATTCAGCCACCATTTTTACAAGCACGGATGAAACCACATCCGCAAAGACATCCACCAGCTTGCTGGTTCCCATGTAACCGGTTTTGGAGAACATGACTACCCTGTCCTCACCCACAGTTGCAGTCATGCTGAATTCACCCTCGGCATCGGTCGTGGTTGTGGTGCCCCCATTAATCTCGACCGACACACCGCTAATGGCGGTAGCATCCGGTGAAACAACCTTGCCATTCAGAGTAGAGGTTGTAGGTGTCCCACCGCCATCGTCATCGTCATCCCCGCCGCCACTGCCGCCGGTACATGACAGGAAACAAGCAATAAAACCAACAAAACCTGTGTAAATCGTATCATCGCACCCTCCCACTTATTTATGTGTAAATGCTCAAATATCATAACCAACTTAAATTATTACATTTTAATATGAATTGCTTATTAAGAGATTCGCCTATAAAAAACACGACTCGTCTAGTGCCAATTTATTAGAATGCGTTGAATTTTGTGTTGTAGCAGTTTGAATATTATAGGTCGGAAATATGGTTATTATTTTACGCTATGGTTTTAGTAACTGCAAACGAAAAATGCGATATCACGCTATGTGAGTTAGGTGAGGTTTAGCAGGATTTGTGGGGTCAAGGGTTGGCGAGGTAATATAGGCTGTAGTCTGATAGACTGTAGGCGCCTATAGTCTATAGCCTACAGCCTAAATCCCTAAGGGGCTACAACCTCATTACGAAGTGCACCGATCTTTTCTATCTCACAGGTCACAACATTGCCTGGTTTGAGCACAATGGGTGGATCTCTGAATATGCCCACACCCGCCGGTGTACCCGTGGAAATAATATCACCGGGCAAAAGGGTGATATCGCGGGAAATGAATTCCAGGATAAAGCCGATATCAAAGGTCATCTCACCGCTGTTGCCGGTTTGCATAACCTCACCATCCACCATGGCCCGCATGGCGAGGTTTTTGATATCGCCGAGCGTATCCAGCGTAACCAGGCTGGGCCCCAGAGGCGCAAAACTATCAAAAGACTTGCCCCGGTACCACTGCCCATCGCCAAATTGGGCATCCCTGCCACTTACGTCGTTCATAATGCAGCATCCAGCCACATAATCATAGGCATCATCGGCGCGTATCCCTTTGCCTTCGCTTCCGATAATCACGGCCAACTCAACCTCCCAATCCACCTGTAGGCTGCTGGCTGGCATGATAATGGGATCATTCGGTCCGCTGAGGGTGTTCATGCTTTTGGAAAAAAGAATCGGAAATTCGGGTTGATCGAAGCCACCCTCGCGAGCGTGCTCGGGATAGTTTTTCCCCAGGCAGATGATTTTAGAAGGCCAGGACACCGGCGGTCCCAAGCGGACATCCATTTCCTGGCCATCATCGTTTATGCGACCGACTTTTTTCAGCCAACCATCCCGAAAAAAGGTGTAACCGATATCTGGAATTTCCGGAAAATGTTGCTGTAGATCTACGATGCGTCCGGAGTTCAATAGTCCGGGTCGTTCCTGGCCTGCTTCACCAAAACGGATGAGGTGCATGCTTTCTCCATTATCACTTAACTTCAAGTTATTTATGCCAATATAGATTTAGAAGATTCGAGGGACAACGGGTCACGGGTTGCGCGTATCGCGTTGCGAGTTGCTGATAGCGTTAGGCAACCCGAACCACGTAACGCGCAACCCGAAACTCGGAATCACATCAACCCTCTTAAAGGTCCTCCTTCGTATCCCTCACGCCATCCCGATACCGCTTCTCCCCATACCAATTTACCTGTCGAATAATGCCGCGGATGATACTGACTTCGCGTGTCCGTAACTGCAGACGCGTAAAAAATCGACGCAGACTGCCCATAAAGTGGTCGGGATTATCGGCATTGATATAGCAAATTCGCACCAGAATTTCACTAAGTTGCGCATACATACTGTCTAGTTCGTGGCGTTTGGCCAGTCTGGGTGTCATAGGCGCAGGTTGCTCCACTTGTGACCAAAACAGCGCATATGCGACCACCATGACAGCCTGAGCCAGGTTCAGGGATGAAAAATCTGCAGTGGGGATGTTCACCAGCACATGACACAGACGCAAATCCTCGTTGGAAAGACCTTTGTCTTCTGGGCCAAAAATGACAGCAACCTGATTTTCCTGTGAGATGGGTATTAAATGCGTGGCCAGTCTCTCCGGGGACTGGATTACTTGACGATGCTTTCCCAGACGGGCGGTCGTCCCCACCACATATTGGCTATTTGCCAAAGCAGATTTAAGATCATCATAAACTTGGCAAGACGTTAGGACATCCGCTGCTTCGTGGGTTGCCAGCTTACGTGCCCGGGATAAATCAAAATCTTCAGGATCCACCACCATCAGTTGACTCAAACCCATGTTACGCATGGCCCGTGCCACGGAACCAATATTTTCGGGGTAACGGGGCTTCTGCAACACAATCTGAATGTTGGATAGGTTGATGCGGTGGGACATGCTGGCTCCTTAACCGTAAAATTGCGAAGTAATTTTACGGTACAATCTCGAAGCTATTGAAAAAATAACTCATTTCAAATGCGGCCGTTTCAGGCGCATCAGAGCCATGCACCACGTTTTTCTCGATATCGGTGGCGAAATCTTTTCGAATGGTCCCTTCGGCCGCTTCCTCGTAATTGGTGGCGCCCATCAGGGTACGATATCGTTTGATGACATCGTCTCCTTCCAGCACCATGACAACTGCCGGGCCGGATGACATAAAGTCACACAGACTGCCATAAAAGGGTCTTTCTTTATGAACGGCGTAGAAACCCTCGGCTTGCTGCTTGGTCATATGCACCATTTTCATGGCCTTGATTTGGATGTCGTTTGCTTCCAGACGTTTGACCACTTCTCCAATCAGACTTCGTCCCACGGCATCTGGTTTAATAATTGATAATGTTCGCTCCATTTTGGATATCCTTTCATGTCTTTAATTATAAAATTGGTGTTTTCTATAACTCAGTCCTGCTCCGCTGGCAATATATTTCATGTGCAGCCTTATGGTCGTACTTGACGGAACCAAATATGTATGTCTAAAAATAGATTAGACCAGCAGTAAGGTATCAGTCCTAAGCTGTAAGCTGCTAACCGCTGTAGACTTATTACTTATAGAAAAAAAATGAGGTTCAATATGCCCATATACGAATTCTACTGCCGCGATTGTCATACAATTTTCAATTTCTTCTCCGGTTCTGTGAACACAAAAACTGTCCCGCCCTGCCCTAAATGCCAAAAAAAACTTTCCCGACAGGTTTCCCGGTTTGCCATCACCGGCAAAGCGAAAGAAGATAATGACATGGACGATCTGCCCATTGATGAAGGTAAAATGGAGCAAGCCATGAATATGTTGGCCAGGGAGGCCGAAAATATCAATGAAGACGATCCCAAGCAGGCAGCCAATTTGATGCGCAAACTCTCCGATATGACTGGGTTGAAGCTTGGCCCCGGTATGGATGAAGCCCTTCAACGTATGGAAAAAGGAGAAGATCCTGAGCAGCTCGAGGCAGAAATGGGCGACCTATTGGAAAATGAGGACCCCTTTATTCTGCCCCAAAAAAAATCGGGCAAAGCCAATGCTAAAATGCCGGAACCGTTCCGGGATGAAACGCTATACGATCTATAGATCGTGGTTTTAAGTTTTAAGACAGCTTAAAGCTATCCGCTGTTGGCTTTTCGCCTACCTAAAACCTAACACTTAAAACCGTTTGTTGGGAGTTTATCATGCCATCGAATGCCATTGATAGGATCCAAATCATTCAAGGTGATATCACCACCCTCGATGTCGAGGCCATTGTGAATGCCGCTAATTCATCCTTACTGGGAGGTGGCGGTGTCGATGGGGCCATTCATCGCGCTGCGGGTCCGGATCTGCTGGCGGCGTGCCGAACACTAAATGGCTGCCCCACTGGCGAAGCCAAGCTGACCCGCGGTTATAATTTACCGGCCAAATATGTCATCCACACCGTAGGGCCAATTTATAGCGGCAAACCCGCAGACCCCGACATGTTGCATAGTTGTTATCAGAACAGTTTGAACATCGCCATCCACAAGGAATTGACCAGCATCGCTTTCCCCGCCATCAGTTGCGGGGTTTATGGATATCCCTTGGAAGAAGCCGCCGAGATTGCCCTGCAAACAACCCTTAAAACCATCCCCAACGCACCGCAATTACAGCAAATTTTATTTGTGCTCTTCTCGCAAGCTGACCAGACGGTTTATGTCCGTACGCTGGAACGCATTCTGACCGGATCCGCTTGAAAAAATGAGCTTCAACTCATAGAGCGTTTGGATAAAACTATTCTGGACGTGATCAATGATCCAGAAAAGACTCAAATTACCACCAATTTCGGAACGATGTTCTGACATACGCTCTATTGTTTTTTATTGACAAAACCTGTCTCGGTGAATAGTTTCTCAACATTCTCAATGAAAGTGACATTAATTAGCTAGGAGGAAACCATGTTAGAAGTTACTGATGCAGCAACTGAGCAGATTACGGAGTATTTCAAGGGTAAAGAAGCATCTCCTATCCGAATATTCCTGAATGAAGGCGGCTGAGGCGGACCCGGACTTGCAATGGCTTTGGATGAGCCAAAAGACACCGATGACGTTTTTGAAGTGGAAGGTTTTAAATATCTCGTAAATAAGGAATTTTTGGAAAAGGCCAAACCGATCAAAGTCGATTTTGCCATGTATGGTTTTAAACTTGACTGCGGTATCGACTTTAGCGCAGCTTGCGGCAGTTGCAGCACCGAAGGCAGCTGTTGTTCCACCTAATCATCTTCCGTCATATCAAGGGCAGCACGCTGGGTGTTGCCCTTTTTTTATGGATCATCCGGTTTAGGTGAATTTTACCAATGTGGTGGTATTTAAAAAAGAACGTCCAACAGCGAACACTGAACATCGAATATGGAATTCTCTCCTTCTTATAAAAAGATGAGCGATGTGATTCCACATTCGACGTTGGATGTTGGATGTTCAATGTTCGATGTTGATCATTTAACTCCTTCGACTTCTTTAGTTCTGTTAGACGAATTAGCAAACTACGCCCTGCCTAGATTCAAAAGTACCTGTATCCCGAAAGAACCTTTCTATTTTAAACTAGTACCCAATTACACTTCATCTGGAGGCCTCTTATGTCAGCAATCGAATATGGTATACATGAAAATGTTGCCCTCATCACTATGAAGAGCGGCGAGAATCGATTTAATCCGGAATTCTTGGAGGCCTTTTTAAAAACGCTAAATCGAATCGAGCGTAAAACCGATGCAAAAACACTTGTGGTCACATCCGAACATGAAAAGATTTTTTCCAATGGCATTGATCTGGAATGGCTTGTACCAGTTTTGCAGCAGGGCGACATCAAAACCGCCCAGGCGTTTTTCTACTTATTGAATGATCTTTTCAAAAGGATTCTCACCTACCCCATGAATACCATCGCCGCTATTAATGGGCATGCTTTTGCTGGTGGCGCCATCTTCTGCTGTGCTTTCGATTTTAGATTCATGCGCTCGGATAGAGGTTTTTTTTGTTTCCCGGAGGTTGATCTGGGAATCCCTTTTCTGCCGGGCATGAATGCCATCCTGAAAAAAACCATTCCCAGGTATAAGTTGGAGGAGATGCAATTCACCGGCAGCCGACTAACCGCCTATGAATGCCAAGAGCACCATATAATTACCAAAGCCTGCCAGCTGGCCACATTGATGCACGACGTCATGGATTTTGCCAAACCCTTGAATAAGGAACGATCCATCATGAAGGAGTTAAAGGGTCGCCTCAATAATGAAATCGTCCAAATTATTGAAACCGAGGATCCGGCCTACATTGAGTCGGGAAATTTTAATATCAAATAAGAATTTTTCATGCTCCGCATGGGAAATTCTTATTATTGCAGGGCGAGTTTGGGGCGAATGGTATAGTCTATGGTAAGCCGATCCTTGGAATTCTCAGCCACCCGTAACGACGCCGGTGTAAGCGCAATTTTAACCGTAATACTGCCGGATGCTTTAAGTGTGTCCAAGGCAACTTTTTCTGTGTACATCGTTGATAACTTTTCTAAGATCTTTCTACCGCCCATCACTTTGATCCGTTCTGGACTTAATATCACATTCGCTAGGATCAGGTCTGGGGGGAGCTTTCCAGTCCAATCCACCTGAAGCGGCAGTTCTTTGATTATGGGAACGTCCAGGGTGACATCCACAACCGAGGGATCGACACCTCGTAATATGATGCCAGGCGGCAGGCTAATGTTCTCGGATGTCAGGGTGTATTCATTCAAACCGACCACGGCCTTGCTTAAGTCGAGGCGAACCTTAACCTGTTCCGGTCGAATCGACTTGATCAAAGTACCGCCACCGCTTAGATCCAAATTGATACTATTCAGGGAAGATCCGATCAATTCCATATTGGGATCTCGATTCATATATTCGATGGGAACTTCCATGGTTGTCAAGGTTTCCTGTCCCCTGGAAAAACTAAACCATGTGCCGGCAACAAACAGAAAAATCGCCATGGCGGCCAAGGCTAAACTCAGCTTTTCTTTTTCCCGCAATCCTTTATAATCACTCGACATTCCGCTGTCGGTACGCAGCAGTTCTTCCAACGCAAGATTGTTTTCGATCTCCTTTATATGGTCGCCTTTGACACCCACCACATGGCCAGTCTCTTCGGAAACCAAAACGATAAGTGCATCTGATTTCTCGGCCAAACCCAGAGCGGCACGATGGCGAGTGCCATAAGCAGATGGCAAATCACTTCGCCGAGAAAGGGGCAAAATTGCTCCGACCTCTGTGACGCGGTCCCCCTGCACGATGGCAGCCCCATCGTGCACCGGGTTGTCAGGCCAGAAAATACTTAGAATCATTTCTTTGGTCAGAACGCCTCGCCAAGGAATCCCGCTTTGGATAAGCTCTTCCAGGTCATCTTTGCCGGGTATGACCAATAAAGCACCGATACGACGCTGGGCCAACTCATAGACACTACTGGTTATGATTTGTACCGGTGTTTCGGCAACCTTGTGCGAAAATCCCCATAAAATTGCACCGATATTCTTGGCCTGGAGTACATTGCGGATTTCATTTCTAAATACAATGATGATGATGATTGCAGCAAACGCAATGATACCTTGCATGGCCCAGCTGGTGACAATCAATCCCATGTAGCCGGCAATGCGTTGAAAAATCCATAGAAAACCGATACCGACGATCACGCGGAAAACATTGGTACCCCGAAATAGTACATAGAACCGAAAGAGGAAATAGCTCACAACGAGAATATCGAGGATATCCTGCCAACGAATGTTGGTGAAAAAAGATGCCAGCATACTTATACCCAATCAATCCGTAACGCTAAATCTCAATGTTTTAATGGTTTCCTTGTTCTTGTCCCGAATCTCCACACGCCATGGGCCTTTGTCCGCCTCTCTGAGTTGAATGCTGCTAAAGGTGCTCCATTGGGGCATCTTAAGCGTCAAGCGTTTACTGGTCACCAGTCGGTCATTTCGATACCAGTTGTGGTAAATCATGGTTTTACTGGGAACAATGTCAAAGGATGTAAAACAAAATATCTTACCGATGTCTAAAGAAAATGCCACAGACTGATTAACCGGCGCATACTCCTTTATACCTTCACACATGGTGGCTTTTTCCAGCGAAAGGGTATGTAGGTTGATGGATACGACCGATGAGGCATTCTCCTGAGCAATTGCAACCTGCCACATATGCAAAACAACCCATATAATAAATCCGATTAGGATGATTCGTTTAGGTATCATTCTGTTCCTTTAAATAAGTATAAACACCCGCTAAACAATCATGGATAAGCTGAGCTGATTGACGATAGAGCTTCAAATCAGCGCCAATGGGATCGGGTACGTCGTAGGGTGCCCGAGAACTGTCGAATGCACTTATCAAAAAACTCTTTGAGCTAGCCTTACGTTTGAGCGTTCGAATAACCTTTAGATGGTATTGTTCCATTACGAGTATGAGGTTTGCTTTGGAAATCATTTGTTGAGACAATAATCTAGCCCGATGGGAAGATATGTCAACATCATATTCCTGCATGACCTTGATAGCGAAGTCTGTGGCCCAATTACCATGCAATGCGTCGGTACCCGCGGACGCTATCACCGCCTTTTCCTGAAAATTATCAGGCAAAAAATGTCTGAGCAGACCTTCAGCCATGGGGCTACGGCAGATATTACCTGTGCAAACAACTAGGATGTTAACTGATTTCATTGGCTCCCAAACGGTTTTTTATTTAATTTTTAACTTTTAATAGTATGTTTTCTTTTACTTGCCGTCAAGGATGCTTATTGACTTACAGTAAATATTATTGGATAATATTTGCATTATTTTTCATGCGCTACTGTTCGCAAATCTAGTATGCGCAATGAATCCCCGCGAAGAGGTTTAGTATGGAGAATACAGAAGACTACCTGCATGAAAATGATATTATATTGCACCTGATAAAAAAAATATTAGACATGAGTGCTGCAGAACGACTGGATCTATTGGAAAAATTAGATGAGCTGCCGGTAAAATATTTAAGTCTGGGCGACCGTGACGGGATTCGGCGGCTCTATGACCAGACCATATCATTTTCTACTCATGATCGTAAATATTCTGCTGTGTGCAAGGACATCAGCAATGGTGGCATCTTCATCCAAACCCAGGATGCTTTCCAGTTGGGACAGCTGGTAACCTTGGATATCCCTTTTAGTGCCAAGAATGAGTCGATAAAAATCCCGGCCGAAATTGTGCGTGTTGATACAGAAGGTGTCGGACTCAAATTCTTGAAAAAAGAAAATGTTACCTACGTATAAATCCTGATTCTACGCCAGTGGAAACGACCTTCTGAATTCC
Organism: uncultured Desulfobacterales bacterium; assembly: GCA_964633115.1. GTDB lineage: Bacteria > Desulfobacterota > Desulfobacteria > Desulfobacterales > B30-G6 > B30-G6. The sequence continues at coordinate 14,782 of CAZWEO010000016.1, forward strand.
CATGACCCATCGTGATACCCCCATACCTGCAGCCGAAATCCGGCATCGATGTTCGCAGCTACAATTGGCCTTACAAAAAAACAATGTCGACGCCGGAATTATTATCCAACGTGTTGATCTATTGTATTTCTCAGGTACAGCCCAAAACGGCGTATTGTATATTCCGGCACATGGTGACCCGCTTCTTTTTATCAAGCGTTATTTCCCAAGGGCTAGAAAAGAATCTCCGCTGGAGCAGATTTTTTCCATTAAGTCGATTCAAGAATTCCCGAATCTTATAAGTAAACATCACGGCCAACAACCCAAAAGCTTGGGCCTGGAATTCGACGTGATGCCGGTTTCGGAATATCAATTTTTCAAGAGACTTTTTCCCTCCCCGAAGTTGGTGGATCTCTCTGCCATCATCCTGGATATTCGCAAGCTCAAATCAACATGGGATATCAAGCAAATGGAGCGGACAGCTGAGATGTCTGCGCTGACTTTTGACTATATGCGCCAAGTACTTATCCCCGGTATGACTGAGATGGAATTTGCCAGCGCGTTTGAGGCCTTTGCCAGACAGGCGGGACATGCTGGCCAGTTACGTGTTCGAAATTATCAGACCGAAGGATATCCTTGGCATGTATTAAGTGGACCCAGCGGTGGCATGATCGGCGTGCTCGACTCTCCAGCCAGTGGGACAGGTAGCTCACATGCATTTCCTTGTGGTGCCAGCGCACGAAAAATACAGTCACGCGAACCCATTATGGTTGATTTCGCATCAGTCCTTAATGGCTATCACATGGATGAGACCCGGATGTTCGCTATCGGAAAAATGCCATCTGAAGCTTATGCTGCCAGCCAGGCCGCCATTGCAATCCATCAGGAACTCCTAAGGACCATCCGGCCGGGTATGTGCGCCCATGACGTCTATCACCGTTCAGTACAAACAGCCACAGCAATGGGTTTCAAAGATAGCTATCTGGGTATTCCCGGTCATCAGGTTTCCTTTATTGGACATGGAATTGGACATGAACTCATCGAACCGCCATTTATCGCCCATGGCAAAGAAGATTTGCTGCTTGCGGGCATGACCATTGCGTTCGAACCAAAATTTGTATTCGCCAATGAATTTGCTGCCGGAATTGAATCCGTATTCCACATTACTCAATCCGACGCCCGTCTGATTTCAAAAACACCCGTGGAAATATTTACCCTATGAGGAAGAATTTATGAACAATCGCCCAACATTTGATCAAGGTCCTATTCGGCCGCCAAATGAAGCCCGCAGCCTACTCCTGCGTTTTACCCGAAATTGCCCCTGGAATCAGTGCACGTTTTGTCCGGTTTATAAAAACCGAAAATTCTCCTTAAGAACTGTGGATGAGATCAAACAGGATATTCTTGCGGCCCGGAAGATTGCGGATGATATTCAGTCTCTGTCACAAGAATTGGGTTATGATGGCATTGTCAACGATACCGTCGCCAGTGCGATTTTAAACGACTCGCAGTACCATCACAACTATCACAGTATTGCTACTTGGCTTTATTATGATACCCGAGCCTGTTTTCTGCAAGATGCTGACAATTTGGTCATGGTGACCAGTGATTTGGTTGAAGTACTTAATTTTTTAAGAAAAACGTTCCCTGAAATCAAGCGGGTGACCACCTATTCACGCTCCAGAACTATTATTCGCAAATCGGTTGCATCTCTTACCAAGATCCACAAAGCAGGTTTGGATCGTGTTCACATCGGGTTGGAAACCGGCTACGATCCTCTTCTCAAGTTAATGAAAAAGGGTGTAACCGCAGCCCAACAAATCGATGCAGGCCAGCGCATCATGGCTGCTGGCATGGACCTATCCGAATATATCATGCCTGGCTTGGGTGGTCAGGAAATGTGGCACGAACATGCCGTGGAAACAGCCGAGGCAGTCAATCAAATCAATCCCCACTTTATTAGATTGCGAAGCCTGCGGGTCCCCGAACGCATTCCGCTTTACCAAAAGTTGCAGGACGGTACCTTTACTTTGCAAACCGATGATATGTTGGCAGAAGAAATTCGTGTGTTTATTTCCACCTTGGAAAACATCCACAGCACCGTTACCAGTGATCATATTATGAACTTGCTGGAGGAAGTGTCCGGCAAAATGCCGGAAGACAAAGCGGCCATGCTGGATGTCATTGCTGCTTATCAGAAGCTGTCCGACCAAGACCGTCTGATTTATCGGACAGGTCGCCGGGGTGGTGCTTACCGCTCCATCGCAGACCTGCAAAATGATCCCGCCACGTACTACAAAATACAGAATTTGATCGCCGAAGTCCGTGAGAAAGAGGGTAAGGCCGGGGTTGAGACCTTAATAACTCAATTGGCGGATCGGTATATCTGACTGAAAGGATTCGAGGATTCAAGGGTGCGAGGGTTCAAGGTAGGCCGAAAATCTATCACGTTACATTCTAATTCTAACATCGAACATCCAACATTCAACATCGAACTTTGAACCAAAGAACCGCAGTAAAGCTTTGCTGAGCATACTAAATGAACCATTAAATCAGTATATTATTTATGCTAAAGAACCGGATGGGTATATTGATTTGCCACTGGTCAAAAAATATTTTTGACCTTGGAAGCTACATATAAGTCCAGGATCCCTAAATCTTATCCCTTTATCCTTTCATACTGGTTACAATTTGCAGCCTTCGACGTTGAATGTTCGATGTTGGATGTTCGATGTTCAAATAATTTTTTTAGATCAATCCAGAATTAAACCCCTCAACCCACGCCCCTCAAACCCTCAATTGGGTGTCGGCTGCACCCACCGGTTTTTGGCGCCGTCATAGAACCATTTATCCGGAAAACCGCTGCGTTTGAGGAAACTCGGTTCATCAACCCAAGCCATCAAAGATTCGTAGGCCAAATAGATCTTACGGAATGTGGCGTCATCCCCACCCAGATCAGGATGGGTCGCCCGCGCTCGACGTCGATAGGCTGATTTGATTACCTGTTTTAGCTCTGGCGAAGCTAAGGCCGCCCGGTCCAGCTTTAAATGCACCAGAGCCTTATTATTTCCCTTTATGGCAGGTATTCTAATCACATCCGGCTGGATCGATTGGTTGGCGGTTTGCTGTTTGGCTGCTTTTTCCAAGACGAGCCGCGAGGCCAGATATTCTCGATTGGTACGTTTCATTTCCCCCCACCAGGCAGTGCCCAAAAGATTGCACAAATCTGAAAAATCCTGGACTGGTTTCCGATCCGATGACCGATTAAACAGGAAACTAAATATTTTTTTGGAATCCAACGGCAGCACATCCAACACAAGCAGCTCGTCTGTAAAGTAAAAAGTTGCATAGCGTGTATTTAAGGCTGTTAAAAGACCCGTTCGAATATTTAACTGATGGCGCAGTTTTTGACGGCATGCCACCGAGCAATATTTTCGAGATCCCATATTCTGTCGCTGCCCACAAGAAAGGCATCCACTACTTCCTTCATCAGCATTAGTTTGCGGCCTAATATGCTCGGAATAATTCATCTTATTTTGTTATCATTAAATAATAATTGAAAAATGACAGTATTTTATTTATATATCCCCAATAGGTTTGTCTTGCCTTGATGATTATAGGTACTGAAATTATAGGGGATTGTTCACATGGAAATCATCGATACCAATAGCATACTTACATTTTACGCCAATGCCAATGATGATGTCAAAATCACGTGTCCCCAGTGCGGGACCTCCAAAAGGTTTGATGCTGATCAATACGTGACCGCCAAACGCGGTATTAAAGCCCGATGTAGCTGTGGCCATATATTTCGTTGCGTCATCGAGTTCCGGAAGTCTTACCGTAAATCAGTCGGTTTTGCCGGCGACTACCGTAATGTAAAAACCGGCGAATCCGGTAGAATGACCATCGAAAATATTTCACTGGGCGGCATCGATTTTATCAATCTGACGCCGGGCAATCTTATCATGAAACATGATATCCTGGAAGTTTCATTTCATTTAGATGACAAAAACCGAACCTTTGTGCAACGAGAAGCAAAAGTAATCGCCTCAAATGATGATTCAATCAGCGCGGCTTTTTCCAGATCCCAAATGTATGATAAGGACCTCGGTTTCTACCTACTGCCTTGAAACGCTTTTCACGGTGATATGGTCTATGATGTCAACAGCGCCGACTTTGTCGGTCACTAATTAAAATTATGCACGCTATAAAACCATTAGGCATATGATTTCGCTATAACGGTTTTAGTATCGGTGTTTCCGAGTAATCAGTTTACTTCGATCTAGGAGGCCTCATATTATGGCAGAAGTTTTAAAGAAATACCTATTGTACGCTATCCTGATCGGCGTTATCTATGCACTACTGGGTTATCATTATATCTATACCGGCGGTGAAGGTGTTGACATTATTGATTCGATCCAGATTCTTAAAAAGGAAAAGCTCAATCTCCGCTACACTTTTTTTAGTATAACCAGCAAAAATCCAGAATATATTTTAAAGATTGATGTGTTACGTGACGCAGGCATCGGTGATATCCTCGTGGATTTTGATTTCATGTCAGAGCCGCAGAGAGAGAAACTAGAGAATCAATACGATTCTGAAGAAGAGGAGTGACGCGCCACGCTAATGTGCGCCGGTCATCTTTATTTAGGTACAATGCTGCCGTATTTTCTGGATAATTTTAGGGTAAAAAACCCTCACAAGCCCATGAAAATAATGAAGCTATTCATTTCAGCCCACACCAGCAGGGCCTTTGAAATGGTTTATTAATTAACCCGGGAGACCAATATGGCCAATACAAATAACGCCAAATCCAAATCCTCCGCCAGCAAGCGGCGGATTGGGGATTCCTTTGTTGACAACAAACTCATCACCAAAGAACAGCTACGCCAAGCGCTAACCAAACAATCCCAAACCGGTGGTCAATTGGGTTCGATCCTACTGGAGTTAGGATATATCAAGATCAAGGATTTACTGGCGTTTTTAACCCGCCAAAGCGGCGTGCAAGCCATTAATCTTTACGAAAAGAATATTTCTAAACCAATCCTCGATTTGGTTTCGCGCGAAAAAATATTCAACGACAGAATCCTTCCCGTGGCCGCTGATCAGAGTACCCTAACCCTGGCCATGGTTAATCCCAATGATTTTGAAACCATCAGTGAACTTGGTTTTTCTTTAGGCAAAAAAATTAAACCCGTAATGATGCCTTCTTTTATGATGGAAGCCGCCCGCAAAATTATGTTAACCGATCCGGCCAGCGGGTTACGCGGCAAGTTAATCCAGAAAATGGTCGAAGACTCTTGGGAAAAAATGAGTAAAGCCCCGCCCCTGATTTCCCTATTGCAATATTTGGCTAAATCGGATGCCAGCGACATGCTTTTGACGCCGGGTGCACCGCCCTGTATCAAGATCAGCAATGAAGTCAAGCGCCTCAATATGCCACCACTTACACCCGACGATTGTGAGAAATATGCGCGTGATTTTCTCAGCGATAAGGATTGGCGACAATTTGTCGGTAGTAATGACATGGGGTTTGCGATCACCTACCCCAGCGTTGGCCGCTTCCGATGCAACATTTTTAGACAGCGTGGTACCATTGCCATTGCCGTGAGAAATATGCCTGAAACAATCCCCTCTTTTACACATCTCAATTTACCAAGCTGGCTTAGGGAATTTTGCCTCCGCCCCCAGGGCCTTATCCTGGTTGGCGGGCCGGCGGGTCATGGAAAATCCACCTCATTATGTGCCATGGTGGATGTCATTAATACCAATCGGCGCTGTAACATTATCACCCTCGAGGATCCTGTCGAGTACTTACATCAGCACAAGATGAGCAACATCAACCAGCGCCAGGTGGGTCGCGACACCCAATCCTTTAGTGAGGGTCTACGCAATGTTTTTCGTCAGGCGCCCGATGTGATCGTGATTGGTGAAATGCGAGATAAGGAAAGCTATGAGATCGCCCTTAAGGCAGCCTCTACCGGCCACCTGGTTTTAAGCACCATCCACGCCAACAGTTCCACATCTGTAATCGAAACTGTAATCAATTCCTTTGAACCGCATGAACAGAATTTGATTCGCCAGATGCTGGCTGATTGTTTACTGCTGTGCATAGCCCAGCGATTGGTACCCGCTAAAAAAGGTGCTCGCCGTGTACTGGCCCTTGAAAAACTGGTTAATAGCCATCGCATCAAAAAACGCATTCGCGAAGAAAAAACGCATCATATCCGTTCACAAATGCAGGCTGGCACCGAAGACTATCTATCCATGGATGTATCTTTAGCCAATCTGTGTAAAAAAGATTTAATCCGGATCGAAGATGGCGCTGTTTATGCCGAAGACGAGGGCTTTTTCCGCGAACTCATTTCGGCAGTTCGATAACTCCCCTCATAAGCCACCGACTGAGCCGGCGGCATAGGATGGGAGTTATGTCCAAGAATTTTTGTAAAGGCTTTTAGGCTATTAGGAGGTCGACCGTAGACAGTCTAATAATCTTCAGTCTAGTAACCTATTAACTCGAACCCTCGGAACCCTCGGACCCGCGAACCCGCGAACCCTCAATTTTCATATAACTCCCGTTAACCAGGCGCTCCACGGTTATATCATCCAAACGCTCGAACATGGCTCTACTGGCCTCGATCCACACCCAGCGAGACAAACAATCGCCGGCTTGGTTGCACACACCACAAAGCTTGTCTTCAGTTTCAGCACAATCCGTAATAGCCGTGGTTGTTTCAAGGGTCCGCACGATATCACCCACAGTAATATCAGCAGGCGCTTTTTTGAGCATATGACCGCCATAGGCACCACGCTGACTTTTGATGAGTCCGGCTTCGCGCAACTTGCGGGTCAAATGTTCCAGGTACTTTAATGAGATATTCTGACGTTTGGAGATGTCGCTCAGCGGAACAGGCCGACTCTTGGCATTGACTGCCAAATCCAGGATCAAGCGCGTTCCATATCTACTTTTTGTCGTTAGTCTCATTATTTGTGGGTATCTTTGATTCCTCAGGAATATGAACCATCCCTGATTGATCCGGCTTTGATTTGGGAAGACAAATATGAAATTTGGAACCTTGCTTAAGTTCAGATTCGACGTTAATGGTACCACCATGCTGGCGGATTACACGGCTGGCGATGAACAATCCCAGTCCGGTTCCCTGGGAGCCTTTGGAGGTAAAGAACAGCGTAAACATTTTTTCCTTGGTTTCCTGGTCCATCCCCATGCCGTTATCGGTGATGATAAAGCAAATCCGATCAGGCGAAAGCTCAAAGGCGTCAAATGTTACGATATGATCTTTTTTGCTGCGATCGTAAGTACAGGCATCGATGGCGTTTTCCACAAAATTGACCAAAGCAGCCTGCATCCAGGTGGGATCGACATCGATAATTCCCAGCGTTGGGGAAATCTTGGCTTCCAGTTTGACACCATTTTTGTTTGCGATGGCCATGGCGTCACTAACGACCTTGTCGACCATTTCTACGATGTTTATGGACTTATAGCGCAATTCCCTGGACTTGGCATAATAAAGGATCTCCAGCACCATTTTACGGATTCGACCGGTCATTTGCTTAACCTGGTCAAAGGCCTTATGCGTGCGCTGTATGTCGTTTTTGGCCAGACCTGTTTCAAGCTGATAGATGCCACCGTCCAAGGCTGTCAGCATGCCCTTCACACCATGCGACATGGATCCGATCATGAGCCCCAGCGAAGTTAAATGGTCCTGAAGTTGTCGAATCTCGGTAATATTGGTGGACATTTCCATGACCTGGGTGATCTCGCCATCACCATTGCGTATGGGGGCTGTCCAAGTTAGAACGTTGTACTGCTTACCCGATTTGGAAGTAACCACTTCCTCCGTTGAGGTGGAATGGCCACTTGCGAACGTATCTGCCACCGGACAGGCCTGACACGGCGTTCCCCGATGCTTGTATACAGAATAGCAATGCGAACCGATTTCATCACCAAAATCACGCTTGAACAACTTGTTGGTAGCTGTGAGTCGGAACTCGCTGTCCTGCACAGAAATGTAGCAGGGAACTTCATCAAAAAGTTGCTGATACAAGTTCTGGGTATAGCGCAGTTTCTTGAGCTTATTTTCAGTAGTCTCTACCCGCTTATTGAGTGATATCCAGGAACGGGCCTGATATAGGGCCATATCCAGGGCCGTGCTTTTGACCGGTTTGAGTAGGTAATGCACGGCACTGTTTTTCAGCTCCGCCATGGTTAGATCAAACTGATCCGGTGCCGCCATGATGATAATCTGTACCTGGGGATGGGTTGACTTGATACGTTTCAGAAAAGAAATCATTTCCAAGTCGGGTAGGCCTGGATCGGCCAAAATGACCTGCGCACCGATGTTATCAAATAACACCAGCGCCTCCTCAGTGGCGGAAGCCATATGGCTTTCCATGCGCTTGCGTTCCAGATACACGCACAAGGCCTTGGCATGGCTGACATCTTTGTCAATTATGAGAATATCATCAGACATTCAGCGTTTCTTTGACGATTTTTAGCAGTTCATCGCGATCAAACGGCTTATTGAGAAATGCCACGGCTTTACCAACGGCATGATCCCCTCCCGAAAGCCCGCTGATAACAATTACGGGGATATTTTTCAGCGATTTGTCCTGGGACATCTTGCGGTAAAATCGCGGCCCCCACTCCTCGGGCATCTCCAGATCGAGGGTAATTAAATCCGGAAGCTCCTTTTTAGCCATATCCAGACCTTCCTGGACATCCTGTGCCGCAATGGCCGTGTAACCATTGTCTTCAAATAAGGTCGTCAGGTAATCAATGATATTGGGATCGTCGTCGACAATCAGTATTTTTTTCATTCATCCCTCTCTTTTTTTCCCTACCTAATATCGTTATATTGTGAAAATATGTGTTTTGGTGCAATCCCGAAGTGTCGTGTTTGTTTCCGATTAACGATTGATACTGATAACCGGACACCCGGCCCGTACAATTACTTGCTCGATATTGCTTCCCAAGCGCGTATCCTCCCCCGAAGTCTTCTGGGTATGATGCGCCATCACAATCAGGTCGGCATGATTCTCACGAGCATACTTGACAACTTCTATATAGGGAATCCCTTCCCATACCTCGAAATTGTAATCATCGATGCCGCCCATATCGGGCAGATAACGTCCGCGTATGCGTCTGATGGATTCACGGATCTTGGTCTCAATTTCATCCTGCGTCAGGATTCGCCCCGTATGAACATTGCCGATATCAAGGGCATGGAAAATATGTAATTCGCACGATAGGGATTTGGCCAATTTGATGGCAAACTTGAAGGCTGCATCGGATGCCTTGGAAAAATCGGTACCGAAAACAATATTGGACATGCCACCCCAGAAGGATGCCGCCGGACGATTGACCACCAGTACGGGGCAGGGTGCTACCTTGGCCACCCGCTGAAGGGTTGATCCCACCATACTTTTTTTATAGACCGAATCTTCGTTCTCGCCGGTACTGCCACCCATAACGATTAAGTCCGGCTTCCATTCACGCGCCGCCCGTAAAATTTCCCGATGCGGAAATCCGATGGCCACCTTGATTTCGGTCTTTTCGGCGGTTTCAAGTTGTTTGGTGTAGTGAACCTTTATCTCTTCCTCCACCCAGGCAATATACTCATCATCCAAGACAACCTTTTCCTTGGTTTTGACATCTAAAACTACCTGGCTGTAGCCACGGGTTGGCACACCCAGAACGTGAAAAATGGATATTTGAGCATCATAGGCCTGGGCCATATTAAAGGCCACCCGTGCGGCATGATCAGTGGCCTCCGTTGCGGACGTGGCAAATAATATTTTTTTAAACATAGGTCACCTCATTGGCGGGTTGCCGAGAAAATCCAACACCCTATTCTTGTGGTTTTATATGCTCAGGAATTTCGACCATACTGATCACCAAGGGTTTGAGAAAGGACCATTCAATCCCGATTTTATATTCTTCCTCCAAGTCACGGATGGCATCCCAACAGTTGTGGCAAGGCGCAATCACCAAATCCGCACCAGTGCTCAAGATTTGATCGCGCTTGGTAATCAGTGCTTGATTGCGCTGGGGTCGATAAAGACCGATGCCGTTAAAACCACCACCACCGCCACAGCAATAATTATGCTCCTTGTTGGGTGCCATTTCTTTAAAATAGCCGGGTTCAACGATATAGCTCATGATTTCCCGTGCGACATCCTTAAGACCATGGTTGCGCACGTAGTTGCAGGAATCCTGTAATGTTACCGGTCTTTTCAACCGTTTGGCTGGATCGATTTTAAGCTTGCCTTCTCTGAGTGCCTCGGCCAACCATTCAACATAATGGATGGATGGCGCCGGCGGCTGACCGGATTCCCGTCCAGCCCAGTAAGGGCCCTCTACAACCGTAGCACGGTGGGCATGGCCGCATTCTGTCCCGACCATGCGTTTGGGCCGCAGTCTTTCCATGGCGGCATACACACTTTCCACCTGTAGCTTACAAGCAGCCCAATCTCCGGCAAACATGGCCAGGCTGGTTTGTTCCCAACCCTTGCTGGGTACGGTCCAATTCTCACCGGCCAGGTAGAACAGGATGGCCGCTTCTGCCAAATCTTCAGGATAATGTTTGACCTCTCTGGCATTGACAGTATACATGATGTCGGCATCTTCTTTGTCTACCGGGACTTCGAGACCGAGATAGTCTTCTTCATACTCTTCCACCATCCATTCAAAAGTCTCCACGAAATCTTCATCGGTGACATCCATTTGGGCCCGATAAACCCGGTGCATACCGGCCCCGATTTTTAATTCCCAAGGCACAAAACCCTGTTGATAGAGAAGACCCCGTAGATATCCGAACATGATACCCATATCGATGCCGTGCGGACAGTACATGCCGCAACGATTGCAACAGGTGCATTTAGCCCAGGCCGTTTCCATGACCATGTGCATAAAATCGTTGTCAACCTTGCCCTGGCGCTTGACGATCTCACCGAGGGTGGATTGAATCTTGTAAGCCGGTACCTGTTTGGGATCGCGATTATTGATCAAGTAGAGAAAGCAGCTATCCGCACACATGCCGCAATGTGCACATATTTCCAACCAGGTCTTCAGTCTGGATTTGAGCGTATTCTGGATGGTTTTCCAGAGCAAGTCGCTATCAACGTCCAACGACTTCATCTCTTCATAGTATTCTTTACCGCCGGTATCACCCAGAAGCGCCTTGAGTTCTTCTTCTGTTTCCACCGGTTTTTTATTACAGAATTTTCCTTCAGGCATGCTGTATCTCTCCTTACATGTTAGGGTTCATTGCCCGATATAATTACCAGGCCATGCCTTTTCCTTGCATACCACCACGTTTGATAGCATAATCCATCCCCAGCTGAGCTCTGGACGCAAAAAACAGAACGATATGAGACAGTTTTGTAAATGGAATTGCAATCAGCAAAGCTTCACCACACAGAATGTGCAGCATCAACCAGAATGAATAATTACCGACTTCGTAACGTGCCATTAGACCCGTAATGAAGGGTGCTACGGATATTAGTAATATAAAATAATCATAGGAGGTCGTTAGAATCCGGACTTCCGGCAAAGCAATCCGCCTAAGCGCCAGGAAAAAAGCACTAACGACGACTGCCCAAGTTAGGACATCGGCCAGCAACGGATTCAAAGTTACCAAGGAGAAACCGATTTTTTCCTCTAAAAAGAGATTGTGTGCTAGCAAAAACAGCGGCACCAGGACCGCACCAATATGGAAGCCGAAAAAAATAACGGTCATAAAGGGTTGCTTGCGCCAGCCGTGGGTGCCAAAAGGAATCAGCCATTTGATGATTGACCGCAGGGCCCCTTTCAGCCCCTGGGCCGGATAGGCCTTGTAGGCCACGCGGTCCATCTGCCAGTTCAATCCACGGAAATAGAGGACAAACCGGACGAGCATACCGATTAAGCAGATGCCCAAAGACAACCAGAACATCGGGCCGGTTAGAAAATCGTACATTGATGCCTCCAGCAAAATAAGGGTTCGAGGTTAGATTTAGGCTATAGTCTTTTAGACTGTAGGCTGTAGGCAGCCTATAGCCCCTAGTCTACAGCCTAAAGCCTAATTCTTTAAAATGTGCGTTTCTTTTCATCCCTGCCGCTCAGAAACAGCCAAAACAGGAGCATCCCCACCAGGATGCCGCCCATAAGGATATATGTCATGCTTTTCGAGTGCAGTAGAAAATCATGCAAAGTATAGAAAATATGTTCCATCATGCCTCTCTAATCCAGGTCTAATTCATAAACATTATTAAGCGACGCAGTCGCTTCCCATAACATCGCGCAGCGATGTTATTGATAGTCCGGATGCTCATACAAAATCGGCATGTGCGTACAAACAAATCGATAAACAACGATACCGACGGTGACCACGAATACGGATATGCCGATTTCCATCCAACTGGGGAAATAGCGATCGGCCGACGGCAGGTGCCAATTAAATGCAACCATAGATATGTTCAGACGATTGAGGACAACCCCCAGCACCGCAACAACGGAAGCCCAGCGGACCAAACGCAAGTTCTGCTCACGGGCCGCTATCGCGTACATAAACGCTGGCAGCGCCACAAATCCGACCAGTTCTACCAAAAACCACAACCCCCATCCGGTTGATAGGTAATGCCAATTATTGTCCATGGCAATGCCCAAAAATTTGACACCCACGTACCCCATCATGACAAAGGCGGCCGCCTTGCCAAAACCCAGCGCGACCCCCTGACTCTCCTTGATATGGGTTTCGTCCATTTTGCCATGCAAATATCGATGTGCCAATGAACCCTCGAAGATCACCATGGATAGACCTGCGAATACACTTGAAACGAAAAAGAATACCGGCAGATACCCTGAATACCACAGTGGGTGTAACTTGGAGGGCGCAATCATAAATAATGCCCCCAGAGATGATTGGTGTAGTGTGGATAGGATAACGCCGAATATGGTCAACACCAGGGTCAGGCGAACCACCAGGCTGCGGACCCGTTTCAGCCCCAGCCATTCCAGGGCTGCCGGGCTGTACTCGATAAAGAGAACGGTTAAATATAGGAAAACGCATAAGCCCACTTCGTAGAGCAGCGAAGTCGTTCCCGGAGATAGAAAGATCGGGTAAGGCAGGCGCCAAGGCCGGCCTACATCATAATGCAGGGCCACGACAACCAGGGCATACCCTAAAAAGGCCGTCAAAATGGCCGGGCGCACAGCAGAGTGAAAGCGTTTTAATCCAAAAATATAACAGGCGGCCGAAGTGACATAACCGCCGGCTGCCAGGGACACACCACACAATAGATCAAATCCGATCCAGATACCCCAAGGGTTGTTATCATCTAAATTGGTAACCGCCCCCAATCCACCTGTAAAGCGCAATACGGTGATGATGAGGCCGACCAGAATGATGACGCCGGCAATTACATTAAATGGCGTCAACATCGATTTATTTTCATGCGCCGTCTCGTATGGCATCTATTTTTCCTCCTCTGATGTTTCAGATCCCGCTGCTTGATCGTCCTTGCTTTCTTCGGCCGCTTGTTTGGCGGCCTCTTCCAAGGCTCTTTTCACTTCCAGGTTGATGGCGGCTTCTTTTTCCTTGGTCATGGCATCCTTCATTTCTGCCAGCTTGACCTTCATTTCTTCATTGGCGTCGGCCACCGTACTGGCAATGGCGTCGATCCGTTCTTCATCGGCAATTTTATCTTTGCGTTTTGAAATGGCATAAATCCCGGTGAGAAGCACTGGCCACAGCGCTACTACCACAGGTACCGCTGCCAAAGGTCCTGCTGTATAGCTTGACGCAGCTAGATTGCCGAGATCCTCCCGCATGCCGATCTTAGAAAACGGCAATCCGGATAGGTAAAGCCAGCTGGTGCCGCCCATCTCATATTCGCCGTAAATATGATCGATATACATATCAGGATACTTACTTATCCGCTGCCGCGCCAGCTTGATCATGTTCTCTCGGGGACCAAACGACAGCGCTTCCTTGGGGCAGGACGCTACGCAGCCGGGAAGCTCACCTTTCTCTATCAATGGTTGACACATGGTGCATTTCATAACCCGTGGTTCTAATACTTCATCGTACTCGTACGTGGGAATATTAAACGGGCAAGCAATCATGCAGTAGCGGCAACCCACACATAGAGATTCATCATAGACGACAGCACCAGTCTCGACTTTCCGCAGTGCCCGTACAAAACAGGCCGAGGCACATGCTGGTTCCAGGCAGTGGTTGCACTGGTTTTTAACGAAATACGGCTGTTTGCCACCATTTTTCGGAAATTGATTGACTACCGTGAAGGCATCCCAACGGGTGCGTCGCGGTGCGCTCAAAACCGTCAAATCGTTAAAGGGTTTTTCTGGTGCTGGCAGTTTGTTAACCTGGTTGCAGGCTTGCTCACATTTGCGGCACCCGATACATCGGGTCGTATCGTGCAGGAGTCCAAACGCACCCGGATAGCCGTCAAACTGTTTGTTCGAAGCTGCTTCGGCTGTCTTTGCGCCGGTCACGCCCACACCGGCGGCACTTAACCAGCCCAGGAACTGTCTTCGGGATAGGCCCATAATTTCACCTCAACTGTGACGGTTTCGTAAAAAGCCCAACTTCTGCGTTGTGCAGCACGCACTTGAATTTGAACACTTTACAAAACCGTCTGATTTCATCTTGTATGATTATATCCATAATAAATAGGTATCTGATTTATTTATTTCTTGGTTGAGTCCCCTTGGGTGGTATCCCAATGAGTCATATTTCAAACACTGTCTGCTTTTTGACCATTAGCAGCTAACAGCATATAGTCTACAGCCTCAGCGTTATCCTGCTTTGGGCTTATGACATTTATTGCAATCCGTTGCCGCGGGCTCCTTGATTTCCATATTCTGATGACATTTCATGCATTGCCCGTGATAAGCACCCATCAGCCCGGGTCTGCCATCCTGCAGGTTTTTAAATGCCTCGCCATGACAGGAAGCACATTTTGGCGGTTTCAGCGATGCCGGACTATTGTGATGGCACCCCATGCACATAGTTGTGGGTTGATCGTGAAAGTGTTCGGCCATTCCATTTTTTGCAATACGTTCCTCGATACTCCTGAAAATTTGACGATGTGGAAAATTAGCGTCTTCATACTCCTTGGATAGAACTCCGATGATGACTTTTTCCGGGATATCCTCGTCTAAAATGGGTAAATTATCATTGGAATTGTCCTGAACGGTATTGGTGACCAATTCAGCTTTGGCGGTTGCGCCCATGGGCCATGGACCCAATTCAGAACGATCGATGCGGTGACACAGGCTACAGTTTTCCTCCACAAACGGTTTGACTGGCATGCTGGCATGACAGCCAGCACAATTCTTTTCTTTTTGAGCCGTTTTATGGCAACCGATGCAACTACGCGCGGAGTCGCCCGAATGCATGGCCAGGGCCAACTGCACTTTGCCACCGTCCGGGAGGCCGGTTTCCGTGTGGCAGTCACCACATTTTTTCAAGGTTTCGTGGTGGCAGGAACGGCAGGTCTGATTGGTTGATTCATGCACAGCGTGTTTAAATGGTACCGGATCCATTTGTTTGGCCGCCATTTCTGCATCTGCCGGGGTACCTGCCATCCAGCTGGCCAATAGCGCAAATTCCGGCTGATTGCGCTGCATACGTGGAACAGAGGTAAGCACCTCGATGGCCTGTTGAGCTTCGGCGCTGTGGCACCCGGCACATTCGACCGGCCCCGCCTTTTTCTGCAACACAGCCAAACCCTGGTGACAATTAACGCAGGCATCATGTGAGGCCGTATGAATGGCCGCACCTGTTTCTGTTTTCATTTCTCTATGGCAATAACGACAGCTACCTTCTTCACCTTTGGCATAGACGGTTTTTTGTCGGGCGTTGTCGTAGATGTGATGGCAAGCACTACAGTTAGCTGTATCTTTTCTGGATTGGCGTTGAATCTGCTGCGAGGACTCGTGACGATAGTGAAGTGATTTGTCAAAAGGTATCGGCAGCCAAGAACTCATGAATTCGGGCTTGGTCTTATGGCAGGATCGACAATCCCCGGTTATGGGCCCTGAGGGCTTGCCTTCAGCTTCGGTTTTTTCATGACAGGCGATACAGTTTGCATGATAGAGGTCCATATCTGTCTCAGTGGAACCATCTTTGAGACGCGAATATTTGAAAACATAGCCTTGGTCTTTTTCCAAATGACAAGTGCTGCACTTTTTATCTTGGGGAACACGCTCGGTGTGAGCGTCATGCAGGAACTGTACAGCGGGCATTATCTCGCCCCCAGGTATCGATGGGAGGTCAATCATCAGGATATCCGGTCGATGGGCATCCGGATCTGTTTTGCTGTAGACACTTGCAATTACAAAAAACACGCCCACCAGAATGATTACTGGAACGATGCCTTGACGCCATCGAAAAGGTCGTCTGTTTGCCATATTACCTTCCTTTATTAGAAACAGTTAGTTCTATTTTAGGGCAGTTCTCTTTTCTCAAAAACCTGGGTAAGAAACACATTTTGTGCTGATACATGTTTTTAATGTGTCGTTTTAATAAAGCCGATCTTTTTCATAAATTTTCATGCATTCACGTGAAAAATAATTGGAGACATTTTGTGACAAAAACTGTTTTATGCTTGGTTGTGGGCGTTTGGGCATGAAAATTTATTTCCTATCATTATGATAGGACATATCCCTACCAATTTTATAGGATTTGTCAAGTTCAAATCGTTATTCATATGCATTTTAGCCAGTTGACCACCGAACATGCTAAAACTCCTTAAGGTGAGTTCGAACACCCTCGGTGATCTATGCATTTCGCATCACCTGAATCCCAGAAATTTAGCTATAATATTTTGTCATATAACGTATTCTTATAATTAGGTTGACCTATAGGATCTTTTTATTTATTACCCCTGGAATTAGGTTGGATTAAGAAATCGCTTCAATATAATTTGAGTCAAAGAGGTTCCCAACTTTAGATTCGGGGATCGCATGCCGAAAATAGTCATCACAGATGCAAAAATGAGAATGTTGCACAGTGTATGGCCGGAAGTGCAATCTTGGGGGACGCCCGTTGTGACAGAAAACGACGATGCCGATACCCTTTTACGGGCCGTTTCTGACGCTGATCTACTCATCATCTGCTACGCCACAATCACCCGACGAATTATCCTATCTGCCACCAAGCTGAAGGCTATCTTAAAGTGGGGCGTTGGTGTCGATTCCATCGACCTGGCAGCTGCAAACGAGGTTGGATTGCCGGTATGTCATTGCCCGACCTATGGAACCAGCACCATAGCCGATCATGCTTTCGCACTTTTAATTGCGCTGGCACGAAAATTAATCCCACTGGTTAATATGACCCGGCAAAAAGGCTGGATTCTGAAAACAGACGAAAGGAAATTGGTATGCAGTTTGCAGAATTGCTTGATACAAATGCGGTACTGGAAATTCACTTGGCCTCGTTGGAAATTCTGGAACAGGTGGGAATCAAAGTCCAAAATGAAAAAGCCCGCCGTATTTTCGCCAAACACAACTGCCAGGTGGATGGCAGCAGCAACATCGTCAAGTTTCCCCACCAGGTGGTGGAGGAATACCGGCGTACCTTTCCCCCCACCTTTACCTTTAAAGGCAGAGATCCTGATTCTGACCGGACCATACCTGCGGATCGTCCGGTCATTGTCACAGCTTCGTCGGCACCCAATATACTGGATCCGGTTACCGGCAAGGAAAGAAGAGCCACTTCGCATGATATGGCCAATATCGCCTTTTTAATCAATGAGCTTTCCGGGTACGATGTATTTTCCATATCGACCTTGGCAGATGATGCGCCGGCAGGCCAGTTCAGCCTATCGCGATTTTATCCGGCTTTAAAAAATTGCACCAAGCCGGTCCGCGGCAACACCCCCAATATGAAGGATCTGATGGATGTACTCGAACTTGGATCCATTATTGCGGGCGGAAAAGAGGCCTATGACGAGCGCCCGCTGATTACGCACCACTGCTGCCCGGTCATTTAGCCTCTGACCATGGATGTCGATTCCACTGAAAGCCTGATGTATCTCGTGGAAAACAATCTGCCGGTGTATGGCACCATTGTTCCTAATGCCGGCTTGACGGCTCCTATGTCGCTCATCGGCAGTTTGGCTTTGGGAAATGCCGAGTTTCTGGCCATGAGCGCCTTGAAGCAGATGATTCGCCCGGGCACACCCATGATTTACGCTACGCTATCCACCGTAGGTGATTTGCGTTCCGGCAGCTACACCCCGGGAGCCGTTGAAACCGGTTTAATGCACATGGCTCACTGCCAAATGGCCCGGTTTTACGGCGTTCCATCCGGCGGCTATATCGGATTGACCAACGCCCATCTCAATGACGCCCAGTCGGGTTATGAAACCGGTATGGGTACGACTGCGGCCGCCCTGTCCGGATCCGACATGCTGAACATGGGCGGATTGCTCGACAGTCTCATGGCTTTTGATTTTGCCAAGGCCGTTATCGACAACGAGATCGGAATGATGTTGAAACGTTTTGTACATGTACCGCGTGTCAATCCAGACCGTTTGGCTCTGGATGTGATATCACAGGTGGGACCGGGCGGTTCCTTTATGGAAACCGCGCATACGATGGCACACATGCGGGAAACCGCATTCCTTACGCGCATCGCTGACCGGGAAATGCGCAGTTCCTGGGAAGACGCAGGCCGGCCGGATATCCAATCTCGCGCCTTAAAACAGGTAAATTCGATATTAGGCCGGAAAAACTCGAATACGATTTCAAATGAAATCGACACCCAGATCCGGGATCGGTTTGCCGGTTTGGTTGCCGGAGAAGCGCGCTGGCCAATAAATCCATCGTAACCAATTTATGAGGTAGAGAAGCTGCTTCAAAAAAAGGAGACCACCGTGACCATCAGAACTGTCCAACCAGGATTCAGTCAAACCGCCGGTATCGGATTGAAAATGTATTCGGATGACGAATTGCAAAGGGTCCATCTGGCCACATTGGATGTGCTTTGGCATGTGGGCGTTAAAGTCCAAAGCGAGGAGGCCATTCAAATTTTTGATGGGAGCGGATGTGCCGTAGATAACAAGTCCGGGCTGGTAAGAATTCCGGCTCACCTGGTCGAAGATGCCATCCGCTCATGCCCACCTACCTTCAGAGCCTGCGGCCGGGAGATTTCCAAGGATTTTGTATGTGAGCAGGACCGCGTGGGATTTGTCAATTTTGGTGAAGCACCCCAGATGATCGATCCACACACGCGCCAATTGAGAAAATCAGAACGCAAAGATGTGGATCAAGCTACACGATTTCTGGATGCCCTTGATCAGATTGCTGTTTTTGAACGCCCCCTGACACCCAGCGATATGAACCAGCAAATCAGCTGCCTCTACAACATTAAATCCTATTATGAAAACTGTACCAAACATGGCTATATCGGCATCAACTCTGTCGAAAACCTGCAAACCTGCTATCAAATGGCCGTAGCCGTAGCCGGAAGCACAGAAAAATTTAGAGCAAGACCCAATTTTTCGACGACCTGCGATCCGATTAGCCCCCTGCTGCATTCCCAAGAAGCCTGCGATATTATGATCGAATCTTGTCGCCTGGGAATCCCCCTGAAAATCAATGCCATGGGCCTGGCCGGTGGAACAACCTGTGTCAACTTGGCTGGTACCTTGGTCACCCATAATGCCGAGATTTTGAGCATGGTGGTATTGGGACAGCTGGTTCAAAGAGGCCATCCCATGGTCTATGGTACCTCGACCGGTATCATGGATTTAAAAACCGGCCTGGCCAGTATCGGTTGCCCCGAGTTGGGATTGTTTAGCGCAGCCATCGCTAAATTAGCCCAATTCTATTCCATGCCCACCTGGGTTGCCGGTGGTTAGGTTGATAGCAAATTGCCTGATGCGCAAGCAGCCCACGAATTTACATTAACGGCCTTAATACCAGCGTTGGCAGGTGCCAACATGATCTACGGGGTCGGGATGCTTGACAGCGGGATGACCTGGGATTACGCCCAGGCCGTGATGCAAAACGAAATGGTCCGTATGATTGTGGCTACTGTCCAGGGAATCCCCCTAACAGATGAAGACATGTCTTTGGATGTTATTGCCGCAGTTGGACCCGGCGGGGAATACATCACCCACGAGCACACCTTGGAACATATGCAACGGCAATCGCGTGTTGATCTGTTTGACCGCAACACACGCGAAGTCTGGGAAGCCGGAGGTAAAAAGGATATCGTCGAGCTATCCTACGAAAAAGCCCTACATATATTGGAGACGCACACTCCTGAACCACTGTCCGAATCTGTCAAAAACTCGTTGAACCAGATCTTTACAGAAGCGGAAGAGAGGCATCAAAGGAGCATGAAATGAAAAAAACGATGGAAGAGCGCTCGAAAATTGTGATTGTTGGCGGTGGCATTGTTGGTTGCTGCACGGCATATCATTTGGCCAAAGGTGGTGAAACGGATGTCGTTCTTGTTGAAAAACATGATCTGACAAGTGGCAGTACCTGTCAAGCTGCCGGGATGGTCACACAGTTTCACACAAACCTGACGATGATGCGCATGCGTCAGTACAGTGTTGAATTGTACCAGGGGTTTTATGCCGAGGACGGTGAAGTATCCGGCTGGAACCATACGGGTAGTATTCGCATGGCTTCAAGCCCCGATCAACTGATAAGCTTGAAACAAGCGGTGAGTAAGGCTCGTGGTATTGGTCTGGACATCGAATTACTGACCCCGGAAGAAACTCAGACGCTCTATCCGGAAATAGGCCTGGATGAGGTAGCCGGCAGCATCCACCTGCCAATGGATGGCTGGGTTGATCCGCATACAGTGACCACTTACATGGCTAAGAAGGCCAGGGAAATGGGGGTAACATTTTACACCAATACACTGGTTCAGGACATTGAATTGACAGATCTAGGTGCGATTCAAGCGGTTGTTACCAGCAAAGGCCGTATCGAATGTGAGATCATGGTTAACGCTGCTGGCATGTGGGCCGGGCGTGTCGCCGAGATGGCCGGTTCCTTTTTGCCGATTGTCCCAGTGCAGCACCAGCACATGACGACGATGGCGATGGATGACAGGAAGTTTAGTCCGAATACCCCGGTGTTGAGGGATCCGGACAACTTGACCTATATTCGTGAGGAAGTCGGTGGGGTACTCATCGGTGGATTTGAATTAAATCCGGAAACCTGGCACGAAGACGGGGTTCCGTGGGAGCATAATGCTGAACCCATCAGCTCAAGATGGGATCTCTACACACCGATATTGGAAGGCGCAATGAAACGCGTTCCGATTCTGCAGCAAGCCGATGCACAGGAGCTGGTGAACCATCCTGACGGATTTACACCTGACGCGATTCCGTGTGTCGGTCCTTGTCCTGATGTCCCGGGATTGTGGGCAGCTGCAGGCATGAGTATTAATGGTTTCGCGACCGGTGGCGGTATGGGCAAGGAGCTGGCTGACTGGATTATAAATGGATTACCAAACCTGGATATGACCGCGTATGATGTACGACGCTTTGGTGATCACTACAAAAATATGGAATATGTTGCAGCCCGTTGTCGTGAGAATTATAAGTATTACTACTACTTGAAGTTCCCACTGGATGATTACACATGGGGGCGCCCATTACGGACCAGCCCTCTGTATGAACGTCTGAAAGATGATGGCGCGGTTTTCGGCGAGAAAAACGGTATGGAGCGTGTGAACTACTTCCGAACCGATAAACAGTGGAAGATGGAAGCCGAAGCGCAACGGGAGGACTTCAAATGGGATCGCCCGAATTACTTTGATCAATCCGCTAAAGAACACAAAGCTTGTCGCGAACGGGTTGGACTGCTGGATATGAGCAGTTTCGGTAAAATTGATATCACCGGTTCCGGCGCCATGGCACTCCTGCAAAAAGTGGCTTCCAACGATATTGACAGGCCCGTCGGCTCGCTCACCTATACCCAGTTCTGCGACAGCCGCGGTGGGATACAGAGCGATTTGACAATATCCCGTTTGGGTGAAGCCGAGTTTCGGTTGATTACCGGCACCAGCAGCACTTCGTTTGATCTAGGCTGGCTGGGATTCAATCGTATCGAGGGTGATTCGGTCGAGATAAAAAACGTTTCGGCTGATTACGCTTGTATTTGCCTGTGGGGGCCCAAGTCCCGTGTGACCTTAGCGAAAGTAACCGACGCCGATTTGTCCAATGAGGGATTTCCCTATATGACCACTCAGACCATTTCAGTTAACGGGATTGCAGTTCAGGCCAACCGGGTCAGTTATGCTGGTGAGCTTGGCTGGGAAGTTTACCCGGCAGCGGGAAATTCGGTTGCCGTTTGGGATGCCTTGCTGGCTGCAGGTGAAGAATTCAATATTATGCCGGTCGGCTATCGGGCGATTGATTCCTTGCGGCTGGAGAAAGGCTTCCTGGCCTGGGGCGGGGACATTTCACCGGATGAAAATCCGCTGGAAGCCGGATTGGGTTTTGCCGTCCGGCTGGAGAAAGGTGATTTTATCGGTCGCGACGCCATTCAAAAATACAAAGAAGAAGGCATCAAGCAAGTCATCTGTTCGGTGTTGATCGAAAGAGACGCCTGTATTCTGTACGGTGGCGAAGCGGTTTATCACAGTGGCGAAGCGGTTGCGCGTCTGAGAAGCGGGGGATATGGCCACACCATCGGGAAGAATATTGGTTTTGCCTACTTGCCAACGGAGTTGGCCAAACCAGGGACAAAAGTTGAAATTGACAGCTTCTGCGAGAAGATCCCGGCAGTGGTTGGTCCGTTGTGCAATTACGATTCAAAGGGCGAAAAAGTCCGAGCGTAACCCGGAGAAGTAATTTTAAGATGGTTTCTAAACCATGGATTTGAGTGTAGCCAGTTCAAGTTGATCCCCCGCATCCTCAGCGCGGTCGGACACTTCGGCAATTTTATCCAGGCACAACTTGAGGTGCAGCTGGTGTGCAAAATCCAGGTCGGATGTAAAAATGACTTTAGTGAGATCCCATTCGTGTTTATCAACCGCCGATTCCTGCATGCCGATTTCCTTCGTGTGCGCCCGCACCGTATCGATCTTACACTCACCCTTAAAATAGCATAAAACCGCCAGTTTTAAATTATCGGCAATTCCCAAAGATTCGATGACAACTTCCAGGAAGGCCGGTTTCATTTGCGCGGGTATCTGCGGGCGCTGGTTCAGAAAAAAATCACAGCAGGCTTCACAGGCATTGGCCACCTTGTCAATGCTTTCAATGAGTTTATAGATGTCTTCGCGATGCAAGGGCAGATAGGCACCGGAGTACAATTTATCGCGTAATTTGTAGCGGACGATATCGGCATCCGATTCTTTTTGGCGAACCTCACGCGCCAGCATTTTGGCGCCGCTGATATCGTCGTTTAAATATGTCTCGATGGTCTGAATACCGGTCTTAAGCGAATCAACTGCTAAATCAAGATGCTTTAAGATCAGTTCTATGACCTCTTTTTCTTTTTTAAACAGTATCATACAATCCTCTTGGTTTATAAATATTGCCCCGCGCAAAATTAAGCTGCCTCTTTATAGCACAGCATTTGGTTCATGCCCACAAAAGATATGGGTATGGGTTCGAATCACCACCTCTGTGTTTGGCGTTCGCTATTAGCGGCCATCATTAAAAAAGGAACCCAATAACGCGATACAATCCATAGGACGTCAAGGCCGCCAGGGTCGGTGTCAATACCCAACCGATCAAGATCGTCAGGATGGTCTTTTTACTGATTGCCTTGGCACCTTTTACCAAACCGACCCCCACTACCGCCCCCACAATGGCTGAAGATGTTGATACCGGAATCCCGAACATGGAGAATAAATGCATGCCAAAAGCGGATGCAATTTGGGCCACAAAAGCACTGGATATATCCAAGGGCGTGATTCCCTTGCCAACCGTATGGGCTACTTTTTTGCCGTAGGTCAATGCACCCACGGCGATACTCAAGCCCCCGATAAGAAGCAGAACCCGGGGTGGAAAAATGTTTAAGTTGGCAACCGGTCCCACGGCATTGCCGGCATTGTTGGCACCCATGGAATAGGCCACGTAACAGGCAGATAGGATCGCCAGCCACCCAATAGCGTGCTGAACCAATAATGATTTTGATTTAAAACGACCCAATATTAACCGCATCAGAACCATCAACCCAAATGCCAGTGCCATCACCAAAAGCGGGCAAATGATCCAGCTCTCCACAATCAGGATTAGCTTGGAATAATCCACCTCCGCTCCCATGGCCAAACCGATACCCAACACACCGCCTACTATTGCTTGGGACGTTGAGGTCGGAATCCGAAAAAAGGTTGCCAGGGTGACAAAGAAACCTGAACAAAGCAAGGCCACACAAACAGCCTGATAATTCATATCGGCTTTAACGATGCCTTTACCGATGGTATGCATAACATGGTGCCCCTGGAGCATGGCCCCTAGAATGGCAAATGCAGCCACTAAAAAAACGGCTCTTCTGAAACTCAACAGGCCGCAGCCCACTGTCGTACCAATACAATTGGCGGTATCATTGGCACCGATATTCCAGCCTACATAGGCACTGGCGCTAAGCAATATGATGAAAATGAATTCGATAGCAGCCCACCTCAATAGCTACATTTCAGTCTGATCGAAACAGTTTATAAGTTTTAGTGGTGGTGAGGAAAAATCTCTTCAATATAGCCAGTATAGTTGTCCAGCTGTTCCTGAAGCTTTGCCTTATCCCAATCCAATATTTCAGCTACAATTTTTGCTACAGGTTCCAATTTACCCCGGCCCTGGTCGAGATTCCACCCCATATCAGTACGCCTTAAAAAAAGATCTGCCAGGTTGCTGACCTGCTCTTCTTTAACAATTTTTTCTAAAGCCTCAGCGCCTAAAGAACTTATGAAATCACCGTCCCTCAATTCTTGTATCTGTTCTGTGACAGCACTGGGGGAATAAGATAGCTCCTGAGCTGAGTATGAGGGACAAATACGTTTGGCTACAGCCTCCGTCAATTCTGAGCCAATAATGCGATAGGTCATGATCGGCCCCCCTGTCAGCATCATCATGTTGGGAAAGCCCTCGTCGCTGAGGTCATGAATGCGAATCTCTCTTGTTCCCTTGGGATCTTCTGGGTCACATGATACCGGCTGAATGCCGGCATAGGTATAATGCACATCCCTGCTGGTAAGTTTCAGTTTCGGAAAAACACGATTTATTTCCGAAAGCATCCAGGCCTCCTCTTTTTGCGAACATACGATGGTATCAAGATCCTGATCATACGGCGTACGTGTGGGGCCGATGTAGTGCATACGCTTCCAGGGTAGACAATAGAGGGTTTCATTTTCACTGTTAATCGCCATCATACCCCACCCGGCCAATTCTTCCGGCAGGTTGACAAGAATATGTATTCCTTTGAGTCCCACCATGCGCCGCTTGGAAACACCGGTCAGACGCCGGGTCAACTGGTCACCCCATGGACCGCAGGTATTAAGGACAACCTTACATTTAACGGTAACGCGCTCACTCGGATCGTGACGATCCTGCAAGTCTAATTCCCAATAATCACCTGCCCTTTTAGCACCCATGCACTCTGTATAATTCCGTATGACTGCCCCGAGACGATGAGAATCTCTTAGGGTGTCCATAACAACACGTTCGGCTGAAAGAAATTGATAATCCCTAAAAACTGCAAAACCTTTGAGTTTTTTGGGATCGCGCACCCACTTCGTGAATGGCACATCATCCATGTTCTTGCGGGTATAACGCTTATAGTCCAGCGGCAAATCCCCGGGTCCAAGTTTTTCAAGGAGTCGAAACGCTACATCCAATTGCCAAGACGTATAGGGACCATCCGTATAAATGGGGAAACAAAAACGGAATGGGCGCACCAAGGGCTTCATTGTCTTAGCAATCTGACTGCGAGAGTACATTGATTTTTTTGCATTCCTGCAAGCCACCCAAAACCGCCTTGGATTCCAAACAAAATCCCAGGCTGATTTTCCGGGCGCAAGATGGCGCAACCCGCAGTGCAAAATACGGCTCGAACGATTGGTGGCACCAGAGGAAAAATCGTCTTTGTCGACAATCAGTACGCGATAACCACAGGAAGCAAGTCGCTGAGCCGCCCCCGAACCGTTAATCCCGCCTCCGATCACAACCACATCGAATAGATCTTTTTGAAGATAATTCAAAGACGTACGTTTCATAATTTTCTTCTATTTTTAACACTACACGGTACATTTGCCTGGAAGCATGGCGACACATGTAACAACAAGACAAGGGAATAAGTCAAAATAATAAAATACATATTTTGCATAACCATAAGGAATATTTTAGTTTAGCTTTTTAGGGGTTTAGGCTGAAGACGATTACAACCTATCTCAAAATAAAAATTTGGCCTCTGGCGTGGGACTGGATAAAGAAATAGCGGAGGATTTACGCTGTATATGAGCATTTTGAGTCGCTTTGCTATGCCGCCAAAAGGCATTAAATTATTTTGAGATAGCTTGTAGTTACTTCCACCAATAGTGTTGGGTTGGAATACCTTTTACAATAAGGCCCGAATAATGAATGTCGAACAGGAAATGGCGAATGATGAAGTCTGCTGACTGCTATAAGCCACACTTCGATGTTCAAAATTCTGCTGTCAATATTCGATATTTCAATTTATCGTTCTGGGAATTAGGCTGAAAACTTTTCTGCGCTTTCCAACTCTGGGATGCTGGATGTTGGATTCTGGATGCTTGATGCTGGTATGCGGGCATCTGCTATAAGCCATGAGCTATAAGCAGCTTATGGCTTATACCTTGCCGCTTACAGCTGATATTAACAGCTGACAAGTCCCTCCAACATTTGGTAATTCGACCAGCTGTTAATATTTCTTGCCCTGCTCCACTTCCCCAATCACCGCATCGATAATATCGATGGCCTGATCCATTTCCTGCTGGCTAATCACCAGCGCAGGTCGCAGGGTAAGCACATTGCCCTCAATGGTTTTGGCTGAAAGTCCCTTTTCCAAACATTTGAACATGATGATCTCGGCTTCATCCACGGCCCGTTCTTTCGTTTTTCTGTCCCGCACTAGATCTATGCCCATATGCAGCCCCAAGCCGGCCACATGGCCGATCATAGGGTGCTTTTCTTTTAGGCGATTGAGACGTTCAAAGGCGTACCTACCTAATTCCGCTGACTTTTCATGCAGGTTGTTATCAAGGATATAGCCAATTTCAGCTAAGGCTGCGGCACAGCAAAGGGCATTTTTCTCGTGGGTATAGTGACCTACGGAACGGTGTTGACACACATTGTATTTCTCATGGGTCACAATACCGGCAAAGGGCAATAGACCGCCGCCCAGTGATTTACCCAGAACCAGTATATCCGGCGTCACAAAATGCTCACAGGCAAACAGTTTGCCGGTTCGTCCGAAACCTTCGATGATCTCATCAAAAATCAACAGAACCCCGTATGATTCACACAATGATTTGGCACCCTGCCAGAATCCTTGCGAGGGTACGACAGGTGTAGCCGAAATGGGTTCCCCGATCACCGCCGCCATCTCAGGCTCACGCCTTAGCACCAGTTCCATCTGGCGCAGACATTCGGCATCCACATCGTCTTCGGATTCAAATCCCCAAGGATTGCGATAATAATTGGGAAACTCCACGTGAAACGCACCCGGAACCAGCGGTCCAAAGCCAGCACTAAAATGTTCCTCGCCACCGATGCTGGCTGCTCCCAGGCCGGCGCCATGAAAGGAGTCCCAGAAGGAAATCGTTTTAAAGCGTCCGGTGACCTGCCGCGCCAACATTAAAGCCATTTCAATCGCCTCGGATCCCCCCGGACAAAACAACGATCGACAGAGCCCATCCGGTGTAACCTCTGCCAGCTTTTTTGATAGTTGAACCGCCGGAATATTGGTATAACGACGCGGACAAAAGGTCATCTCGTCGGCCAGTTGTTTTTGGACGGCAGCGATCACTGCCGGATTGTTGAAACCGGCATTGTGCACACCATTACCGTGCATATCAATATATTTTCGACCGGCCAGATCTTCGATGCAAGCCCCTTTTGCCCGGCGAAGTACGTTCAAAACCGGTGTGGACAGGCTTTGATGTAAAAAGTATTTGTTGTCCTCCGTCAGCCAACTCTTGGTCTCTTCGGTTACATTGCGTTTCCAGTATCTACCTCGATTCGACGTGGTATTGACATCACCCTGCTCGCGTTCGATGCGTTTATCTTTTTTCAAACCTTCGCTCCTTTCTTGTATCAGGCGTGTGAACGAATCTGTAACTATTTAAAAGTAAAATGACCGCAAGCTATTTTATCCATAACTAATATTCGTTTGACTGCCAAGACTACTTACCGATAAAAAGAAAAAACCAACCTTAACTCTCAAAAGGAAATCAGCTTATGTCCGCAATCCCTCAAACCGAAGGCGATATCAACCTGTCTCAACAGCGCCAAGCCTGGCTAAAAGAACAGATAGATGCCGAGAGCAAATCGCTTCTGGATGAAGACCAACGCTATTTTCTCAAGCAATCTTTGTCCACTCCCTGTTTGAATGTCATGCACTCATGCCAGGGGATCTATATCGAAGACCGGCAAGGTCGCCGTTATATGGACTTTCATGGCAACAATGTCCACCAGGTTGGCTTCGCCAATCCAGATGTAATTGCCGCCATCAAGAATCAGCTGGATACGCTTTCTTTTTGCACGCGGCGTTATACCAACCAGGTTGCAGTTGATCTGGCCAAAAAACTGGCTCAGATTGCGCCCGGCAATCTGAACAAATCATTGTTCTGCCCGGGTGGGGCCGAAGCCATGGGGATGGCTCTCAAACTGGCCCGGCTGGCAACCGGGCGGCATAAAACCATCTCCATGTGGGACTCGTTTCATGGTGCGGCTCTGGATACGATCTCCATCGGCGGTGAAGCTATATTCCGCCAGGGTATGGGGCCGTTGCTTCCTGGAACCGAACATGCCCCGCCCCCGGACGATTATCGCTGCATTTTTGGCTGTGCCGAACGCGGAGGCTGTGATTTAACCTGTGCCAAGTATGTCGAGTACATTCTGGAAAAAGAGGGCGACATCGCTGCCGTAATTTCAGAACCCATTCGTAGCACGCCTTATATCCCCAAGCCGGAATACTGGCAACGAATCCGCCAGGCCTGTGATCGGCATGGTGCCCTATTGATCTTCGATGAGATACCCCACAGCCTTGGTCGTACCGGAAAAATGTTCACTTTCGAGCACTTCGGTATCACCCCCGACATTGTCGTGATTGGCAAGGGTCTGGGCGGCGGCATCCTGCCATTGGCTGCCATGATTGCTGATGAAAAACTCGATATTGCCTCTGAAAGGGCATTGGGTCACTATACCCACGAAAAAAGTCCCGTGGCCTGTGCAGCCGGATTGGCGACCATTAACTACATCGAAGAACATAATCTGCTAGATCACACCCGTGAACTCGGTCTTTACGCCCTTACACGCCTTCAAAAAATGCAAACACGACACCCGCTGATTGGCGATGTACGCGGTATTGGCTTATTCCTGGGAATCGAATTGGTTAAAGACCGACAAACTCGCGAACGCGCTTGTGATGAAGCCGAAGCCCTCATGTATGCGGCCTTATCATTAGGTCTCAGTTTCAAACTTACCATGGGAAATATTCTAACCCTTACCCCGGCCCTGACCATAACCCGGGACGAAATGGACCGCGCCTTGGACATCATCGAAGCATGTCTTGATGACCTGGAAAGCAAGGCCTGAGTCATGATTGATTTTAAATGACCTCTACCGCCATTATTCTGCTGATCATCTCTGCCTTTACCCACGCCGGCTGGAATTTTCTCAGCAAAAGGGAGTATCCGACCCAGGCCTTTTACCTGGTGACCAGTGTCATCGGTTTGGTCTGTGTGCTGCCGTTTCTGTTTCACTATGCCAATTTGATATCACTGGTACCCTTATCCGTATGGATCACGGCCGGAGTGTCGGGCTTCTTCCTTGCGGTCTATTATGTTTTCCTGGCTGGGGCCTATCGCGCCGGTGACATTTCCATTGCTTATCCCTTGGCACGCTCCCTGCCGGTCCTATTTGTATTTATATTCATACATACCATGGGCCGGGGCCACGCTCCGGGCACGTGGTTTATGGTGGGTATTTTGCTGATCGTGGGTGGATGTATTCTGCTACCCTTAAAGGCTTTTGGCAACTTCCAGCTCTCCAATTACCTGAATAGTTGCTGCACGCTGGCGGTGCTGGCCGCGGTTGCCATCGCGGGGTATACCCTGGCGGATGACATGGCCTTGCGCAGCCTGGCTACATTACCGGGAAAACCCATAAGCCCGGTGGCAGGCAGCTTGCTGTACCTTTTTCTGGAGGGAGCCAGCTGTTTGCTGTGCCAAAGCATGATGGTTGCCGTCAGCAAACAAGAACGGAAATCCCTGGCCATCGTTTTGAAAACCTACAAACGATCAGCCGCCGTCACCGGTGTTGGTATTTTCCTGACCTATGCGATCGTCCTCGTTTCCATGAATTATGTATCCAACGTCAGCTATGTGGCCGCCCTGCGCCAACTCAGCATTCCCATCGGCGCCCTACTGGGGATTATCTTTCTTAAGGAAGCTCCCAGGCTGCCAAAACTGATTGGTATTGCCACCATTTTTGTGGGTCTGGTTCTGGCCGGTGCCAATTAATCCCAAGTTTGCATAAACAACATCATACAACCAGCCTTGGCAAGATGGTACGCAATACTGGTTCCAAAGATGCCACCGCCGATAATAACGACCTGTGCTTGATCTTTCATATTTTTCTCCTTTTATCCGAACCCCAATGTTGCAACATTAAGGCAAATTAGTTCTTGTGCTCAGATATAAATTGAGACTATGTATATGCCAATTTCAATATAAAAACGTAAAATATATAACTAAAGGTTATTTTTTATGAATCTGAACCAACTCAAAATTTTTTATATGGCTGCCAAACGTGGCAACCTGAGTAAAGCGGCCGAGGATCTTTTCATTACTCAACCCGCTGTGACCAAAGGTATCCAGCGTCTGCAGGAGCACCATGATATCCGACTTATGGATCGTTTTGGCAAAAAAATGGTTCTGACCTATGCCGGGGAAGTACTTTTTGATATCGCCGAAAAAATATTTGAACTGGAAAAACATGCCGATGAAAATATCCGTGAGTTCAAACAACGAACAAAGGGACGGATACGCATTCAGGCCAGTGAGAGTTTCGGTGCCTATTACCTGCCTTCCATTATGAACCCGTTTTCCAAAGCCCATCCCATGATCAACATTTCGGTGAATATCCTGCCAAACGAGCATGTCGTTAAAAATATTGCCGACCTGGCCTGCGATATCGGATTTATTTCCTACCCAATTGAACATGAAAAAGTGCACATCCACGCCATCTTGGAGGACCAACTTGTATTCATATTACCGCCAGATCACCCAATTTGCCGGCTGAAACGACTTAAACCAAAGGATTTAGAGGGCAATCCTATGATTGTTCATGAAAAAAATTCAGCCCCGCACCAAATATTCCACGAGTTCATTGCTAAAAATAATATCACAGTCACCTCGACCTTGGAACTTTCCAGCAACCGCGCCATAAAACAGGCAGTTGAGAGCGGCCTGGGTATCGCTTTAATTAGCCGAAAGGTCGCCGATGACGAAATTCAAAGCGGCCGGCTTAAAGCCATTCCGGTCCCCGACAAATCCATTAAACGAAAATTCTATCTAATATATCACGAGAAAAAATTCATATCCGGTACACTAAAAACCTTCCTTGACCAGGTCGATCGCTGGGCTGATGAATACGCCGGAAATCTTTCCTAAACCGGCTATCAAATAATTTCCAATACTGCTTGTCAGAATCTTGACTTGTATCGTCAAAAAGCGGTTCATCTATCTGCCGCCTCAATATCTGCTAGTTTCCGGGCGTACCACCCTGCTTTAAACTCACTGAAGGCAAACTCCGGGTAACAGGGGATATTGTCCGGTTTAATTTTCTCGCAGCCTGATAGCTTACACCGAGCCACCTCGACATCGTGTGGTAAGGACTGGGCGCTATACCCGCATGAAGTCAGCATGCTGAGAATGTACGGATCTTCTATGGGAATCCCATTGTTATCGGCATAGATTATCAATGGGCCGACATACGTCGTTGGAAAGGGATAGGTTGAGATGGTTTTTACCCCCATGGCAATTAAACTAGACCAGGGTTGCGCGATGCTAATCTTTTTTATCACCAAACCGCCTGACCTTTAGAACATTGATGCCTTTTGGCATTACACTTGAACCCTTGGATCCTCGACTCCTTGAATCCTAAGAAATGCTTTACGCACGAATCCAAATCTTATGGCCTGGAAAATGTTTGGAAAGCAGGTCTGCGGCTATCTTTTTGTCACAGGTACCATAGGCATCACTGTGGCCATACAAAATGATGCCACCATCGGGTTCAAACCGAATGGCGGCCCCACCGGCCGGAATCACGTCCAAATTTTGGAAACCCAGATCCCGAAGTTCTGCTTTTGTGTTAGCAAGGATAAGCCAATGCCAGTCATCTCCGCCCCGCAGACAAATTAGGCCGTCGGCTTTCCCACCATTAATACGCACGAGCAAAACTTTACCTTGGTATCCCGGCTCAATATTCAGGAGAGCTATTTTTTGCTCGGTCACAACGTTACACCTGTTTTAATATTGATAGATCAAAGAGATCGCGGAGGCTTGTAATCACGGGAACATCGGTTTTGACATCCGGCCAGTTTCGCCTAACCGTGTGATGTTGCAACCACACGGGTTGGATACCGGACTTATCGGCGCCGTTAACATCGATACGCCAGTCATCACCCACATATACCGCCTCCTGCGGCGATAGGCCCAATTGCTGCAGACACATTCGAAAGGGCTCATCATGCGGTTTGGGGGGGATACCCGATTCACCGGCAATAATGATAACTTTGAAATATGCCTCAATTTGGGGGAATAAAGCCAGGCGGTGTCCGCCTGAACTAAGCTGTCCCTGGGTGTTGGAGATCAGGCCCAGATCATAATGTGATGAGAGCCTTTCCAGTACTTGGAGGGTTTCCGGAAAAGGTCTCGTTTGATTACTGATTTGATCCCAATAAATCTGCTCCCATATACCGAGTAGGTCCGGATCCAGTAGCCGGTCGTAAAGCGCACTGACATGCTGCCAGATAGCCTGTCTGGAAAATTCCGATTTCTGATGAAATTCTTTACGCGTGCTTCGATAGAGAGATAAAAAAGCATCCCAATCAGGTCCGCCAGGCTTGGCATTCAAGGCGGCATAAAGCTTGTCTTTGGCTTTCTTTTCTGCCGCGCGAAACGCATCCGCCGAATCCACCAGGGTCTGGCCGAAGTCAAATAAGACTGCCTTTATTTGTCCCGATTTTCCCATTTGAGATAGCTTCTAATCTTGACCCCACTTCTTCAAATAGTCGCCACACAATTCCTCTACCGGGGGGATATATTCCTCTTTGGGGATCGACAACATAGTAAAATTGAGAAAATGGCTCCAGTTGATATTATCGCTGGTAATATTTCCGGCCCAGGAACCGCAGCCCAGCGTGTCGGTAGTGGGCAGACCGGTGTTCCATCCACCACTGTTGGCGTGGGCATGCGGCATGTTGCATACGATGCGTCCCACGTTGGCGCGCAACGCCAATTTTACGCGGCGTTCATCGTTTTCAGAGTGAATCGATGTGGAATGGCCCTCACCTGAAAATTTGAGAATTTTTTCCAGACGATCCAGCATTTCATCAAAATCAGCCCACTTCCAAACAGTCAGCACCGGTGAAATTTTTTCGCCGGAAAAGCGGTCATCCGGTCCGACCTTCTCGCCCACAACCATCAGGAAACGGGTATCATCCGGAACCGATAGACCTGCATTTTTAGCAATAAAAGTAGCTGGTCGGGCGACGATATCTCGGTTTAGATGGGTGCCATCCGGCCACATATAACTGCGCAGTTTTTCACGCTCGTCCGTGCTACACAGATACCCGCCTTCGGATTCAAGCGCCGCGATCATATCGGCATAGATACTTTCGTAAAGGGCCACAGCATTCTCCGAAGAACAGGAAGCCGAATTGTTGGCAATTTTGGAAAGCCTGATTTTATGCGCAGCTGCAGGTAAATCTGCGGTTTCATCCACGATGGAAACCACATTGCCTGCGCCCACCGTTTGAGATGGTTTGCCGGCTGCATAAACTACCTTGACCAGCGCAGCTCCACCTGTGGCAACAGCATAATCACTGTGGGCCATAACCTTGGAGGTTTTGGCATGGCTGGTTTTACGGATGCATTGGACTAGATCCACGGGCGCACCGATTTTTTCCAGGGCCTTGCGGGCATGCTGTACGGTTTCATAAGAGGTCTTTTGGGTACGGGGATGCGGCGATACGATCATGGCATTACGTGTCTTTAAAGTACTTAGCGACAGGCAACAAATCGTGGATTCCGGATTGGTGCACGGTACCACATTGGCAATGACCCCGATGGGTTTGGCGTACTTTCGGATTCCCAGAGCTTTGTTTTCCTCCACCAGGCCACAGGTTTTGGCATTACGCATATCATAAAGCGTACCCAGGGTTTTGTTTTTGATCTTATTTACTTTATCCTCTGCATTGCCGATATTGGATTCATCTACAGCCATATGTCCCAATTTATGGCGCACATCATCCTTCATAAACTCCCATGCCACGGCTTGAACCATTTCATCGACTTTTTCCTGAGGCCAATATTCCACTTCTTTAAAGGCCTTGCGGGCGCGTTCATACATTTCCTGGACATTGTCTTCCATGATTAGCACTCCTTATGAAATAATATGGGGTTATGGTATTTAAATAATCATAGGGTTATTCCCTACAATGTAATTATTAGGGCTCAAGGGATCAAATTTAGGCTATTAGGCGTTTAGACTGTAGGCTGTAGGCGCCTAATAGTCTTCAACCTAAATACCTAAGGGCTAATTGGTAGTGTGTATCCCATCCCCTCAAATGCTTCCTTGGCCACCACAAAAAAGTCCTGAATATCCTTTGCTGTAATTAGACCTAAATTGCACAACCGAAATGTCTCTACACCAAACATCTTACCCGGATAGATGGTGAAACCTCTTTCGAAGCAGTAATCGTGCAGTTGGAAGAAGTCAAATTTTCCGTCTTCCGGCGCCTGAACAGTTACTACCAAGTGGCCCTGAATCTCCTTATCGATTACGGTCCCAAGACCCATTTCAGATAGGCCGGTATGAATTGCCTCCCAACACTTGGTCAGCCTATCCCAACGGGCCTGCTCCCCTTCTTCAAAGTATTCTTTGATGGCTTGCTGCAATGCATATACTGTCTGCACCGGCGGCGTAAAATGCATCTCACCCACGCGCTCAAAAAAATCATACTGCATGAAAAGATTACAATAATAAGATCGGGTGGGGTAGGCCTTTGATTTCTTTATTTCCTCTATACTCCCGACAGTCCAAGAAGCGCCAGTCATGCCGGCCAATCCTTTTTGAGCCGAAGACATGAGAAAATCAATATTCTGCTCAGCAATGTTGATAGGCATAAGCCCGTATGTCGATATGGTATCAACCACAAAAAGCGCACCATTATCATGAGCCAGTTGCCCGATTTCTTTTATGGGATTGAGCACACCCGTACCTGTTTCGTGGTGAACCGTGGCCACAACAGCGATATCCGGATCCTTTTGCAGCGCTTCCTGAACCACGGTAAGATCCGGCAGCTGCGTGGAGGGAAACTTGAGATCGACGCAAGGGATCTGGTAGTAGCCGGCAATTTCAACTATGCGCGCCGAGTAGGCCCCGTTATTGACCACACAGATTTTTTTGCCCTCAGGGACCAAAGAGTTGACCAATACATCCTGGATAATGGTACCCGATCCGGTAAAAATGACAGCACTATATTTTTCTGGATCAGCGTGAACCACTTCCACCAGGTCTTTGCGCACCTGGGTCATCATATTCACAAATTCCTGCTCCCGGGGGCAAATATCTGGTACGACCTGGGCATATTTTACGGCGTCGCTCGTTGTGGCAGGTCCTGGGTTTAGCAGCACATTTCTTTTGACTGGTTTGACGACTTCCATAGTTACCTCCCCCCATCCTAAATACTGGTTTAAAGTTTTCCGACCTTCTTAATCCCCGATTTCTTGCTGGGGTCTTCCACCTCTTCGATGATGCTAAAACCGCTGCCACGGACCTTTTTCATCTTTTCGAACCGCTGTTTCCATTCATCAGGTGTTGTGCACAAGGCTGAAGCATCAAGTTTGTCTCGTTCGGCCAAGGGCGGTACCGTCCTATCATCGGGCCCATCATAATCTTCTTTAGGGGTCAATTCCTGGCCCAGTCGGTTGGTTTCTTCACGTTCGACTTCTTCGATATAATGGGCGCCTGCAGCGAATGATCTGGTCACGGCCAGGATTGCCCAGGTGGCCTCGGGTGTAAAACCCAAATCCATCATGGCGGCACCGGTGGCTCCCAACATATCCAGATCCACCGTATCTGCAGATATCTCCTGGGCTGCTGTCACAATTTCCTTGGTAAAGGCAATGTACTCGCCGGCTGTCCCAAGTTTTTCCGCACGAGCCAGCATGCGTTTTGCAGCCGGATCATTGAGCATGAGATTGGAGACTCCCAGGGCTTCATCATTTAGGTTTTCTGTTACCAGAAGTTTGGCCGCTTCCTGCAGGCTCAGGTCTTGCTCTTTGGACAGCACCAAATATTTTTCCAATCGGTTTCCAAAGGCAGAATAGGCACCATATGCGTGACCAAAAGCCATGATCGACGCCCCACAGGCCTGGGTTAAAAAGGTTTTAGAGCGGGCTACAATTCTGGAGATGGCGGCCGGAGCGCTAAGTCCGTCCTCCAAGGCCAGGATCATGATATAATTGAGCATCCGCTCCTCTTCGATGGTTGGGATCCGGGCCTGATAGTCCACAAAAAGTACCTCGATGACGCCATAGCCTTCTTCCATCAATTCCGTCGTATCATACCCCCGAGTCACAATGCGGTGCATATTTTTATAGGCCACTTCAGACACCCATTGAAACGATGCCCGCTTGGTATCCGGGGGCATGGTACCGTATTCCCGGTCATAATAGTCGAAGGGGTTTTTAGGACTATCGAGATTTCCGATGGACCGCTCACGCTTCTTTTTGTTCAGTGCATCCGTTTTTGCTTTATCTAGATAACCCATTTTTTATATTCTCCTTCTTCCTTCTGCTTTTGGGCATATTCCTGACGTTCTTCCTGTTTGGGGACGATGCGATCCTCGGGACCCACATATTTAATCATGGATAGGTCGATCATCTGCACCATGGGCTCATTTCTGCTGGCGCCCCAAGCGCGGCCCTTTTTCATGTTGAACAAGGCGTGGGCTGCGCAGCTAAATCCCCGCACAACACTGCCAATACACCAACCCGCATTGGGTGAAAAGCCGATTTCCATCAAGGCGGTGTTACCCGAGCCCACAACGTTCACACCCACATATGAGCGCCCATCTGCCTTGCGTCTGGCATGAAAATACTTCTCCACGGCACGTTGAAATTCCAGATAAACACCTTTGAGTTCCAGCTCCTCCTGTTTGAGGTGAATCGGTTCAGCCCTGGGATCGCTGTCAATGTGTTGGGGTTGTCCCATGCCCATGACCGGACGCCCGGCGTCCATATATTCATCCACCAGGGTCTTTGCCATTTCATCAACGGTCTTGCCTTCTTCCTGAGCCCGCTTCAAATACTTATTGAGCATATAGCCATGGGCAGCACCCGGTCCGTGAACCCCGCCGAAAGTAGACACAGCCGCTGCCACGCATACAGGCAGGTTGGGACGGCCCGCGCTGACGCCGATGGCACCTACGGCCGAAGGAGACATGGAGTGTTCCAGAAAGACCCCCATTTCATATTTGAGCATTTTCTCTTCTGTTTCGGTGGGGATTCGGTCTTGGAAAAGTACAAACATGGCATCGTAAAATGAGTAACCCTCTTCGGCCAGATCGCTCAGGTTATACCCGCGCATCACGGTTTTTTCTTCGGTTTTATAAGAAATTGACGTTTTCCTTCGAAACGGTGGTTTTCTATCCATGCTGCCCTCCATTATAGTTTGATTGCAACCGCTATAAACAAACATAAATCATAGGTCAATCTAATAATACTAATGTTTTACATGACAAAAAATTATAGTAAAATTGTGTAAGGGCTTTATGGTAATCGCCCCTGTCACTTTTTTGTGGCAATCTCATAAAAGGCACAGTATTATAGTCTATCTCTTTATTCAGCAGGCCCGGCGCTGATTTCCCCCTAAAAAGAATCTTATTTCATAATTTGAATGTTATGATTTTAAAAGTCTTGTTTCTTGGCAACAGCCATACCTATTTTAATTACATGCCCCAAATGTTAGCAATGCTCGTTGATTCCGAAGATCGCGGATTTGAACTGGTATTGGATCAGTGTACCGGAGAAGGCGCCGGTCTGGCCTGGCATTGGCAAAATCAACGCAGCCGGAAGGCCATCGAAGAAAAGCATTGGGATGTTGTTGTTCTGCAGGATCGTAGCGGGGGACCCCTGGAGGAGCCGGTGTCCTTTGCCCAACATGCCGGATTGCTGGATGCTGAAATCCGAAAACACGGCGCCCTTACCCTGATGTTTTTGACATGGGCCAACCGGTCTCGACCGGATACCCAGGCTGTTCTCACGGATGCTTACAAAATGACGGCCGAGAAGCTACATGCGGATTTGGCACCGGTGGGAGTGGCCTGGGAAACCTTTTACCAGCTAAACCCTGAATTTGAGCTTCACCATCGCGATGGCCGTCACGCCAACCCCATGGGGTCATACCTGACTGCTTGCGTCTTCTATTCGGTACTATTTCAGAGTAGCCCCGCAGGGCTTCCCGGAAGCTTTTTCTTTAAAAATAAAATGTGCTTGAATCTCAATCAAGACAGAGCCGCCTTGCTGCAGAAAACCGCCTGGGAGACAGTCTCGAAGCTATAGAGGACCGAAAGTAAAGAAGGGGTTGGAATCCGACCTAGCGTGTCCGCCAGGCCTGGGTACGCATCAACAGATTGCGAGTCACAAAAATGTGGATCAAACGGGCCCCGACATTGGTATAAAAAATCATCATGCCCATGGCTGCTGCGGGTGCGACATCACCGGCATCGTCCATATTCATCACCGCCACCGATGCAAGGGCAGTGTCCGGAGAGTATAGAAAAATAACGGCCGAGACAGTGGTCATTGCATTGACAAACAAGTAGATCGAGATATCCAGAATTGAAGGCATACAGACCGGTACAGTAACTTTGGCCATGAGTCTGTAAAACGGCTGTTTAAGGGAAGAGGCGACTGCCTCGAATTCCCGATCCATTTGTTTTAATGCGGTTATAGCCGTTAAGTGGGAGACGGTGTAAAAGTGAGTAACCGTGCAGACAACCAGAATCGCCATTGTGCCGTATATCCCATTGAGCGGGTTTGCGGGATTGTTGAAAAAAAAGATATAGGCCAGGCCTAAAACCATTCCGGGAATTGCCATGGGCATCATGGCCAGAAACTGGAAACCGCTTCTGACGGGCATAAACCCTTTTATTTTTTCAACCATATAGGCCCCGGAAAAAACAACGATTGTTCCGATAACAGCTGTCAAAAGAGCCATTTTGATGGAATTACCATAGGAAGCCCAGCCGCCCCCATCCATGACATTGAAATTATAGTTTCCCAAACTGAAACTTAAATTGTAAGGCCAGAGTTTAACCAGGGCTGCGTATTGACAAATGATAATCAGGCTCAGAATGAAAAAGGCCACTATGCTGCAGTACGACAAACAAATCGTATCAAATTTTCGATCCGGCTTGGGTTCATAAGGTACGGAGCGTGAGGAGAGTTGCGCGACCTGTTTTGATTGCACATAGCGATCGATGCCAAATGCCATCATGGCCGGGATCAGCAACACCACAGACACAACAGCCCCCATTTCAAAATTCTGTTGACCGATAACCTGTTTGTAGATGTCCACGGCCAGCATGTTGTATTGTCCCCCGATCACTTTGGGTAATCCAAAATCGGTGATCACCAGGTTGAAAACCACAAAGGCTGCCGAAAGTAATCCGTACCGCGCACCGGGGATGGTTACCGTCCAGAATGTTTTCCAGGCACTGGCACGCAGGGAAATGGCTGCTTCGTAGAGACGCGCATCGGAAATGGACAGGGCGGTGGTAATGATGATCAGCGCATGCGGGAACGTGAAAAAGATCGATCCCAGCACAATTCCTATGGGACCATAAATTTCGTGGCCGAACAGCAGGCCTTTGACCAGCCCCTGATTACCAAACAGATAGACCAGCGCGATCCCGGGCAGCAAGGAAGGCACAAGGATCGGAATCATGGCAATGATCCGAAAAAGCCCCTTGAAGCGCATGGTGCTCCGATTGAGCGCATAGGCAAATCCAAATGCGAGACTCACCGTAATCAATGTGGTCAATACCGAAATGAAAAATGAATTTTGAATGGAACGAAAAAGCGCGGGAGTGGAAAAATAAGTGATGTAGTTATCCAATCCTGTGGACTGAGATGGACGCAAGACGATGCGTCTGAACTTATTGGCCTTATAGGTGTGCCAGTCGGTATCTGCTACACGGGTCGATCCCACCAGAAACGATGCGTTTTGATCCAGTTGGCGGAGACGATACTCGGTTTTGCTGCGAAAACTGAAATCAGGAAAAAAGGTGGTGGCGTACAAACGCCCGTCCGCATTGGTCTTTAACTCTTCAGGTTTAAGGACTTTCAAGTTTGCATTGATCTGGGCAGCGGAAACCACCTCACTCCAGCCATCACCCGTATTGACTTGAAATTCAAAATTTTCCAGATCAAAAGCAGCTGTTGTAAAAGATTTTGACAGCATCGCATAAAGCGGGAATGCCAGTGCGATCACAAGGTAGACGGCAATGACAAGCATAAACGCTGCCATCATGCGGGCATCTTTACTCGTTTTGGGACGAATAATCGGTGCCGGGGACATTTCTTTGGTATCAGGGAAATTACTATTCATTGTATTAGTTCGTGGTAGGGTCGAAAACCATGAGTCGATCGGGTGGCAGTGCTATCGACATTTGTTTGCCAACGGTCGTGTTCATGCGGATGACGGCATTGACTGACAGGTCGATGACCAGCTGCGAATTACCCAGTTGCTCGTCACCCAGATGAAGACGCCAGAATGATCCTAGAAATTCCATGTCCTTGACCGTGGCATTGAAGCTGTTTCCTGTTTGAGCAACAGTATCCTCAATTTCATCACTCGGCACAATATCTTCGGGGCGTATGGAGATAACAGCGGGTTGCCCGGGCGATAAGCTGTGCGGTCGGCAAGCAAACTCGAGTGAACCGATTCTAGCTGATTCGGGTGTTCCAGCATGACCACTCACGTGATTCATGGTACCGATGAAATTGGCTACAAACAATGTTTTGGGCTCACGGTATATTTCTGTAGGGGTCCCAATCTGATCAATGACGCCCTGGTTCATCACCACAATGCGATCTGCCATGGTCAGGGCTTCCTCCTGATCGTGGGTCACCATGACCGTGGTCACCGCAAGTTTTTGCTGAAGGGCTTTAACCTCCTGCCGCAAATAGACCCGAACTTTGGCATCAAGAGCCGACAATGGTTCATCGAGCAGTAACAAGCCGGGGGACGTGGCGATGGCCCTGGCCAAAGCGATACGCTGCTGTTGGCCTCCTGACAGTTGGGAAGGGTATTTTTTCTCTTGTTCCGGAAGACCCACCAGTTCCAGCAGTTCGTCCACACGCTTTTTGATATCGGCGCGCGAAAGTTTTTGATTTTCCAGACCAAAAGCAATATTTTTCTCAACCGTCAGGTTGGGAAACAGGGCGTAGGACTGAAAAACAATCCCGAAATCACGTTCTGATGGAGGCAGTGCTGAGATATCTTTTTCGGCTTGGTGCACTGTACCTGAAGTTTGGATATCAAGACCGGCAATGGCACGCAAAAAGGTCGTTTTACCGCAGCCGGATGGCCCTAGAAAACAAACAAACTCCCCATCGTTGACGTCGAGAGAAATGTCGTCTAAAGCTACAAATTCACCAAACTTCTTGGTCAGTCTGGATATCCGAAGATAGGGAGGTTTATTTGAGGTGTTGGCAACAGACAGATCGCTCACGATTATCATACCTCTATTTGGGGACATAAAGTATCGACAGCCTGATCCAATATAAAAGGACCAGGCTGTCAAAGTTGAATTAATTTTTAGGATCTGATTTGGAATCGTAGCGTTTTTGCCATTCGGCCAGAATTCT
Source organism: uncultured Desulfobacterales bacterium (assembly GCA_964633115.1). Lineage (GTDB taxonomy): Bacteria > Desulfobacterota > Desulfobacteria > Desulfobacterales > B30-G6 > B30-G6. The sequence goes on from CAZWEO010000016.1 coordinate 57,111, forward strand.
TTTTCTGTTGTTGGCTGCAAATTCGAAATCGTTTTCAATCATCTGATCAAGTGTTTCCGGTGGGAAATGCTTGACCGGTTTTGCGACGCCTTTGTAACCGACCACAGCATAAGCAACGTTATACATTACATTGGCTTTTTTAGTGAGCGACCAGTCCATCAACGTTTGGGCGGCTTTAAGTTTGTCTGTACCGGCTATAATGGCAGCAGCTTCTATCTCCCAGCCGATCCCCTCTTTTGGAATAAGGATATCTACAGGTGCGCCCGATTCCTTCAATCTTGCACCACGGAAGGCAAAGGAAACACCGATGGGAATTTCTCCTGCGGCTGCCAGTTTAGCAGGCTTTGAACCCGAATGCGTGTAACGGGCGATATTTTCGTGCAGAAGATCCATAAAAGCCCAGCCACCCTTTTCACCAAACAGTTGTAACCAGCTGGAAACATCGAGAAAGCCGGTACCGGATGAATTCGGATTGGGCATGATCACATGACCTTTGTACATGGGTTTGGTAAGATCCCACCAGGATTTCGGCGGCACCAGGCCATGTTTCTTGGCTTCGACGGTATTGTAAGTAATCGCTGCCACATAGGCGTCCATACCAATCCAGCTGGGAACAGGATCACTGTCGTACATTTTAGGATTTATATTTTCAAGTCCTTTGGGCTTGTAGGGGTGTAGCATGCCTTCGGATTTGAATAACAATAAAGACGATCCGGAAAGCCCCCAAACGATATCGGCTTGCGGGTTATTCTTCTCCGCTAACAGTTTAGCTGTCATAATCCCGGTTGAATCCCGAACGAATTTAATATTGATATCCGGATGATCCTCGTTAAATGTGGCTGCATATCTTGGAAGATCTTCTGCTTCAATAGCGGTATAGACGATTAGATCTACTGCAAGTGCTGTGTTCCCAAGAGCGAACATGGATACCGCAACGACACATACTCCGACTACCAGCTTCTTTAACATCGTTTGTATCATGGTGTTTCTCCTCCTAAAATTAGATTTGGGTTACAGTGTGCAACCATTTGGCCCACAGCCAAAGGCTGAAATTCCTTTGCCTCCGAAATTAATGCAATTTTTTTATGGGATTTATTTTTATAGTTAAATCTATTCATAAAAGCAATTAGTTTATGCAGATAGAAATTAAAAAATGAACGCCATTCAATCTACAAGCGGATATATTGCATAAATCAGCTATTATTAGTCAAATTAATAATTATCATACCCTTAATGATAAAAAGTTATAGATTCAGCAGGCTACAACTCTTTTGAAAGCTTGTAGGCCAGGGGAAGGGTGGTGAGAGCGGCGATCCCGATTACGACAACTGTGAATTCTACCCCGACGGCATCGCTGAGCGATCCGAAAACAGGAGGACCGAAGGCAGCCCCGACGATGATGGCGGTGTAAAACAAACCGAAAACACGCGGTGCATGGGATGGTGATACAAATTCGGCCACGGTCCCATATAGGACCGAGGATGTCCCGTTCAGCGCAATCCCCAGTAAGGGCAGGAAGAAGAATATTCCAGTCAAGGTTGAACCATAAAGGTATATAATGCCCAATCCTGTCATGGCTTCAGTGATGGTTATAGCAGGGATAATACCGATCTTTTCAGCCAAAATTCCGCACAGAAATTTCCCCAAAGCCCCTCCGATGAAAAGCAGGGACAGGGCCAGTCCCGTTGATGCCATTGGCATACCCTTGTTGATGAGCAGGAATGGCAGGAAGGTAATCAAGGCGGATCGTACCACTGTATCAATAAAACCAATCGCAGACAGTGAGAAAAAAGCCTTTTTATTTTCGATACCCCAACCGCTGATTTTCCCACTTACTATACCAGTCTTAGCATCCACGCCTCCGGTGTGATTACTTTTTAAAAGAGAATACAGGCCCACCGCCATAATGAAACCAAGGATACCGTATGCAAAGCAGAGCGTCCGCCAACTTGCGATTGATAACACAACAGCAGCGATGGCCGGAAAAAGGAATTTGCCCATATCTCCACTGAAGTTGTAGGTTCCCAGGGCAATACGCCGGTTGTCCTGGCCATATGCCATGGAAATCATAGATGAAGCCAGGGGGTGTTGTACACCAGCCCCCAGACCACCAATGATGAGCAGGATGCACAAGGTGTAGATGTTTCCGGAGAAGGCCAGCATCATGAAGCACACAGACGTAACGAATGTCCCCAGAGTCAACAGCCGGCGCTCACCGTAGCGTTCACCTAAAAATCCTGCGGGTATCTGGAACAACGCGGTAGCACATTCAAAACAGGTGACGAGTAAGCCCACCTGGGTAAGGGAAAGTTGGAAGGCTAATTTCCAAAAAGGAAGCAACACTGCCAGGCCGTCAGCAATGCTATCGTGAAAGATATGGAAAAGGCCCCCGCTAAACAAGACCTTTCTACGCCGGGATCTATCGTTTACCATGAAGCTCATCAGATTTGGAAAAAATGCTCCATCTTCTGCAAAGCATTTCCGGTTGTATTCTTTATTATAAAGGCAGTTCCATCTTTTTAGATCAGCAAATTGCTATCAGCTGTTAATCCGAACCTATCACAAAGCCGATCAAATTATACTCGCCAAGTTTCATGATAGGCTCGGATTAGCCACCGATACCCGACATGGCATCATTCACACCGCAGGAACTTTCCGGTGACAGTGGGTGGGCAGCGTGTTTGTGACCAACCGCTTGACGGAAAAGGTTTTTCAGATCGTCAGCGCTACAGCCTGATCGCAAGGGTCCTCTGATATCCAGCTGTTTATCAGATAGAAGGCAGGGTCGTAGTTGACCGTTGGCCGTGAGGCGCAATCGATTGCAGGTTTGGCAGAAATGCCGGCTCATGGCTGGAATGAATCCAATTTCGCCCATAGCATTCTTGATGCGATATCGTTCGGCCGGTCCATCGCTGCCTGATTTACTCACCGGTATCAACTCGCCTAGTTCGCTGATGGATTTCTTGATATCGGGCGCCAAGATATAGTCACCATTGGCCATTTGAGGATTACCAATGGGCATGTATTCGATGAACCGAATATGAAACGGGTAAGTCAGTGAAAGCTTGGCCAGATCAACAAACTCATCGTCGTTGTAGCCTTTTAAGGCGACAACATTAATCTTGATGGGTTCGAATCCAAGTTTTTTGACTTTTTCAATACCGGTCCAAACTTGATCAAACAGGTCATAGCCCGCGATAAGTTTGTACTTTTCTGCATCAAGTGTATCCAGACTGATATTGATGCGTTGAACCCCTGCGGCTTTAATAGCTTCAGCATGCTCCGCCAGCAATACAGCATTGGTTGTTAGCGAGATATCGGAAAGTCCTTCAACCGCCGTCAGGTCATTTAAAAAAGTATAGACGCCTTTGCGTAGCAGCGGTTCTCCGCCCGTCAACCTAACTTTTGAAATGCCCAGACTGACGCCTACCCGTACAACCCGTAGAATTTCCTCATAGCGTAAAATATCCGCGTGAGATTGTTTGGGTACCAGTCCCCCTGGGGCGCAGTACAAACAGCGCAAATTGCACCGGTCGGTGATGGAGATGCGCAGATAATTTAAATGGCGTTTATGGTTGTCGATGAGTTCAGACATTTTGCCTGGTATTCTTTCATTCTTATATAAATCTTGCATTCGGCATTTGTACAGACGATTTTCAAAAATAGTGTTCTTAGCCTTTTAGGCTATTAGACTGTAGGCTGTAGGACGCTAATCGCTCAACGACTTCCGCCTTCTGAATTCTAACCCAACTCTCTGCACTTCTGTCCTTTACGTCACTCCCTCGGAAGAGGGAATCCAGACAAAGCTATTAGCTCAAGGCTTATTCTGGACCCCACCCCCTCCTTCGAGGGGACAAGCCTTCATGGGGATGACAATCGGGGACCGTTTAACTGCTTACTGCCTACTCCATACTGTTTGAACCAAAGACGCCGGTCAAGTCCTGATTAAAAGTGGTCACATCTGAAGAGTTTTACCCTACTGGAAATACCCTTTTCTTAGGCAAATGTTACAACAGCAAACATATATGCCTTCAGCCTTCACCGTCGTTCCCACGGAAGTGGGAACCCAGACAAAGCCATCAGCAAAAGGCTATTCCTGGATCCCCATTTCCATGGGGATGACGAAAACGGTTTAACGCATGACCTAAAATGCGTAACTGGTGCCGCAACTCGAAACCCGCAGCCCGAAACTCGCGACCCGATTCTGAATTCTGTCTCCTGACTCCCTTGGCCCGCCATAGCCATGAGCCTGCCGAAGGGGCGACGGCGGCTGACTCCTATGTTACTCCGGCTTATAATATTCTATCAACGCTTCCACCAATCCCGGTATGGTATAGGTTTCGGCCATTACATCCACATTAAATCCCAGGTCTTTGGTCGTATCCGCGGTGATGGGTCCGATACAGGCAATTTTTACATTTTCCAAAAGTTTCGGAAAATCAGATTCCGGGATAAGTTTCTTAAAATTCTTCACCGTAGATGAGCTTGTAAACGTAATGCAGTCGACATTTTGGGACGCCAAACCATCCAGAAGTGTGGCCACATTTTCTTGGGTGATTTGGGTGCGGTAAACAGTTATCTCATCTACCTCAGCCCCCAAAGCGGTTAGCGTTTCGGGTAGAACCGGACGGGCTTCCTGGGCACGTGGTAATAATATTTTTTTGGCGTTGACGTCCTGGTTTTGAAAAGCCGCCGCCACGGATTCAGCCCGGTATGTCTCTGGTAGGATATCGCACGACAGCCCAAAATCTGCCAGTCTCTCAGCTGTTACCGGACCAATGCAGGCGGTGCGAATATGATGGAGCGCACGCACATCTTTGCCGCGCTTAAATAGGCGTTTAAAAAAAAAGTGTACGCCATTAACACTTGTAAATACAAGCCAATCGTATGTCCCCAGGTTATCGATGGCATGGTCCAGCGGCTGCCAGTCTGTTGGCGGTTCGATTTGTATCGTCGGACATTCCAAACAATCCGCACCGGCTGCCTGTAGTGCGTTGACCAGATCGCTGGCTTGTTGCCTCGCTCGCGTGACCACGATGCGTTTCCCCATCAGTGGTTTATTCTCAAACCATTGCATGCTATCCCGCAGTCCCACCACATCCCCAACCACGATAATGGCCGGCGCTCTCAATCTGGCAGCCTCTGCCCGTTGAACAATATTAGCTAGGGTTCCGGTTACGGTTCTCTGGCGGGTTGTCGTACCCCAGCGGACAAGCCCCACCAAGGTGTCCGCAGACATGCCGTGTTGGGTTAATTGTGCTACTATATTGGGTAGGTTTTTAACGCCCATAAAGAAAACCAGCGTGCCGATGCCGGTAGCCAAGGCCTGCCAATCGATATTAGAAGTAGATTTTTGAGGGTCTTCATGCCCCGTGATAAAGGCCAGTGTGGATGTGAATTTCCGATGGGTTAATGGAATCCCGGCATAGGCAGGTGCTGCCACCGCCGAAGTTACCCCGGGTACAACCTCGTAGGAAATACCGGCTTCAACCAGGACTTCTAGCTCTTCGCCACCGCGTCCAAAAATAAAGGGGTCGCCGCCTTTGAGCCGTGTGATGATCTGGCCGCTTTGGGCTTTACCCACCAGCAATTGATTGATTTCATGCTGCTTGAGAGTGTGGTCCCCGCCCTTTTTACCCACGTAGATGAGTTCAGCATCCTCGCGGGCATAGGCCAATAGAGCTGGTGATGCCAGATAGTCATAGACCAGAACATCAGCTATTTCGATACAGTTTTTACCTTTAAGGGTAATTAGACCCGGATCACCCGGACCTGCGCCCACCAGATAAACATGACCTTGTTTTGTCTTCATTTGTCTTCGACTTGGAGCTTTTCGATGATGTCCAGCGCACCCTGGTTCATCAGTGTTTCGGCCAGATTTTGACCAATTTTTTGGCAGTCTGCCACCGAACCGCTCAATTCAGACTGCAAGACTCGCGATCCATCCGGTTCTGCCACCAGGCCGCTCAATGTGTACTGACCGTCTTTAATATGTCCATGGGCTGCAATCGGTACCTGACAGCTGCCTCCCAAGCGATGCAAGCAGGACCGTTCGCCCAAGACCACTGCCCGGGTATCGGCATCATCTAGCAACCCAATACGCTTAGCTATTTCCGGATCGTCGTTGCGAATCTCGATACATAGCGCCCCTTGCCCGGCTGCCGGGAGCATCACATCCGTGGACAGATATTCACTGATACGGTGCTCCAATCCCAACCGCCGGATACCGGCTGCAGCCAGTACGATGGCATCCATATTGCCTGCGTCCAGTTTTCGTAAACGCGTATCCAAATTGCCGCGCAACGGTTCGATTTGAATATCTGGACGCGCCCATAGAAGTTGGGCCGCCCTACGCAGACTGCTGGTACCTATCCGGGCACCTTTGGGTATATCGGCTAGGCTGCCGACGCTGGACACTAATACGTCCTGGGAATTTTCTCTTTTGGGTATGGCACCGATTGTCAGCCCATCTGGCAAATCTGCCGGCATATCTTTCATGCTGTGTACGGCTATATCAATGCGGCCATCAAGGAGTGCTTCCTCGATCTCCTTAACGAACAATCCTTTTCCGCCCACCTTGGCCAGAGGAACATCTAAGATTTTATCTCCCTTGGTTTTGATGATGACGATCTGAATGGAAGTTTCGGGATAGTGCTTCTGAAGTTGGGATTGAACCCAGTTGGCCTGCCAAAGCGCCAACTTGCTCCCGCGTGTACCGATATGAATATTGCGACGCATTAATGACCGCATGTGGAACAACTTGTGGCTGCGCAGCCGCCACATGCTGACGACCCTGCAGTACTTCGTGTGGTTTCACCACCGCTTCCTTTGCTTAAAAATCCACAAGTGGACATAAGACGGTTGACTTTCTTGCTATTGCAGGAAGGACAATCCGGTTGTTCTGATCCGAACACCAGTTTCTCGAAACTTTCCTGGCACGCTTCACAACAGTATTCATAGATTGGCATTGGTTATTTCTCCTAAAAGCCAAGTCAGGTTATTGCGTCATTATTAACTCATCAGGCCTAAACTATTAAACGGTTAGCACAAAACAACCTTACAGCCTAACCGCCTTCAGCCTAATAGCCTATATCTTAAGCATCGCGGACCTAAAGTCAACGATCCCACCTAGTCCTGTAGTTGGGCCTGTATGGTGGCTAACTCAGAATCGGCCGAGTACCCCAATTCAATGGCTCGGTTAAATGCCGACCTAGCTTTATGCAACTCATTTTGTTGCGCATATATTTTTCCCAAACGGAATTGGAACAAACCATTGTCGGGTGACATCTCCACAGCCTTTTCGCAAAATAGCAAAGAAATCTCAGGATTCTCAGCCCTATCCGCATATAATTTGCCCAGCGCCGACAAGGCACAGGCATCCTCAGGATTCTTTTTGACGGCTGCCTCATAGTGTAGCGTAGCCGCATCAAGCATGCTCAGGGCCTCACAACATTCACCCAGATGAAAGTTTGTAATCCAGGACTCTGGTTGCAGCTGAAGAGCTTTTTCAAAATATGTCTTAGCAGTGGCGGCGTCATTCTGATCCAGATACAACTTACCTATTTGAAATGCGATTTCAAACACATTGTTGTCAATAGCTTCGGCTTGCTGATAGTATTTCAGTGCATCGTCGGGTCGATTCTTTAGACCGGACACATAGCCAGCATTATAAAGTGCCATGATTTCGTTTGTGTCGATCTGGAAAGCAGTCTTAAACGCATCCAGGGCCAGGTCTGTATCGCCCAAAACGCCATAGCACACACCCAAGCTGTTGAGAATATTTACATTTTTTGGGTCCAGCTTTAGTGCTTGTTTGAGTTCCGCAATAGCGCTGGGCACATCACCCTGCTGATAGAACTCATCGCCGCTAATGTTCAGGCTAACGGCATCAAACATAACGGCACTGTCAGCCCCAAAAAAAGAGGCATGTTTTAAAGCCTTATTAGCATTCTCAAAGATGTCTGTTTTGGCAAAATCAGCTTTTGGATAAGCAGCAATACCGATGGATACTGAAATGCTGTCCAATCCGCGCGTTCGAATTTGAATATCTTTGGCCAGATGCAGTGTATCGTCATCATTTTTCCCGGGTAGAAAGCAGCCGAGTGATTGCGCATCTATCGCGCCCCAGGTGCCATTTTCGCGTTGACATAGTTCGGCTAGAAAGCGTCCTATATCAACCATCCGCGTAGCACTGTCATAACCGTTGTCATCAGTGGTATTGGCAACCGGGTCCAAGCGAATAACCAACGTACCAAAACAGGTAACCGGCTGCACCTGTGCCAATGCTTTATTAATAAAATCATCCGCCCAGGGAACATCCGGGAATGCCTGCTGCATGGCATCCCGTGTGAGTGTTTTATCCGAAGAAATTGCTTTACCCTGAATTGAAGCAACCGGTGGATTGAAAAGAAAATCTTTGGTTGTATCGCGTCCAGAGAATATCGCCGATTCAGTCTTACTGGTTTGTTCCGTCATAGTGCTTGCTTACTTTCTCTAGGTTGAGGTTTCCTTTAAAAGATCTCCAAAAGCTGCCGCAATATCCGCCAAGTCCTTTGCTTGAACCGTACGGACATCCATCATAAAAAAATCTGCTTCAATTCTCCCGATCACGGGCAGGTGATAGGCCCGTAGCCATGCGTCAATACGGTTGGCAGACACACCCGCAATTTTCACCCCTACACATCTGCTGGGGAGTTGCAGCATGGGAAGTGAACCACCACCGGCGCGAGATACAGCTTCAAAAGTCTGAAGCTCAAGTCTATTGTCATCCAGCTTTTGAAGGTGCTCCAACAGCCTGGCTGCCTTGGTGTCAATAACACTCGCTGGCATGGTCAGCATTCTCAAAGTTGGAATTTGATCCAAGACCGTGGTTTTATCCCGGTAAAGCCGTAAGGTGGCCTCTAAAGCCGCCAAGGTTAGCTTATCAATTCGGAGCGCCCGTGTGATCGGATTTTCTTTGACCTGATCCAGCATCTGCTTTGACCCGGCAATGATCCCGGTCTGGGGTCCTCCCAAAAGTTTATCGCCACTAAAGGAGACCACATCAACACCCGTAGTTACCGCTTCCTGCACGGTGGGTTCTTTTTGCAATCCAAATTCGGATAGATCCATAAAGGTTCCGCTGCCGAGATCTTCCATGACCGGTATGTCATGCTGTTTGCCCAGGGCAACCAGTTCTTGCAGGGAGACTCCTGATGTAAATCCGACAACACTATAATTACTGGTATGCACTTTCAACAAGAGCCCAGTATGCTCATCAATGGCGTTCTCATAATCCCGCAGATGGGTTCGATTAGTGGTTCCAACTTCTTTCAGAATAGCGCCGCTTTTGGTCATCACATCGGGAATACGGAACGATCCCCCGATTTCCACCAACTCGCCCCGTGAAACGAGGACATTTTTTCCGGACGCAATCGTTTCCAGGCACAACAGGACTGCGCCGGCATTATTATTTACCACCAGGGCTGCCTCCGCCTGGCTGATTTCGCAAATAAGTTCTTCGACACTGCTATATCTGGAGCCACGTTGACCGGCTTTTAAATCAAACTCCAAATTGGAATACCCAGCGGCAATTTGCTGCATATTTTCAAGGGCGCTATCTGCCAGAAGTGAACGACCCAAGTTTGTGTGGATAATGACACCGGTGGCATTGATGACGGGTCTCAAGTTGGGCTGCATGGAATCGCTAATTATCCTATTGACGCGACGAAGGATCGATACTTTGGAAATTATTTCGGGGTCAGTTTCCGCGATCGAAGCCAGAATTTCGCTTCGTAGGGCTTCGATAACCGATCGTGCAGCACCAACTTGTATGGACCGGGGGATCTCCTCAAAATTCGGCTCAGCCTTGAACCACTCCAGCATGCGATCGACGCCGGGTAGAGATCGGAGCAGGTTTTTAATCTCAGAATTATCGTTCATAGAATCCTCGCACTTACTGTTCATGACAGCAAGACATTTGAAAAGGGTTTATTATCGCATTTTGCCTGCAATATCAAGGACTCAAATAGGATATTAGGCTGAAGACTATAGGCTATAGGCCATAGGTTATAGAGCGTTTGTCAGAATAACGTTCCGAAATCGGCAGTTCTTTGAGTCTTTTTTGGGTTATTGATAACGTCCAAAATAGCTTGATCCAAACGCTCTATGAGTTGTTCTTCGTTTTTACACACATAACGCTTTCGGGGACGGGGATCACCCTCAAAGCCAGATTCGTCGGCAAACCAGATATCCACATCGGGTTGATTGAATTTCGTAAGGCCCGATTCGTTACCAGTAGTGCTTGACAAACAAGCCCTCTGGTAGCTCCAGCTAATC
>CAZWEO010000017.1:0-67137 GCA_964633115.1 uncultured Desulfobacterales bacterium
TAATTAAATATAACCAGGTGAAAGGAGCGAAGACTATGAAGAACCATATTTGTGGATTCACAAAAGTATGGATGTCCATTGTCTTGGTATTGTGCCTCTTTATCTTTGGTTGTGGGGGCAATGGTGGCGGTGGGAAAGCAGGAACTTTTTCAGGTTTCTTAGATTTATTATAATACGAACCGTTGAAAGATTCAGTGAATATATAACTTCGAAAGAAGAGTAAATCTAAGAGAATGTTCAGAGGCACGAAATGAATATGTCCACATTGATTGAATCTTGGCTTGAAACACTCAATATGAGTACAGGATTCAGCGGTATACTTGCTAGGATCATTCTATCGATAGCTGTGCTGTTGATAAGTTTTGTGGCATTTTACACCGTCCGCCACATTGTGCGTGGCGTCTTTCACAAGATGTTATTACGCACACGCTTTACGTGGGACGACCGTTTGCGAAAACACAGATTGGTCATGCGCATGACTCTCATAGTCCCGGCGCTGATCATGTACCTGTTCATTCCCGCTGTGCTCAACGGTTACGGTCAGGCAATGGCCGTCACAAAAAGCGCACTGGAGATCTATTTTATCGTTGTCATTATTTTTGTATTAGACGCCTTGATCAACACACTACACGACATCTATATTACCTTGCCCGTGTCTCGCGAAATTCCTCTGAAAGGTTTCGCACAGGTGCTCAAGATCATCCTGTTCTGCTCTGGTCTAATCTTGGTGGTCTCCACCATTCTCAATCAGTCTCCCATCTATCTGATTAGCGGCTTGGGTGCATTGACGGCGGTGCTCATGCTGATTTTCAAGGATCCGATTCTGGGGTTTACGGCAGGCATCCAGTTGACTTCAAACCGCATGCTAAAACAAGGCGACTGGATTGAAATGCCAAAATACGGCGCCAGCGGCGATGTACTTGATGTCACACTCACCACCGTCAAGGTGCAAAATTGGGACAATACTATCACCACAATTCCCACCTATGCCCTAATCAATGATTCTTTCAAAAATTGGCGTGGTATGCAGGAGTCCCAGGGCAGGCGCATCATGCGGTCCATTTTCATTGATATGAACACCATTGAATTCTGCACACCCGAAATGCTTGAACGGTTCTCACGGATCAAATACATTGCCGACTATATGCAACGCAAATTCATGGAGATAGAGCAGCACAATACCAATATAGGCGAACACGCTCAGTACGCAGTGAACACGCGGCGGTTAACCAACGTTGGTACCTTTCGTGCTTATGCAACGGCCTACTTGCATAATCACCCTATGATCAATACCGATATGACACTCATGGTGCGGCAACTTGCACCTACCCAACATGGTCTACCTCTGGAAATTTACGCATTTTGCAGAGACAAGGCGTGGGTGAAGTACGAGGAGGTGCAGGCGGACATTTTCGACCACTTCCTATCCATTGCCAGCGAATTTGGCCTGAAAATCTTTCAATACCCAACAGGAAACGATATCCAGAAAATAACAAATTCAGTTGAGGCATCATCACCCTGATGGATGGGTTTCTACCTTAGATATATCATGCATGGCTATTCCTCAAAAAGGACTTTTCCCGAAACCCGGGATCCCTCCAATTTATATGCTGTTTTTGTACTGGTAAAATTGTTAGCAGTACTTTCTTTGTACTGCCATTTTCAATATCACAGCCTTTTTTTGAATTCCTAAATTTGCCTTATCTCCAACGTACATTGAATTTTGGCAAACCTGAGATCAGCAATTTGCTTTTAACCGTGTCCACTTTTTTGGGGAAAATTCAAATATATCTTCAATACGGAATCCAGTGATTGATGGAGAACAGTAACAGTTTTGTCTGGGTATAGATACAATCAGCCTGTCTGTTTATTATTGCTTTGATTTGGAGGAGCCTCCTTTTGTTATAAAAACGAATGGAATTGCAAACGGTCCGAAAAGGGCTCCCATTGTCGCCCAGAATAGCTTATTTTTACCTCTTTTATCGGCAATAGACCAAAGTAGAATTGCACATGCAATACACATCAAGGAAAAGATTATCAACCCGGCCATACGAACACTCCCTTATTGAGTCCTTGTTTTTGGCTTAACCACGAAATTATGATTGATGGATATAAGACCCAGTCAATTAGAATTATAGATACAATATCTTGCGGTCTATGAAAATTTTATGAAACTGTAGATTTCGCTAATAAATCTCCAAACCGAAACCTGCGATAGATGGAGAATCTATTTGCTTAATAACATTCCGAAATCATACCAAATGTCCTTCATACAATCAAGACACAAGCGTGTGATATCATCAATCAGTACTTTTCTGGCGTATACAGATATTGAGGCGCTGATCTGCTGTTAGTTGGTTTTCAGAGAAATATCACAAACCATCGGCAATAAAAATTGCTGATAACTTGACCCATCCTTCTAAATCATGTATTTTCTATTTAACTCTTCTGAATTACACCTGATCTGATACTGATTTTCCTTAATACGCCCGATCCATCTTCATTTTCGACCTGAAAGCTCCTTTCCACATCGAGTCATCTTCTATCAGAATCCAGTTCTGTGAAGGTGGTCTTATGCCCAATGAATAATATGTCATATGCCGATGAAACAATTTTTTTAATAGAAAATAGTGTTCAAGGAGGGGTGTCATGAAAAAACTAATTCTAATTACCTTGTACGTTGTTCTAATGGGGAGCCAATCTAGTTTATGCGCAGAGCTCACGATTTTAACAGAAAATTTGCCACCGTTGAATTATGTCGACAATGGTGTATTAGTAGGCCCTTCTGTGGAAGTTGTGCAAGAAATTCAGAAAAGAGTCGGTTCATTGGAGCCAATACAAGTTTATCCGTGGTCAAGGGCCTACCAAATGGCTTTGGAAGAAGAGAACGTCGTATTGTTTGGGATGACCTACTCCAAGGCACGCTATGATAAATTTAAGTGGGTTGGACCGTTAGCAATCAAAAGAGACATTCTGGTTGCTAGAAAGGACTCCGGTATCACGATTAGCACCTTGGAAGACGCCAATAAGGTAAAACAGATTGGGACATTGCTGGCTGATACACGTGGACGGTTATTAGAATCGTATGGATTTACCAATCTCGAACCTGTATCGGATGAACAGTTAAACGCAAAAAAACTTGCGCTCGGACGAATTGACTTATGGGCCTATAAAATACCTGGTATGAGAACGGTGTGTGATTTGGCCGGAGTTGATTATTCTCAATTTGAGGAAGTTTATCATCTGCGTAAAATAGAACTAATGATAGCATTTTCCAAAAAGACATCAGATGCTATTGTTAAAGCATGGCAGGACGCTTTCAACGAAATGTCTGCTGATGGCACTCTCTTAAAAATACGAAAAAAATGGAACCAGAAATTAGAGGATGACCCATTTCCAGAGGTTACAAACTAAAATCCACGTATGCCTTTTTTCCATCTTTATTTCTACCAGAAAAATCATATCGAATTTGAATCGATTATATGTGCTCCAGCATGCAAATGATTCCAGGAGGTTTGTTGTGAAAAAAAAGTTATTTATAAGCTTGGTAGCATTCTTCCTGTTATTTGCTCAATCTTCAATGGCAGACGAACTTATGATTTTAACGGAAGATCTTCCGCCCATGAACTTTGTAAAAGATGATGTTTTGGTCGGCCCGGCTGTTGAAATAGTTAAAGAAATACAGCGAAGGGTAGAGTCTAATGAGAAAATTCAAATATATCCATGGGCAAGAGCCTACAAAATGGCTTTGGAAGAGGAAAATATTATCCTGTTTGGTATGGCACGTACAAAGGTACGTGAGAACAAGTTTTATTGGATTGGTCCTATAGCCAGGAAAAGAGATATTCTTGTGGCGAAGAAGGATTCGGGTATAAAGATAAACAGCCTGGAAGATGCCAAAAAAGTAGACCACATCGGGACGCTACGAGATGACACCAAGGAAATATTTTTAAAAGAGCACGGATTTACCAATCTTGTTTCGACACATGATGATCAAAAGAACACCAAAAGGCTTATTTATGGTCGAATAGATTTATGGGCAACCAAAAAGCCAGGATTAAAAACGAGCTGTGATTTAGCAGGGATTGATTATCATGATATTGAGGAAGTATTTGCTATGCGGGAGAGTGAAATTAGCATTGCTGTTTCCAAAAAAACATCTAATTTAATTGTACAAAAATGGAAAGCTGCTTTCAACGAAATGTTAGCAGATGGTACTCTCTTAAAAATTCAAAAAAAATGGAACCAGAAATTAGAGGATGACCCATTTCCAGAGATTACAAACTAAAACGCACGAATTGTTCTATGCCAAACAACTCCCAACGCTACATGTATCGTTAGATATCACTTGATAAGGATGCCGCTCGAAACCTGACACACCTCCAACTGATCTTGAGAATCACAAAACGAAAGATATCCTAACCATACTTTTACCAGCGGTTTTATCATTCAAGTTGTGTTTTTTGTATATCAAGGGGTGTCCATCTTGACAGATTTCCCCATTTTTGCAATTTTGTAAGAAATGATATACCTGTATAGGCGGCCGCATAAATTCGGCGTGTGGATATATCAAGTGATCACATGGATTTTGGGCTTCGATTTTTGACAGCTCATCTCAATATATCAGTAGGTCACATACTATTCAGTTTTCTGGCAATCACAGTAGAAACTGGAGTGAAAAAAATGTTAAAAGTCGCTCCACATTCGGACTACCCCCCTGAAGATGGAAGATATCTTAGAGGCAACGATGCTTCTCCAGTAGTTGTTGCAATTATCCTCACCCATGATGCTGATAAAATTCCGCCAGAAATTGAAACTCTTGTAAGGACAGGTATTGAAAGCGGCGCAGCTCTTTCAGGAACTATTCAAACAGAGAATATTGGTTTTGAAAAGATTGTATGCAACGTCGTTTCAAATCCCAATATTCGGTTCATGATCATTGGTGGCCCCGAATCAGAAGGCCATTTGACAGGTGAAGCTTTAAAAGCACTAATACGAAATGGTGTCGATGGAAAAAGACGTATTAAGGGTACATCATCCCCGCATCCGTTTCTCTATAATTTACCTATGGAGTTCATTGATCGCTTCCGAAAACAAATATCCGTAATTGATCTCCAATTTGAGGGTGATCCCGAATTAATCCGAAAGGCTGTGTGGTCATGTTATCAAGAAAAAGCCGTGGAATTTAAAGGTTATTCTTTATATGACTCTGGGGCGTTTCCTGAGCAGCCACTTAGCGGTAAAATTACCCTGAGAGTCACAAATCCATGGATCGATCCACCTGAAGAGAAAGAACGTGATGCAATTGAGAGGGCAAAAGCATTAATAGAGCAATTAAAAGCCAGATCAAAACAAAAATAAAAGCTAATTTTCTCCAATAGGTGATTTCGATGATATCTGGAATCTGTTTAAATTTGGCTTACTCTCAATCAATACTTCCAGTTTCAAGACTTATTACGATAGGTAGTTTAAAATTGCCACTGTAGTGCCTCCTTTAGGGCTGAATCAATCTTAATGGAGGCCTAGTTGACAATATTTGTGTCGAATAATTCCATTTTTATAAGAATAGGGAGGTAATTATGGCTGGCAGTGTATTATTCGTAGGTTGGAATCGCGGTGTTCCAGGTAGAGAAAAACAAGCATTAGACCTTTTTGCAAAAGGAATGGAATATTATGGCCAATTGCAAGCTGATGGAAAAATTGAAAGTTTTGAGCCTGTAATGCTTGCTCAGCACGGCGGTGATTTAAACGGATTTGTGTTAATAAAGGGAGACAGAGAAAAGCTTAATGAGGTACAACGTGAAGAAACTTTTATAAAATTTTCTTTAGAAGCAGCTTACTGTCTGCAAAACTTTGGCATAATAAATGGTGTTATTGGCGATAAGCTGACAGAAACTTTTTCAAAATGGTCAGAGCTTATTAGTTAATTGACAAGATAGTTTATTCAATACTCCAAGGCAGGGTCAGAAATGGCTCTGCCTCTTGAATATGTTGCAAGATTTTATAGACCTTATTTATTCATTAGATCTCCAACTGATAACAGTTTTGACCATCCCCGTAAGGCAGGTTTGAAATAGGACGAGAATCTTAAACGGCAATTGGATTGATAGACGATTATAAAACTTATTCTGACTTATCTACCGCAATGGACAAGCCAATTTCTGACATCTGGTCTTCAATCGTATCGATATTGGATTGGGTGCAGTTTTGGATGTTCAGTATATGACCATCCTTTTTTAGTTCCACGTCAACAGCTGTGACTTGAATATCTTTTTTAGCCAGCTGTTTTATTTTCTGCTCGGCTTTGGCGCGATTATAGTAGGTGGCCACATAAATGGCCATTCCGCCCTTTTCCCTAAGGACAAAGGGTGACGTAACCACCTTTTGGATGTCTTTTAATCGTTCTTTTACCTTCGAACGCGTATACAGGCCTTCCAACAGCCGGATTGCCTTAACGGTTCCAACTCCGGATGTCTGCTGAAATTCTAATTTATTTGTTTGTAATATATGAGTGGCCTGCTTCAATTGGGACGCTTTCATGATGGGGCCAATCTCGATGGAATGCGTTTTGTCTTCTATTTCGGTAGTTGTCGTATCTGAATCCGAAGCAGCTTTGGTGCCTTTATCAGTAGCTACCGGTGCTATGGTTGCAGTCGCTATCTCTTGCGTTTCGTCAGGGCTCCCGGCTACCTGAACATGCGGGGTTTCACCCGACGACTCGCTTTGTTCTGCATCTTGCTGTGCATCCTTTTGTTGCTGGTTTTGACCTTCCGTAATTGAGACCGTATCCCCTTTTTCGGGGGTTTCACCTAAACGGGCCTGATCTCTGATCGTATGAATTTTCTGTGGGGCCACGATCGTACGGCGGGCAACTTTTTCAGTCTCAGAATTAGCGGGAATACGCAGTAAGGGGCTGACGAGAGCCAATCCCACTATTAGTATGATCGCCAAACCGGCGGCCGTTTGCAGTGATGGGCGACGCAGACCAAATAATTTTGATTTGGCGGCTTGCAGCGGATCATAGGGGAGCTCAAGCATTGCTTCCAACCATTTAACGCCATTCTGAACCTGCTGCACGGCTGCGTTCTGCAATGAAAGCTCGCGATAGGCCATCGCGATGACGACGGCACCCAGCAACTTCTTTTTTAAAAAAATGGGACAGGCCAGAACATTCAGTGATTGGTCCGAATCTTTGCCCTGATTTCTGAGGGTCTTGATAACTGTCTTTTTATTCCGAAGGGCAACTTGGGCAACACGATTGAATACTGCATAGTCATAATTGTCGTCCGGCCAATAAAGCGACCGCTTGAACTCACCTTTACGCAACTTGCCGGTCACCAACAACGCACGTCTGGTTCCTCGTAGCATCCGGCATTGATGGTCCAACCATTTTTGTAAAACCTTTTCCATTCAGGCTCTTTTCAAACCGAACTTCCCCAATCAGCTGTAGTCTTTATAAGTATGGCAATTAGGGATTTGACGACATATCCGAGGAGCGCTAGTCGTGTTAGCAACTTTTACCACAAGCCTCTACTATCAAATAATCGTAAAAAAATCAAATGGATATAAAACCGTTGGCATAAGTATGTCTGTTTGGACCATCCAATATGAATCAAGACGGGAATATATAACTTGTTGAAATTATTTGCGATAAGATAACTTCCTCATTTAAAATCTGCAAGCTTTGTTTTTAGTTCCTCAATACAGTTTTGAATGTTGTCTATGACGCCCTTCATCACTTCCGCAGCTGATTGAATCTTGTTAATTAACCCGGCTACCTGCCCACAGCAGATTTCGGCCTGATCTGATTCGCCAATATATTGTGCATGGTATTGGGAATGCTCACTCAAATATAGCCCCAGTTCCTCTGGCGTGGCACCACTCTGTTTCTTATCCAAATACTTCTGGGTAAAATTGTTCGCCAAATCCCGGGCGAGCATAAAATCCTTTGACAAGGAAACGGTACACACATCGTTTGCTTGAACAAGTGCTTGCTTCACTTTCTGATGGCTATACGATTCTTCGGTAGCCATAAAGCGGGTGCCCATATAGACGCCATCTGCCCCTAACACCATGGCAGCCAACATCCCGCGTGCATCTCCGATCCCTCCGCCAGTTACAACCGGGATGTTTACAGCATCCGCAACCATGGGCGTTAAAACAAAGGTGGTTAGCTCTGTAAAGCCTTTATGACCACCGGCCTCAAAACCTTCACAAATGACCGCATCTACGCCGGCTGCCTCTGCTTTTTCTGCGTGCCTTGCTGTTGAAATGGCATGCAGTACCTTAATACCGGCATCTTTAAGTATTTGCGTATACACGTCGGGTCTACCTACCGATACAACAGCCACGGGGACCTCTTCTTCAATGACTACCTCAACGATTTTTTTTGAGTAGACCAACAACTCTCCAAAACCCACGGTAATATTGGCGCCAAAGGGCAATGAAGTGAGACTTTTAATTTTCTTGATCTGAGCGCGAAATCTTTCCCCGGTTTCATCAACGTCCCATACCTTATCCTTTGACCCGGCATTGGGTCCCAGGGTACCCAGTCCGCCTGCATTTGATACAGCCGCAACAAGTTCTGCGCCACTCACCCAATTCATAGGTGCTTGAATGATTGGATATTGGATGCCTAGCAGTTCACAGATTCTATTTTTTTTCATTTCTCCACCTTTTATTAATTAGGAATCAAGAATATGCCGATTATTTTTTTCTGCGATGCTTGGGTTAGGGTCCACGTCCACCGACTTTGTCAGTGGACTAACTATTGGGTGAAACGACCTGGGTAAATTTTTCTCTGATGATCTGCCCGGCTTCGGACATGATGCGGTCCAGCAACTCCTGGCAGGTGGGGATGTCATTCACAAATCCCATAGTCTGTCCGGCAGCCAGAATGCCTTTATCCATTTGACCCTGCTCTAGCATATCCTTGCCGACGTTTCCGGCAACATAAGGAATCAGGTCCGCAATCTCGGTATTGCCGCGGCTTTCAATTTCCAGCACCTTGTCTACAACCTCATTGTGCATGACCCGCTCGGTATTACGCAGTGT
This sequence comes from uncultured Desulfobacterales bacterium, assembly GCA_964633115.1. Classification (GTDB taxonomy): domain Bacteria; phylum Desulfobacterota; class Desulfobacteria; order Desulfobacterales; family B30-G6; genus B30-G6. Next base: position 9,055 of record CAZWEO010000017.1, read on the forward strand.
GCGCATGATCAAACGGGTGTCTCGTTCGGTATGGTTGACCAGTGCCTGCTTTACATTGGCATGCACCGGCGCCTCCTGGGTAGCCACAAAACGAGTGCCCATGTTAATGCCGTCTGCCCCCAATCCCAGCGCTCCCACAAGGCCACGACCATCTCCTAATCCGCCGGACGCAATAATGGGTAGATTAATGGCATCGCGTGTAAGCGGTACCAGAATCATGGTGGTAACGTCATCTTCACCTGGATGTCCGGCGGCCTCAAAGCCGTCAATGCTAACCGCATCACACCCGATTTTCTCAGCTTTTACCGCATGTCGCACCGATGTGCATTTGTGGATGACCTTGATACCGGCTGATTTCAGTTGCTTCATATAAGGTTCGGGATTACGGCCGGCGGTTTCCACGAAACGAATCCCTTCCTGGATGCAAACATCAATATATCCAGGGTAATCTGGCGGCCGCAGGGTTGGCAAGAAAGTCAAGTTTATGCCAAAAGGTTTGTCCGTCAATTCCCGGCACTTGCGAATTTCTGCCCGTAAGCCCTCCGGTTCTGGAAAAGTCAGGGCGGTCATAAATCCAATACCACCGGCATTGGACACAGCCGACGTAAGCTGGGATGTGGCCACCCACATGAGTCCCCCCTGGACAATGGGGCGTTCGATACCAAAGAGGTTGGTAATACGCGTTCTTATCATTTTGCAACTCCCTTATTCATAAAATCATATGATCCCTAATACAGCGGATATCGATTAAATCTAATGTCATTTGCTTCGCGTAATTCATTGTAATTTACTTCGTGTAATTCATTGTCGCAAAACGCTCACTGCAATAGGCCACAATAAATAACGCGCGGAGCGCTAATGACGTCCGAAGGACAAATGACGCACGAAGTGCATAATAACAATTTGAATGATTTTATAATTCTAATGTAGCTCAGACATCTTTAATTTTAGCTACAATCGAATACTACCGCACACCGGCGCCTCCCAATCCAGCTTTTGATCTATTTCCAGCCGGGCATCTAACTGCGTTTTTATATCTGGCGGCATCGCCGATGCCCGACGGGCATCCAGATCAGCATGGGTTCCCATTGATTCAAGGGTTGCGGCCAGTTTTCCAGTGGATTCATTAATCATGAAAACCATGAACTGGAAACGCTTTTCGGTGCGACCCAGCAAGCGGATATGAATGCCCACGGTTTCGCCCACCTTAACTTCAGAGTAATACTGGATAAAGTGCTTTAGCGCGAATACACCGGATTTATTTTTGATATAATAGTCTTGATCCAAGCCATGATCCTGAAAAAAATGCCATACGGAAGTATCAAACAGAGCCATGTACCAGCGCACATTCATGTGCCCCATGGCATCGAGATAATCCGAAGGTATCGTCTCACGATGATAGCATGGCAGCGTTATCAGCATTTCTACCGGCACCAAACATTCACCAGATCTATCCCAAACCCCGCAGGCGTTGTTATCTGTCATTTTGCTACCTGAATCTTGTATGAAATTTAATGAAAAACTTACAAACTTCGATCAGGATTGCGATTCCGATTCCGATTGTGATGCGGAGAAGTTTGAGTAATCCATTTAGTGTATGCTCGTAACTCCTAAACCTTTACCGGCTGCCAAATGCTAACAGCCGGTATCCGTTATCTTAGTCCGGAAGATCTTGAACGAGCCGGAGACTTTCATAGACAAGGCATCTAAGGATGAAGTCGTAGTTAGATCTACTTCGAACCCTTAGTAACGCAGTATATGAAAGTCTCCGGTTCGCCCAACGGGTGAAATTTGATGAGAAAATAGAGTATATTTCATTTTCTTTATACACATATTTATTTTGCATAAGAATAATTCTCATCAAATTTCATTCAAGTTCCTTCCGGCTGCGAAACCATTATGTACCGCATCAAACGCCAGAGCCACTTTCTGGGCATCTCCGATCACCTGACAAGGGATGCCTTTTTGCTCAACGAGCTCTTGAAGGGGGTTATAAGATTCCGAACCCACCGCTAAAACCACGGTATCGGCCGGAATGGTCTCGGTCTGCCCGTTCATTTCCACACGCACACCCTCATTAGTAATTTCGAGTGCCTTGGTGTTTTTATTGGTTCTGATTCCCACCCGCCCCATATTCTGGAGCATGCCCCAGCGAGTGCTTAGCCCAATATCCTTACCAATCTTTTTGACCATCTCAATCAGCATCACGTCCTTGGTACCTTGGGTGGCCAGTTCATACAGATCGTTGGTTGTCTCAGCCTTATTCACCAATAGGAACTTGACCGCCTCGGCTGAAAGGGTCCCCTTTTCACCGAGATAGAGTGCTGTCTCGACACCCACGGCACCACCACCAATCACGACAACTTTCTGACCGGTTGTAACTGCGTCTGACAAAACATCCCAGGATTGAACCACATGTGCTAATTCTGCTCCTGGGATGGGGGGTGTAATCGGTTTGGCGCCGGTGGCCAGTATCACGGTATCCGGTTTCTCGTGCGCCAGGATTTTTTCATCCATGGCAGTATTCAAAACCACGCGAATCTTTTGAACTGCAACCTGGGTAGCCAAATCCTTGGCCAGCTCCGCAAATTCGGCCCGGCCTGGCGGTGCTGAGGCCAGATAAAGTTGTCCCCCCAGTCGGCTGGCTTTTTCATAAATCACCACTTCGTGACCGCATTCAGCCGCGGCCAGGGCAGCGCTCATCCCGGCCGGGCCGCCACCCACCACCAGAACTTTGGCCGGTTTATCTGTTTCCATAAACCGGCACTCCTTTTCGTGGCCGGCCTTAGGATTACACAGGCATTCCACCGGTTTTAACTTAAATAAGTGGTCAAAGCAGCCCTGGGCACAGGCAATGCAATGAACAATTTCCTGCTCACTGCCAGCTGCTGCTTTTTGCGGCAAAAAGGGATCTGCGATCAAGGGTCTGCCCATGGCCACCATATCACACAAGCCGTCGGCAATCATTTCTCGGGCCGTAGCAGGATCGTTGATGCGATGGCTGGCAATCACTGGCACCGAAACCAGGTTTCGAATGCCTTTGGCCAGGTAGCCAAACACACCCCTGGGCACTGCCGTTGTGATCTGGGGCACCCGCGCTTCATGCCAGCCCACGTTGATGCACAAGGCGTTCACGCCTACATCCACCAGCGCTTGGGCATATTCAGCCAGCTCTATACGCCCCTGACCGCCAGGCATGAAATCATTGCCATTCATACGGACGATCAAAGGATATTCATGCCCCGTAGCTTCCTTGATCCGTTGCATAACGGTCAATCCAAAACACATCCGATTTTCATAGGAACCGCCGTACTTATCTGTTCGCTGATTGGTGAGTGGCGAAAGAAATTCGGATATCAGATAACCGGTGCCGCTCAAAACCTCAACGGCATCAAATCCCGCTTCCTGCACTCGGCGGGCAGCCTGGGCAAAACTTTCGATAGTTGTTTCAATTTCATCAATTGTCAGTTCCCGGGGCGTTTCTTTGGTTAGTCTGGACGGGATGGCCGACGGTGCCACCGGCGTCTTACCGCCCATAAAAAAAGAAAAGTTGTAGCGTCCGGCATGATTCAACTGCACCGCACAGCAAGCACCATTTTGTTTGATGCCGTTGGCCAGATCTGTCAGGCCGGGGATGAAGGCGTCATCATGCGCGCCGATGTTTAAGGTCGATCCGGAGAGCTCGTCCACGGTGGCATAACCCACACTGATCATGCCCACGCCACCACGGGCCCGTTCCGCATAGAAATCGATGAGCTGTTCGGTTACCAGATAATCTGCAGCCATGTTCATGTGCATGGCCGGTAGATAAATTCGGTTTTTAACCTCGAGATTGCCAATGAAAATCGGCTTAAATAAAAGGTCGTGCATGTTTTTCCTCCGTTGAATAATAATGATTCTTAAAACTTTCTATTTAATACGACTGTTTGTCAAGAAATTAACAGTAGGCTTTTAGGCTGAAGACTATTAGACTGTTAGGGTCATTAGCCAAGTGCTAATGGTCTTCTTTCGAATCGATGTTCGATGTTGGATGTTCAAATTCTTAATAGAAATATTTTACAGGTAAACGTTAAGCGACCTAACAGCCTTCAGCCTAATTACCTAATAGCCTTCGGTTTAATATCCTGAGAAGTAAAACATCGTATAATACTTTGCATATAATACCAAATGGTGTAGATTGTGCCATTATGCTACGCATATTCCAACACGACCTGTTTTTGACGGATGAATTCATGATCACCCTGGAACTGGTGCCGGGAAAGGATTCCCTGGGTCGCTCCGTGGATACGGTCATGGGCATCGCTCGGGATTCATTCTCAGACGGTAGACTGACTGCCGTTTCCATCACTGACAACCCCGGCGGCAACCCCTCACTCAGTCCCGATGTTCTGGGCCACGATATATTCAAGGTTGGCATGGATGTGATTGTTCATTTTACCTGCCGGGATTTGAATCGGGTCGGAATGGAAAGCCGCGCGCTTCAGCTGGCCATGATGGGTATGAAAAACCTGTTGACTTTAACTGGTGATTATACCGGCAAGGGTTTTGGCGGCCAGGGCGCACCGGTCTTTGATTTGGATGCGGTTAGCCTCTTAATGATGCTGGAACAGGTCAATGATCGTTTATACGAGGCCGGCGATCCAGACGGCTTTTTCACGGGTTGCGCCATTTCTCCTTTCAAGTATACCGAAGCTGAATGTTTTATTCAATACGCCAAACTTTGCCGGAAAATTTCAGCCGGAGCCAGTTTTATTATCACCCAGCTGGGGTATGACGCCCGTAAATTCGCCGAGTTGATGAGGGTGATGAAACAACTGGGAATCGATTTGCCAGTCATCGGCTCCATCTATTTACTGACACCGGGCTCCGCGCGGGTAATGAACAAAGGCCTGGTTCCCGGAGCTGTGGTCACGGACAGACTGCTATCCAAAATTATAGCTGAGTGGAAAGATCCCAAAGTCGGACGGATAAAGGCCATCGAGCGCGCCGCCAAACAGGGTGCCATATTGAAGGGGCTCGGTTACCAAGGCATGCATCTGGGCGGCATCCATAAAAATTTCGACACCGTGGGCCAAATCCTGGATCACATGCAGGCAATCCAAGACCAATGGGAACACTTCGTACCTGAATTCGATGATCCAATTCCGGGCGGATTCTATGCTTTTCCCCAATCCGCGACGACTGAGGAGGTTTCAAATCGCTTCGGCCGGCAAACTGCAGCCATCCCCTGGGTAGAAAAAATCCACTATGAACTCATGAAAGCAATGCATGAACGATATTTTAGCTTCGAGGGCAAACATGCTGCGACGCTTGAAAGATTTGCGCAGTGGATCGACCGCCAACCCATGGCCGCGAGATTTCTGGAGTTTTTTGAAAATACAGCCAAATCGGTTCTATTGGGCTGCAAGCAATGCGGAGACTGTGGTATTCAACACTTGGCCTTCTTATGTCCGGAATCCCAGTGCCCCAAGCATACCCGCAACGGCGCCTGCGGCGGCAGCCGCCTAGGCCGCTGTGAAGTCTATCCGGAGAAACCCTGTGTGTGGGTAAGGACCCACAAACGTGTGGCCCATGAAGGATCTTGCCAGGAATTGCTGAGCGGATGCGTGGCACCCAGAATGTGGGAGCTCAACCAAACCTCCTCGTGGCTGAATTTTTACCTCAGACGGGACCACCAGTCGGTTTCAACCGGCCTGGAAAAATATTGCCGCCTGGATGCATGTCAGATGACGTTTTGTGAACACTACGGCAAAACTGAAAGCCATCAGCGCTGAGCCATCAGCTGTAAGCTGCTTAAAGCTAATTGCTTACAGCTGAATGCTGCCCCTACAAACCGCCTAGCCTTCACCCCGCTGATCCTTCTTTTTCCCGTATATCAAATAATACACCACCGGTATCACCACCAGGGTAAAGGCCGTGGAAACGATCATACCGAAAATGATGGACCAGGCCAGGCCACTAAATATGGGGTCCAGGGTTATGGGCCAGGCACCGAGTGTGGTGGTGCCGGCTGTTAAAAAAATGGGTCGGAACCGGACAGCCCCGGATTCCACAATCGCATCCATGAGATTTTTTCCAAGTTTCACTTGGGTGCGGATAAAATCGATCAGGATGATGGCGTTGCGTACCACGATGCCGCTCAAGGCAATCATGCCGATCATGGCCGTGGCCGTGAAAAACACCGGATTGTCAAAACCACCCACAGGACGGTTTACAATGATATTTAGTAACGCAAACCCGGGCATGATCCCGATCATGGTCAAGGGAATGGATAACATGATCACAACCGGTATCAGGTAGGATACGGTTTCATAGACCAGCAGCACGTAAATACCCACCAGCGCAGCTGAGAAAGCCAGGCCCAGATCACGGAATACATCCAATGTGATCTTCCACTCACCCTCACCACTCCAATCCACACGGATGCCATCGGGCAGCGGATTTTCCTTAAAATGCTTCTGGAGTTCCAGAACAGCATACGCCGGCCCCCGGCCCGCCATTTCCGCGGTAACATACACCACGCGTTCCTGGTTTTTATGATAAATCGACTTATCTTCCAGGGTTTCTTCGAAACGGCCCAGTTCTCCCAATTGAACCCGGTTGCCGCCACGTCCCTTTACGGAAATGGTAAGCAGCCGGGCCACGTCGGATCGGGCTTCACGCGGCAACCGCAGAATAATGGGCAATTCATTCTGCTCCGTGGTCAAGTGAATGATCCCGGCCGGCATGCCATCCAAGGCCACCTTCAAGGTTTTGACGATATTCTCGGTGGAGATGCCATTGAGTCCGGCTTTTTCGCGATCCACCCGGAAAAAATATTTGCGTTGATCGGCTTCTACCATATCATCGATATCCACGACACCGCCGGTCTGATTCATCTGGATTTTAATCGTTTGGGCTGCCTGAATCAATTGGTCATAACTATGATGCGGCCGACCATATACTTCAGCCACGAGGGTTGAGAGGACCGGTGGTCCCGGCGGCGCCTCAACCAATTTAATACTGACGCCATGCTTTTGGGCAATGGCATCGATATCATTGCGGATACGCAAGACCATAGCATGACTTGACATCTCTCGGTCATCCCGATGCAGCAGGTTTACGCGAATGTCGGCCACGTTGGCACCTTCCCGAAGGTAGTAATGACGTACCAACCCGTTAAAATCCATGGGAGAGGATGCACCCACGGTGGTGATATAGTCGGTAACCTCCGGCATGGCCATGAGGACATTTTCGACTTCCCGGGCCACGGCATTGGTGGTTTCCAGCGTGGTACCTTCCGGTGGATCAATGAGTACCTGGAATTCATTTTTATTATCAAAGGGCAGCATTTTTAGGGGCACATGCCCAGTCAAGGCCAAGGCAATGGAAATAAAAAACAGCACTACAATGACCAAAAGCAGCAGAATGCTTTTAAACTTGGAATTGACAAACGGCAGGATCACCCGTCGATAAATCCGGTAGTTGGTTGTTTTGGTTAGATCATAGGGTTCCTCGCCGGCAATGTTCTGCTTTAGTAATTTGCTACTCACCCAGGGTGTAATCGCAAATGAAACCAGCATGGACATGAGCATGGCCAGGGGTACATTTAAAGCCATGGGACGCATGTAAGGCCCCATCATGCCGGTGATGAAAAACATGGGTAAAAAAGAAACAATGATGGCCAAAGTTGCCAAAATCACTGGTGGCATGACCTCATTGATGGCAATGGAGATGGCCTCGAGCTTTTTACGTCCACCCATCATCAGGTGGCGATAAATATTTTCAACACTCACTATGGGATCGTCCACCACCAGCCCCAGAGCCAGGATCAGGGCAAACAGTGTCACCCGGTTGATTGTGTAGCCAAACAGATAGTTAAATAACAGCGATAGGGAATACGTGATGGGCACGGCAATGGCCACAATGGTACCGGTGCGCCAGCCCATGTAAAAGGTAATCAAGGCAATCACGGTGATGATAGCCTCTCCCAGACTTTTTACCAGGCTGTTTACCTTGTCGTTGGCTGTCTCCCCGTAGTCACGGGTAATTTTGTAGGTCACATTGTGGGGCAGTAAAGACTGCTTGAGAGCCTGCATACGTTTTTCAACTTCCCGAGCTACCCAAACCGCGTTGCTGCCTTTTTTCTTGGCCACAGCAATGGTCACCGCCGGAAATTTGCTTTGTTCCGCAATTTTGGAATCATCTTGTTTAGATGCGGGCCCAAAACCAATACGGCTATATGTTTTTACCTCCTCGGGTCCATCCGCAACTTCGGCAATATCTCTGAGATAGACCGGCTTGCCATTATACAGTGTAATCAGCAGATTCTTGACTTCTCGAATATCTTTAACAAATGGCCCAGCCTCGATCCGAATGGCTTGGTTGGCCTTCTCGATCTCGCCACTTTGCATCTGGGCATTGGACATTTTGATGGCCCCGATTACCTCCATGGCTGAAAGCCCATAAGCTGTCAGACGCTCCGGATCTAAATATGCATAGGCCACCCGTTTGCGCCCCCCGTGCACACTGATGCGGGCGCTATTGGGAATATGTTGCAATTTGCCCACCACCTCTTCGGCAATCCGGTAAAGCTGATGGTCGTCCACACTTTCACCGTAAAGGGTGACATTGACGATGGGGACATCATCGATTTCGATGGGCTTGATGATCCAGCCGGCAATTCCCGGTGTTACTTGGTCCATATTTTGGCTGATCTTGTTGTAAAGTTTAATCAGGCTTTCCTCACGATCCTGACCCACATGAAATCGCACCGTCACAACAGCCATACCGGTTCGCGACATGGAATAAACATATTCAACACCGTCGATCTGGTAGAGGAGCCGCTCCAGTCTGGCCGAAACCAGTCGTTCCACTTCTTCGGCACTACCACCTGGATAAGATATCAACACATCCGCCAATGGCACCACGATCTGAGGTTCTTCTTCGCGGGGTGTTATGGCTAGCGCCACAAAACCAGCCAACAAGCTGATAATGATTAGAAGTATGGCCAGATTGCCCCTTAGAAAGGATTCAATGATTCGAGCTAGCGCTGATCCGTTTGCTTGCATTTAACTATCCTCCTTCAACGGGGAGACCAGAATAATATCTCCCTGGGAAAGCCCAGATAGAATTTCGACTTTTTTCCCAAAGGCGGGACCTGTTTTTACCATTTGGCGCACCACGCGCTTTTCCTTTACCAAGTTGACCATTTCCAGTTGACCGGACAAAACAACGGCGCTGGCCGGAATCAATACAGCCGGATGGGAATCTTCATAAACCCACACGCGCCCAAAGGTTCCCGGCAGGATGTCGCCCTTTTTATTATCGATGTGGACCTTGACTTCTTGGGTTCGGCTGAGAGGGTCGATGGCACTGACAATTTCAGATACGCGACCTTTAAATGGCCGCGACGGTCGATCCAAGCTAATATCAACGGCCTGTTTGAGAGATAATTTTTCGATCAAACGGACTGGCACCGGCACTTCTATGCGCATATTCAAGGGATCATAAACACTCAATAAAATCTGACCTGGATTGGCCAGGTCGCCTTTTTCCACACGCCTGTCGGTAACAATGCCGTTGATGGGAGCTTTAATTGTTGTGTAGGTAAGCATCACTTCGATTTCGGCCACTTTGGTCTGGGCGGCATTGTAGCGTGATTCCGCGGCTGTCATGGCCTGTTCGGTGGCCGCTTTTTGTTTATACAATGACGAAGTCCGGTTGTATTCAGTTCGCGCCTGTTTCAGTTGAATGTTGGCCGCAGCTAGCTTTTCCTTCATTTCACGGCTATCCAAGTCGATAAGCACTTGCCCCTTCTTAACCCGCTGGCCGGCTGATGCCGAGACCCGGCTGACATAGGCGCTGATTCGGGCACTTAGATGCACGGTTTCTTCTGATGCCACCGTACCCACCACATCAATGCGCGACGCCACCTTAGCCAACGTTACCGTATAGGTCTTAGCATTTTCCGGTAGCGGTTGCCCCGGTGCTGTTTCGAGCTTGCCGGCGGCAACTTTTGTATGAAACATACCACCAGTCCAGGCAATCATCAGGGCCAAGCCTGCGATTGCGATGGGCCATTTAATGATCTGCAATATCTTCATTCCGATTCCTTTCTTTTGTGCCGTCATTGCTCCCCCCACCATTAGGTTTTTAGGCTGAAGACTATTAACGCAGCTATAAGCTGAAAGCAGTAAGCAATAAGCAGCTTAGGGCTGATTGCTGAAAGCTGCCTAATGCTACTTGCCATACTTTGCCACCGAAAGCCCCATGGCCCGATCATAATTAGACAGGGCTGTGAGATAATCGTAATATGCAGCCACACTGCGGGTTTTCTGGGCCGTTAAGCCCACCTGGGATGTGAGCAAAGTGGTGATATCAGCCACGCCTTCCTTATATAGCTCTGAGGTGATACGCAGGGCTTCGGCGGCACTCTGCATGCTTTTTTCGCTCACTTCAAGACGCTCCCAAGCGTCCATGGACTTAAGATAAGCCTGATGCAGATCCAGGCGTAGATCATTGCGCGCTTTGAGGGCATCCATTTTGGTGGCCTGCCATTCGGCCTTGGCAACCCGCTTGGCACTTGGCTGCTGAAAACCATCAAAAAACTCCCACTCGGCCATGACTCCCATGAGATAGCTGTCTTCTAAATCCTCAAAATCACCACTATCAAAGTCATAGGAACCAAAGGCACTTAAAATCGGACGATTATCCTGTGACGTCTTTCTATAGGTATGTTTTTTGATGCGCGAAAGTGTCTGACTGATTTTTAGCTCTGGTCGATATTTAATATTCTCGAAATCGAGGGCCACCGGACTTTTTTGAATCGCCTCGCGAACCGGCACCGGCAATCCCTCGCTTGTTACCAAGTCAGAGCCAATGCCGGCGTTTAGGGATGCGATGGCCAATTGAACCCCGTTCTTGGCCCGAATTAGATCTTCACGCGCTTGGGTCAGTTTAACATCCAGGTTTAATACGTCGGTCTTGACGGCTGATCCGGCATTAAAACGTGCTTTGGCGACCCTGAGGCTTTCGGTCAGGCTGGCAACTGATTCCGTTTGAACATCCACAAAGGACTGCGTCCTGAGGACGGTATAATAGCCGCGTGTTACCTGATGGACCAATTCGTTTTGGACTGCCTTTAACCCCAATTCGCGCAGCTGTTTGCCATCTTTTGCCAATTGTACATTGATGGCATTGATCCCACCATTATAAAATCGATATTTCAAACCCAGCGACAAACGCATATTGTCGGTTTGATCGGGATCGTTGGGATCAAAATCCGGATCGGTCATATCAAGATCTTTCTGGTTGAGGGCCATCATAAAAGCTTGAGGTGGATTATTGGTAAGCGAATAGGAGCCCGCCAGGTACAGGCGTGGATAATAGGCCGATTCCACCTGTTTGATCATGTGCTTGGCAGCCTGCACCCGTATGAGTCCTGCCTGGATATCAGGATTGTTATCCAATGCCGCCTGGATACATGTTTCCAGCGTCACGGCCTGCACCGGCAGAGCTGGTCCCAGTATCATAGCTACCAGCATTAGTACCAAGAGATTGTAAGCCTTTACGATTTGATACCCTCTATCTTCCATGAATTGCTCCTGTTTTAGCTGTAAGCGATTAGCCAAAAGCTGCTTGGCGCTTTCAGCTTATAGCTGCTCGCTGATTGTTGATCGCTTAAATCTTAGAAAGCAGTGCCCGATCGAATACCTACTTTTTTTAATATGACAGCAACTGGACAAAAACCGGATAGGGAAGACTGCAGGAGATTGGCACCCACAAAGGCGGCCAAAACCAGCCACCACGAACTTTGCAGCCATGCCAGCGCCACACTGATGATTATTAAAGAACCTGCAAATGCGAATATTATTTTATCGATGTTCATAGTGAACCTCCATTTTTTAAGTTGTGATACATTGTGGAGGTTCGATGCAAACTTGATGCCAAACGCCTTCCACTAACTATGATTCAGGCTTCAAGGGAATGTTCCATTTTTTCATGTATTTCCATATGGCCGTCCGGCTGAGGCCCACCCGCCGGGCCACTTCGGCCTTGTTCCAGTCACAATCTGCTAAAAGGGACTCCAGCAAGGGTTTGGTGAGTTTGCCCTTCAATTGATGCGATAAGGTTGCATCATGGATTGGGGCTGATGGCGTCGGGTCATATTGAGCTTTACGCATTTCCACCGGTAGATCGAAAACATCGATGATATCTTGGTTGCACAGTACAAAGGCGTGCTCGATGGCATTTTCCAACTCGCGCACATTACCGGGCCAATGATAATCCATGAAAAGCCGCAAAGCAGTTTGGGATAACCCGTCGATTTTCTTGCCAGTCTTGGTATTTTGTTGCGTGATAAAATGTCCGACCAAGAGTGGTATGTCTTCTTTGCGCTGATTGAGAGGTGGGACTTCAATGGGAAAAACTTTGAGGCGATAGTATAGGTCCTGTCTAAATTCGCCTTTGCGTACCAATTCTATTAAATCCTGGTTGGTGGCAGCAACGATGCGAATATCAATTTTCCTGCGCTTTGATTCGCCTACGCGTTCGATCTCACGTTCTTGCAATACACGCAGGAGTTTAACCTGGATGAAAGGACTGATTTCACCGATTTCATCCAAGAAAACAGCCCCGCCAGTTGCCTCCTCAAAACGTCCTTTGCGGTCGCGGATGGCGCCTGTAAAGGAACCTTTGGCATGTCCGAACAGTTCGCTTTCCAGCAGCGATTCGGTCAATGCGCTACAATTGACTGTTACCAATGGATAACTGGAGCGGTCGCTATTATAGTGGATGGCGCCTGCCACCAGCTCTTTTCCGGTACCACTCTGACCTTGGATCAACACCGTGGCTTCACTGGCCGAAGCTGCCCGGATGGCGGCAAAAACATCCTGCATAACCCGGCTTTTGCCGATAATATTATCCAACCGGTGGACATCCCCCAGTTTGCGTGAGATTTCTTCGATTTCCTGGCGCGCCTTCTTAAGTTCGGTCAAATCCGTGACCGTCTCGACAATACCGATCACGCGATTGCTTCCGTCTTTCACCAGACGGGCACTCTTTAAAACCGGCACCACATGGCCATCATTGTGGGTCAGGGCGCATTCCTTGGCATCCACGGCTCCTTTTTCATAAATCCCGCATTCCTTGATGCCGTTGGGACAGCTTTTCTTAAGGCAAAGATTAAAATTGAGCAGCGTACAGGTTCGGCCCAGAGCCTCAGCCGCACTGTAACCGCTGATTTTTTCCATGGCAGCATTCCAGGAGGTGATTTCTCCGGAACGGTTGAGGGTAAAAACACCATCTGCCATAGACTCCAACAAGTAGCTGGCAAATCTGGGATCAAGTGTTTGTTGCTCAGAGTTTGGCATGGGAACCTACCGTGTGAGATTTTTATTCAGACCAACTTTCCGGCTACACTGGAAAAACGCAACCAGGTAACGCCAAGTAGCGTTACCTAACGTTACTTATTGAGAGCATATGCTCTCAAATCATTGGTGTCAATCCATTTCTGCTGGTAAACACTAAAAATAGGATTAGGCTGTTAGGCTGATAGACCCTTACAAGTTCAAATGACAGCAAAACGCACACGTTTCAAAAGATGAACAGCGAATGACGCATGCAGAATTTAAAATATCGAATGTCGAAGGAATGAGTCGCTTCGCTCCGGCATTATTCAATCGTTATTTTAACATCAATGCCAGCGCGCAGCGCTTCCATCCTTCTAAATTCTAGATTCATTATTCTGCATTCTGCGATTCGCAGCTTCTAACCTTGTTTGGTTGCGGCTTGTCCGCGTTGGGAGCTAACCGCTTAGTGTCTTAATGTATGTTTCCCACAATATTTATATTCAAATTGTCCTTGAATATAGTGCGTCGTTGAAAAAACTTGGCATGAAGTTTGAATTAACCCATACCTAGATTGAGCGATTGTCGAGGTTGCCGCAGCTACAAGGAAGATGTTGTTCGGCTATAGTGGTCTATGCAGGATAGCATCTGATACAGTAGATGCGGTGAGATCGGCAATCCCAACGGGTTTCAAATTTTAAGAATCGAAATAGATGCAATCCTTTAAAATAAATAAGAATCACAACATTCTTAATATTTGAAACGCTCAGTTTAGGTCGTACCATAGTCAAGGAGCAACAGCATGCAGATCAAACATTTGAACTCTATCAAAGAACTCGAAAGGACCATCATGACAGGGGTTGCATTGGTTGATTTCGGTGCCCCCTGGTGCGGCCCTTGCCGGGTGCAAGAACCAATTATGGAAGATCTCTCGATCCGCTTCAAAAATAGGGCCGTCATTGCCGCCATGAACGTAGATAACCATAAACCCATGGCCCTTAAGTTGGGTATCAAGAGTATACCAACGCTAAGCTTGTATAAAAATGGCCGCGAGGTTATGCGCTTTGTCGGCCTGCAGCCAACCAGGACATTGGCCGATGCCATCGAAGCCAACCTGGAATCAGCGACTACCAGAAGAATTGGTGACGTCAAGAAAGCCTCTTGAAAGGGCTCCGCAAGTCGTAGTCACTGATTTTAAACAAAATTTTTGGCCGTTACTATATCGATAGTGTAAGGGGCACACAGCCAATACATATAATCCAAAATTTTTGGACCCAACTTCCTTGATATGCCACCGACAATGCTGGTTGCATATCAAGGAAGTTGGATTTGCTTGACATTTGCCGCCCGGATTTTAATTATGGCATTATATAAACAATCTATCTTAAGGAGATTCATCCATGCCGATCTATGAATATCAGTGCAATGACTGTTCACACGCCTTCGAGAAACTGATTTTCAGTAGCGATACAGATAAAATTACCTGCCCTTGCTGCTGCAGCCCCCAAGTAAAAAAGGTGCTGAGCGCCGCCAGTATCATGGGGTCATCCGATGGTGGTAATGCCTGTGCCCCCAATCCTTCCAGCGGATTTTCCTGAGCCAGTTAAGCTACCACGGCGGACAGCCGGGGACGAGACGTTACTGCAGCTTTCAGAAACAAGCTTTTAGCTTTAAGCAGCTTACTGCCTAAGGCTCTGATCAAAAACAAACTCTTAGAGTTGATGGACGGATCTATGACTATGCCCAAAAATATTTCAAGAAGATCATTCCTAAAAGGCGGACTTGCTGCTGCTGGTACATTGGCGGCAACCAGCCTGCCGGCCAAGGCATCCCAATCGGCAAAGGAACCTTTGGCGACGCTAATTGATATTAGCAAATGCATTGGCTGCGAAGAATGCGTATTGGCTTGCAGTGAAGTTAATCACCATAAATATCCTGATCCGGTTAAACCATTTCCCAAGATGGTCCCCAAAAAGGTTCCGGTGGTTGATTGGTCGAACAAGCAGGATGTAACCGATCGTTTGACCCCCTACAACTGGCTCTTTATTCAATATGCTGAAGTAGAACACCAGGATGAAACCTATGAATTGACCATACCGCGACGCTGCATGCACTGCAACAACCCGCCTTGCGTCAAATTGTGCCCTTTCGGAGCCGCAGATCAATTGGATAACGGTATCGCCCGAATCGATGCCGATATCTGCCTGGGCGGCGCCAAGTGCAAATCCGTCTGCCCTTGGAAAATCCCCGAGCGCCAGACCGGTGTTGGCATCTATTTGGACCTCTTGCCAACCTTTGCCGGCAATGGCGTCATGTACAAATGCGACCGCTGTTATGATCGTTTGGAACAAGGCGAGGTGCCGGCCTGCATCGAAGAATGCCCGGAAGATGTTCAGACCATTGGACCGCGCAAGGACATCATCGCCCAGGCCCATCAGCTCGCGGATGAAATCGGTGGCTATATATATGGAGAGAAGGAAAACGGAGGCACCAACACCATCTATGTCTCGCCGGTCCCTTTTGAAAAGATCAATCAGGCCATCGAAAAAGGCAAGGGCAAACCGCATATGAAACCGGTTGCCGATACCATGGCCGATGCTAATAATTTGGCGGCTGCCATGATCATCGCCCCGATTGCAGGTCTGGCTGCTGCAGCTGGAAAAATCTACAAAATGACCCGAAAGGATCAATCATGAAAGCGCCTTTGGTACGCACCCTGTATTTTATCAGTGCCTTGATTTTGGTTATTACAGGTTTTGGGCAGATGCCCATATATAAACGCTATTATATATCGAGCCTACCCGGCCTCGATTGGCTGGCTGACTTTTATATCACCCATTGGTTGCACTATCTGTCTGCTGCTGTATTTATGGGTCTCCTTATCTATACCCTCGTCATTTTTATCTTCGCTTATCGCAGAACAAAAAAGCCCAGCATTTCCGGCATTATTCGCGGCTTCATTCTGATGGGTCTGATGGTGACAGGTATTTTGCTGGTAATCAACAACCTACCCGGTTCATTCTTTTCACAAGCATCGATCATCTTTTTGGATTTGGCTCACATGGCGTTGGCCGTTGTATTCCTGGTGGCAGGACTAGTGGCCATTATCCAAAAATCACCTTGGATCGTTGAACGGTTTGATCGCTAACGCCCCCCAACACTCTGACCTAACGCTACCCCACTAGATCCTCATGCGTGTCTGTTTCACTTGACAAGTATCCGTACGAATTGCCATAAATAGCCTCTGGCTCTAACAGATGGCTAAGGCCATC
The DNA here is from genome assembly GCA_964633115.1 of uncultured Desulfobacterales bacterium. Taxonomy (GTDB): domain Bacteria; phylum Desulfobacterota; class Desulfobacteria; order Desulfobacterales; family B30-G6; genus B30-G6. The sequence continues at coordinate 25,655 of CAZWEO010000017.1, forward strand.
CTGATGTCGAAGGAAATTGCGACCGATGATTAAACCAGATCAATGGAAAACAGACCTCCAACTGCTGTCAAATGAAGACATCGGTCAGATTCATTATGCCAGTCTTCAGATTCTTGAAAAAACCGGCATGTTCATGCCCCTTGATGAGAATCGTCTGAATGACCTTGAAGATCTTGGATTACAGATTGACCGCCAAATAAATAGAGTTTGCTTTCCAGCAGATATTGTTGAGAAAGCTATTCAAAACGCCCCGGAAACGTATTCACTTTGTGCCCGTAATCCTAACAACGATCTGATTTTGGACGGGGAGCACAAATACATGAGTCTGGACGGCACCGGCCTTAAAGTAAAGGACCTGGACTCCGGCCAGATTCGTAATTCCACCTATAATGATTTGGCGGAATCAGCTCGGGTGGCCGATTTTCTGCCACAAATATCGTTTTTATGGCCCTGTGTGAGCGCCCAGGATCGACCCGCCGCAACACAACCGCTTCACGAACTGCAGGCCCTGATTCACAACACCGAAAAACACATTCAGGCCATGACAGCAGTCAATCGGCTCACGGCCAAGGGCAGTGTGGAAATGGCCGCCGCCCTGGCCGGCGGCCGCGATGCGCTCAAAAAACGACCGCTCATCTCCAATTTTCAAGCCACCATTAGCCCATTGACCTGTGATGCCGAGGCCATGGAGGCAGCGCTGATTTTTGCGGAAGCTGGGATTCCCACGGGTTTTGTCACCATGCAAATCGGCTGTGGTACCGCACCGGCTACATTGGCCGGCAATTTGGCCTTGGGGAATGCTGAAATTTTGGCAGGTCTTGTTTTTATCCAGCTTTTCTATCCGGGGACACCTGTTTTTTATGGCTCCTACGCCACCATGATGGATCTTAAAAGTGGCGGCATGACCAGTGGAAATCCCGAAGATTTCCTGCTTCAGGCGGGCGCCATTCAACTGGCCCACTACTATAAGCTGCCCATTACCATCGGAACATTTGGCACCGGTGCCCACACAAGTGGCTGGCGCAGCGGGGTTGAAAATGCTATTTCCGGTATGGTGAATTTTTTGGCGCACGGTGACATGATTTGTGGAGCCGGTCTGCTGGAAGGCGCTACGGTTTTCTCATTTGAACAATTGATCAAGGACTGTGAAATTTACGAAATGTTACATGCATTTTCGTCCGGAATAACGGTTACACCGGAAATGCTGGCAGTGGATGCCATTCATCAGGTTGGCCCTCAAAACCATTTCATGCTCGCCGAACATACCCTCAAACACATGCGCGCCATTTGGCAGCCGACTGTGAAAGGATGTCAGCCTACCACCGATAATCAGGATCATGGAATTTCTCAGTCTGACGCGGTTGCTGCCGAAAAGGCCCGGGATATTCTTAAGAATCATCACCCAACACCACCTGACAATATCGAACAATTGCAGGAAATTCTGAATGCATACGAACGTATGGCATCGGAGAAATCATAACCACGGAAAACTGGTGGCCGGCTGTGTTGGCGGACCGGTCTAAACCTTAACACTTTACAGGTTATGGATGCCGATTTATTCGAAGCGGAATTGACTGCATCAAACAAGCTCTTCCAAGGCTGCAATCAGCCTGCCGACCTCCTGATCGGTGTTGTAATGCACGAGACTTATCCTGACGACCCCATCCTCCGGATCCTTTATACCCAGGGCCTCCACGCAGCGACGCGCATAAAAGTGCCCGTTAAGGAGTGCAATCTTCTTTTCTACAAGCTTTTTGACTACATCACCCGAAGACATACCGTCTATGGTCATGGAAACGGTTGCCGATCGCGATCCTACCAGGGCGTGATCCTGGCCCATGATTCTGGAACCGGGGATTACCTTGATGGTCTCTAAAATCCGATTGGCTTGGGTGGTTTCGTGTTCGGCAAACAGCTCAAACACCTTTTTGGCTCTGGCGTGAAAGCCGGCTTGCACTTCATCGAAATGATGTCCGTATACAGCATCGATGTACTCCCGCAGACCGGCCAGAGCGCCGATTTGAGCGTGCAGGGGACCAGCAGGATTGAAATTGTAGTGAGGAATATCCCTGTTGAAATAGTGCCCCTGGGGCTCGAGGCTTCTAAGAATGGATGGTCTGCCCCACATGACCCCCAAATGGGTCCCGAAGGTCTTGTAAGTGCTGAACAAATAAAAATCTAGGCCACTGGCATTTACGTCCAGCACGCAGTGAGGGGCGAACGACACCCCGTCACCAATGGCGATAGCACCCACATCATGGACCATGTCACAGATGGAATCCAAATCGTTCATGGTTCCCACAATGTTGGAACAAAGCGAAAAACAGACCAAGCGCGTGTTGCCGCTGATCAGTCGTTCGAGACCTTTCAGGAAAAGCTCACCGCTTTGCGGATCGATACGCCACTCTTTCAGGACCGCCCCGTACTCCGCCAATCGGCGCCAGCACCCGATATTGGCCTCATGGTCCTGGTTGGTGACGATGATCTCATCACCCGGCCTTAGCGCTGGCCGGATAGCCTGGGCCAGCACGTAGGTATTCATGGACGTAGAAGGGCCCAGTGTCAGCTCGTCCGGATGGCAGTTAAGCAGACTGGCTATGGTCTGGTAACCGGCATCCATACTCTCGCCGGCGGCAATAGAAGACCGAAACGGACCATAAGGCTGAACTTTAGTGAACTGGTAAAACGCGTGCAGACGATCGATGACCTGATGCGGGACATAAGAACCGCCAGCATTTTCGAACATGGCCCAACATTCGGTTTCGGGGTTGCTGAAAACAGGGTACTGGAAGCGGATAAAATCCAAATCTAAGGTCATATTCATTTCTCTTTCTACAACAGGTTTATCAAATTTTCCACAAGTCGTCTGCTTGATGCGCCTATCATAATTTGTCGTATGAATCATTCAGATTCTTTGGGAAAATTGACGGCACCGTCTGTTGGTGGGCGCGGGTCGACCAGACGGCTGCCCATCACCTGCCATCCCTTCAGTTTAAAGAATATGAGCCAAAAACCGCTTGCTGCGCTCCTCTTTGGGATTGGTAAACATCTCTTCGGGAGGGCCCTCTTCAATCCAGTTGCCGCCATCCATGATAAACACCCGGGTGGAAACATCACGGGCAAAATGCATCTCATGGGTCACAGCAATAATGGTCATACCCTCATTGGCCAGGCGCTCCATTACATCCACAACCTCGCCAACCAGTTCAGGGTCAAGGGCCGATGTTGGTTCATCAAAAAGCATTATCTTGGGCTTCATTGCCAGGCTCCGGGCAATGGCAACCCGTTGTTGCTGACCACCCGAAAGACGCGCTGGATATTCATCGGCCTTATCAGAGAGACCCACCCATTCAAGCAGTTCTTTGGCATAGGGGGTAGCCTCTTTTTTGGACTGACCCAATACCGTTACGGGTCCTTCGATGACATTCCCAATGGCAGTCATGTGAGGAAACAGGTTGAATGCTTGAAAACACATCCCGGTCTTTTTACGGATATCAAGGATCTTTGCAGCCTGGTTCTTTGATTTCTCACCAGCCTTAATAACCACGCCATCCACCTCAACAGTACCGGCAGTAGGCTCTTCCAGAAAATTGATGCACCGCAGCAAGGTGCTTTTACCCGATCCGGAAGGACCCAAAATGGATACCACCTCGCCCACACTCACATCCAGATCGATACCGTCCAACACATGCAAATCCCGGCCAAAAACCTTGTGAAGATTTCGAATTTTTATCATTACTTTGTTTTCGCTCATCCGTTTGCCCCTCTTTCTCCCTTGGCCATATGCTTTTCAATTTTCTCCTGTACGGTCTGCAGGATAATGCACATCACCCAGTAGATCACCGCCACCAAGATCAGCATTTCTAAGGACTGAAAATAGCGCCTACCGATTTTTATAGCCCGGAAGCTAAGTTCCCAGACACCCATCAAGGAAACAAGTGAAGAGTCCTTGACCATGGCGATAAACTCATTGGAAACCGGCGGAATGATGACCCGCAGGGCCTGGGGAAAGATGACCCGGCGCATGGTCTGGGCGCGGGTCATACCAAGCGCTTTGGCCGCTTCGTTCTGGCCGATCTTTATAGACTGAATTCCGGCTCGAACGGTTTCGGTCATATAGGCACCGTAGCAAACCGCGAGAGCCATGATACCAGCCGGTATGGCAGGTAGCGTCAAATATTTCTGAATTCCCACAAAGCCAAGTTCCTGAAGGGCCCCTCCGATCTGAGGAAGGGCCAGGTACCACATGTACACCTGTACCAGAAGGGGTGTACCCCGGATCAACGACACATAAAGGGTGGCCATGGCGTTCAAGATAGGATTGCGGGATAGTCTGCCCAGGGCCCCAAGGACGGATAAAACACATGCCAGACTTATTGCCAGAACCGAGACCAGCAGCGTAAACCCGAGACCCGTAAGAATAAATCCAAGCCATTTGCCCATAAATTTAAAGTCGAGACCTAAAACCACGAGGGATAAAAAAAGCAGCAACACCATGATCGCTAGGGAAATTTTTAAATTGCGATTGAAGTTCTTGCGCCTGGCATCTATGCGCGCCATCACCTCGAGTGCTTCCGGGGGAATGCCTCGCTCTGCAACACTGTTGAGTTGGTTCATTTCGTCTCCAAACTGCATCCCGTTTAAAATCACGTTTTGCATAATGCCGCACCGGCAAAGTCTATTTCCCGAATTGTGACGATATGCTTTGCTGGACAAACAACCAAAAGAAACACTCACGCCGGCCGGTCGAAATATTTTCCAAGTGAAAACCCGGTTTCCCGCCAGCAAAAAAAGACGGAGGGAAACCGGAGATATAAAAACACTACAGTTTGGGAATGAGATCTGTACCGTAAAACTTCATGGAAAAATCCACCAGTGTTCCGTCTTTGTACATGGAAGCGAGAATCTCGTTCAGTTTTTTCAGCAAAGACTCACTTTGGGGCCGGCTCTTGTCAAGCGCAACGCTCAGGTGCTCATAAAAGACAGGTTCACCCAACATTTTAATCGGGCAACCGCCGCCGCAACCTGATTTCACGGCTTCAAAAATGGTCGGTTTGGCAGTGAGTATTGCATCAAGCCGGACACCATCACCCAGGGATATATCCTCTATGGCGTTGGCATCTGTCGGATAGGTAGTGACTTTTTTAGCCTTCCAATTTAGAAACTTAATTTTGACACCCACAAGCTGAAGGTCTTTATTAAGATATCGGTCATAGGTGGTTTCTGTTCCGACACCGATGCGCTTGCCGGCCAGATCCTTGACGTGTTTGAAGGTGGTGTTGTTCTTGTGAACAGCAAATTGGGCGGGTGTGCTGTAGTAAGGCATGGTGAAATGAAGTGCCTGCGTGCGCTCCAATGTGGGCGTCATGGATCCGATAGAGATATCCCAGCGTTTACCCCATTTGCCGGCCGTTATAAGATCCCAATCCGGTGTTACGAATTCAACTTTGACACCCAACCGTTTGCCAACTTCCTTGGCCACGCTGATATCAAAACCTTCCAGTTCACCTTTGTCGTTTAAAAAACTCTGGGGGGCATAATTGGCATCTGTGGAAACCTTTATCACCCCGGCCGCCATGATTTCATCCAGAACTGAGGCGGCAAATGCGCTACCGGCACCAACGAAAACAAAACTGACAACCAACAATCCCACAAAAAATAGTTTTTTCATCTAGCTTCTCCTTTTAAAAATTAATATTAATTGCCCCCCAAAACAAGAGGAGCACCGATAAGAGAGAGTCTGTTTGCATTAAATATGTTTTGTTTAGAAAATAGAGAAAAATCGTAGTGTTACTTATTACGCCCTGCGGTCACAAGTCGTCGATTTTTCCCCGGTAGAGAGATGATCCAAAAGACAGGAACTCATTTTGCCAAGCCGAGTATCTCAAAACGATACTTTTGCGTCAATAGCTTATTCGATGCAGTAAATTTTATTGGGCTCATGATCGCGGTTATGAAGATTACATTGTTGGCCATACATTTGTTTAAATTTCAATTTCGATGACATTCTTTGGTCATAGATAGCTGACTCCCAGCCTCTGGGTCTAGAAATGAATCCGTGAAGCCAAAATTGCCGTAGAGCCTGCGAGCTGCCGCGTTATTTTCCTGAACCTCAAGGGTTATTTTGCAGCAGCCTTTTTCTAGGGCAATCCGTTCAATTTCGTCCAGAAGACCTTTGCCGATTCCCTGACCGCGAAATTCAGGACGCACCATGAAATCATGAATGTTGATCAAGGGCATGGCGTGAAAGGTGGAAAAACTGAAAAAACAGATGGCCATGCCCACATAACTGTTGTCAACGCACGCCAGCATGACCAGGTTGTTGGGTGTTTTTTTCAGGCCAGGTACTAGCGCATCGAGTATATTATTATCTATCCCGCTACGAAAACCGAGTAAATCCTTGGCATAAATGTTTAATAACTGCGGTATGGCCGACCTATGTATAGCATTGGAATAGTCAGCTCGAACAATTTCAAATGGTGATGTCATATCATCTATCTCCGATTTTACCTGTTTTCACAGAAAATCACAGGGCCATATGTGATAATTGATTTAAATTATTAACATAAATCATTAACTAAATTATATTCATTCTATATGACCATGATACGGCTATTTACCCTTAAAGGACGGTTCACGCTTCTCTAGACGTGCGTTCAACGCTTCCATGAAATCCGATGTTCCAAAAGCCTTATTCAATCCGTCGTTTTCCAGATCAAGTGCCTGAGAAACTGCCTCGATCATGGGTTTGTGTAAAATCTCCTTAGCAAAACGCACCGCCAGCCCAGCCCCTTTTGGCGGTATCAGCTTACGCGTCTCTGCCCTTGTAAAGCTAAGAAGTTCATCGTGGCGTAATACCCGGTTAATTAAGCCTAGGTCATACAATGTCGCCGCGCTGAGCCGCTCACCAAAAAACATGATCTCTTTGGCTCGTTGAAAACCGAGCAAACGCGGCAACAAAAAGCTTGAAGCCAACTCCGGAACCAGCCCGATGCGCGCAAACGGCAGTTTGACCCAGGCATACTCGGACATATAGATTAAATCCGCAACCGCCAGGGGAATGGTAAAGCCGCCCCCAATCGCCAATCCATTGATCGCTGCTACGATGGGTTTGTTGACCTGCCAGAGCTTCAGGCATAGGCGCTTTTGGGCCAGGTCCGTCAGATCTACTTCTTTTTTAGTCTCCTCGTCCAACGACTCCAGCTCGGCAAAATCAAGATAAGCCCCGCTGCTAAAAGCTTCCTGGGTTTGATCGGTATTCTCCGCTGGCACTGCGCCGGTTAACATCATGGCATGGGCGGTTTCATCCTTTTCAAATACTTCGGCCGCCTGATATAGATCCAACAGCATTAATATGCCCAAGGCATTCTTAATCTCAGGCCGATTCAAAGTTACTTTTACGATGCCGCTGTCTGGGTCTTTCTCATAGAGTATCTGTTTGTAAGCCATGAATCCTCCATTACTAGTTACCCGGTTATTGAGGCTAAGAGCTCTGATCTGGCCCGATGCCCAGGTTATCCATGCTGGAATAAAATCGCACTACCAGTTGCCGTCCGCAGAGGCGGGCTTGATCAGCAGGGCAAAGGGTTTCATGCCCCCTGCGACATGCTGGCTATACGGGCAGTTTCCCAGAGACCTTCAGCCAGGGTTGGATGTGCGTGAATCGTCTGGGCCAAGTCCTGGGCACTAAGGCCGGTTTGAATGGCCAAAACCGCTTCAGCAATCAACTCGGTGGCATGCTCGCCAATGATATGCACACCCAGGACCCGTCCGGACTTGCTTTCGGTTATCATTTTAATCTGGCCCGATAATTCACCTTTGGCTTGGGACATCCCCAGTTCACGAAAAAGAAAGGTGTCCGACCGATGGTCGATTCCGGCGGCCTCGGCCTCATGTTGAGTCAAACCGACATCCGCTACCTCCGGGAAGGAATAAATACCCGAGGGAACTGCACGATAGTCCATGGTCTTGTCTGCGCCCAAACAATTTTCAACTGCCACTAGTCCTTCCATGGATGCCACATGCGCCAGCATGATTTTGGTCGGTCCTAAAATATCCCCGATGGCGTAGACATCCTTAATGTTGGTCTCCATTTTTTGATTGGACACCAACCATCCTTTATTATCCATTTCCACACCGATGCTTGCCAACCCAATGTCGTTTGAGTTGGGAGCACGTCCAACCGTCAAAAATAGTGCGTCTGCCTCAAGCTCAGGCTTTTTGCTTGGTGGCTTCTCAGTCGGTGACCCAAACGGTGAGGGTCCCATTTTTGCCTGGATCCCTCCGTTCTCGACCGTTTTGATCGCTTCGATGGTTGTATTTAGGAGAACGCTGATCTTACTTTTTTTCATTTCTCGCATGAGGGTTTTGCTCATATCTGCATCAATATTGGGTAGCGGGATCAAACGATCCATGGCTTCCACCACCGTCACCTGCGAACCCAGAAGTTTGAAGATAAAGGCAAACTCAACCCCAATGACACCACCTCCGAGAATGATGATACGTTTTGGCCTATTTTCAAGATTGAGAATATCGTTTGAGGACAGAACGGTGACACCATTAAATTCAAGATTCGGTAGGTCTTGGGGACGTGAGCCCGTGGCCAGGATAAGTTTGTCTCCCGATATTTCATGCATATGTCCGCTATCATCCGTCACCTGAACAAGATGCGGATCCACAATTTTCCCGGTTCCATTAATAAGCTGGATTTTTCCGGCTTTGAAAGCCTTAGCGATACCACTCACCAAGGTTGTCACGACCTGGTCCTTGCGTTTCATAATGGCTTTAAAATCGGGACGAACACTACCAACCAATTCAATACCATAATGAGGCAGTCGCTGGGCTTTTCGAATAGCTTCGGCCGAACTTTTTAAGGTTTTAGTGGGAATGCAGCCCCAGTTTAAACAGGTTCCACCTAAATTATCGTTTTCGATGACAGTTACCTGGGCTCCCAATTGGACGGCATGCAGGGCAGCCACATATCCACCTGGACCGGCACCCAGGATTGTTATTCTTTTGGACATTTCTTACTCCTTAAGTTTTTTTTGATCGTTATCATAAAAAATATCTACCCGCACCTTAAAAAAAAAGCAATAATGTTCGCGTCAAATCCGCTACCATATTGACAAATCGGGATTTACTTTTATATCATACAATTTTGTTGGAGTGCATTGCCGAATGGGCTCAACTACACAAACCGAAGGAGGAGATATGAAAAAGGTATGGATTGTTTTAATTGCACTTGCCCTGATAATGGCTGCCGGAACTGTTCAGGCCAAGGATTGGAAAGTTATACGCATTGGCGTTGAAGGCGCCTACCCTCCCTTTAGCTGGGTTACGCCTGATGGTGAACTCAAGGGATTTGATATCGACATCGCCCGGGCCCTTGTGGATGCCATGGGCGCCGAAATCAAGATGGTTCCCCAGGACTGGGACGGCATCATTCCGGCCCTGTTGGCCCGCAAGTACGATGCCATTATCGCCTCCATGTCCATCACCGAGGAGCGCAAGAAAAAAGTGGCCTTTACCGACAAGTATTACAACACCCCTGGTAAATTTATCTGCAAAAAAGGCTCTATGAAGGATTTTACGCGAGCAGAGGTAGCAAAAGCCACCGCCGGCAAAAAAATCGGCGTCCAGCGTGCCACCATCCACGATCGGTTCGTAACCGAACAAGGTGCTAAAAACGCATCTATCAAACGCTACGGCACCCAGGATGATGCCTATCTGGACCTTGTGGCCGGTCGGGTGCATATGTTGCTTGCCGACAGTGTCGCCATGCTGGACGGTTTTCTGAATAAGCCTGAAGGAAAGGATTATCAGTTCATCGGCCCTGATTTGAATGAAAAAAAATATTTCGGAGAGGGCGCCGGGATCGCCTGCCGCAAACAGGATAAGGATCTGGTGGATAAGTTAAATAAAGCCATTAAGCAGATTCGTGCCAACGGCACCTACAAAAGTATCCAGGATAAATACTTTGACTTCGACGTCTACGGTGAATAATATTTTTACGCGATGTTACAAATCGTAACTTCGTCGCTATAAATAATAAAATGGGAGAGCTGTGCTCTCCCATTTTATTTTAAAAGGAATTTAACTGTGTCTACCAAAAGTGTTGAGAAAAGAGCTCTACCGGTAAACAGTATGGGAACCGAACGTTCCCTATCCATCATCCGCTATGGCGATGGATCCAAGCCTCATAAGGCCTATATCCAGGCCGGCTTGCATGCAGACGAGGCACCTGGCTATCTGGTTATGCATCATTTGATAAAATTGCTGGAAGCGGCCGATCAGTCCGGCGCCATTCAAGCAAATATCGTATTGGTTCCTGTGGCCAACCCGGTAGGTGCCGACCAGTGGCACGAAGAAGTTCTGAGAGGTCGCTTCGATTATTTCAACAACACCAATTTCAACCGCAAGCACCTGGATATCACATCGTTGGTGGCCGCGCGCATTAAAGACCAAATGACCGACTCAGCCGAGGAGAATAAAATACTCATCCGCCAAGCAATGGCAGAAGTGTTGCCAACGGTATCCACCGAAGACGAATCGGCCCAGCTTAAACATGCGCTTTTATCGCTATCTTTTGATGCCGACATCGTCTTGGATTTGCACTGCGACTACCAGGCCATCACCCATGTTTATATGGGCACCCCCCTCTGGCCGGATGCCAAGGACTTATCTGCCCAAATCGGTGCCCAGGCTACGTTGCTGGCCAAGGCTAGCGGTGACAATCCCTTTGATGAAGCTTGCAGCCGGATCTGGTGGGAACTGGCTGAAAAATTTCCGCACAAACCCATTCCATGCGCCTGCTTGGCAGCCACGATCGAACTGCGTGGTATTTCCGATGTCTCCCATGAGCTCGCCGCCAAGGACGCCCAGAATATTTATCACTTCCTGCAGCGGCGCGACTTGATCGCCGGTGAAGCGCCAGTCTTACCCGACTTGCTGTATGATGCCACACCCCTACGCGGCGTCGAACATATCAAAGCCACCACACCGGGTGTGGTCGTCTTTCTGAAATCACCGGGAGAACAGGTAAAACCTGGTGATGTCATTGCCGAGGTGTTCAATCCCTTGGCTAATGCTGGCGACGATGAGATCACGCCAATCCGTTGTAGCATTGACGGCGTTATGATTTCCATCAATGTCGATCGTTTTGCACGGCCCGGACGCATCTTGGCGAAGGTAGCGGGAAAGGAACCCCTGACAGGGAAAGGCGAGACGTTGCTGACAGCTTAATGAGGGTTGGAGGGTCGTAGGTTTGAAGGGCTGGAGCCAGGGTTTGTAAATTTTTTGTTCTGTTTTAACATTCAACATCGAACTTTCAACATTGAACTTCGAATATGCTGATTTCATAAAGGAATAATATGGCTGGCTCATCGAATAGAGCAATTTATGGAGCTATCATTGCAAATACCGCTATAGCCATTAGTAAGTTTTTCGCTGCCTTTTTTACCGGTTCTTCAGCCATGTTTTCCGAGGGCATACACTCTTTGGTAGATACCGGCAATGGGTTTCTCTTGTTGATTGGCGTTCGGAAAAGCAAGAAACCAGCCGATATTAAACACCCGTTTGGTTATGGCAAAGAGATTTTTTTCTGGAGTTTTATCGTTGCACTTTTAATATTTGCTTTGGGAGGTGGAATTGCTATTTATGAGGGTATCAAACACATTAAGCACCCACAATCCTTGTCAAATGTTGGGTGGAACTATTTGATTCTCATACTTGCCATGATTTTTGAGGGAGCGGCTTTGAGGATCGCTTTACAGGAGTTCAATACTACCCGTTATGCAAAATCATTTTTCAAAGCACTTAAAGATAGTAAAGATAGTGCCACCGTTGCTGTCGTAATTGAAGATACTGCCGCTTTACTTGGATTGCTTATCGCTTTTCTTTCAGTGCTGCTTGGGCAATTAACTGGTTGGGTCTATTTTGACGGCTTGGGCTCCATTCTGATTGGTGTTTTGTTGGTATCTGTATCGTTGTTCTTTGCTGTTGAATGTAAAGCCTTACTGATCGGCGAAGGACTTTTAACAGAAGATATAGAGAAAATCACAACTATTCTCGCGAATGAAAAGCGTGTTATTGCATTTCAGAGGCCTTTGAGCCTTTATTTTGGACCAAGTCAGGTTTTAGTCAATCTAGATGTAAATTTTGCAGATAATCTCACATCGGATGATATTGAAGAAACAATCGATAGAATTGAGGTTAAGATAAAAGCCGCTCTTCCTCTGGTAAACCGTATATATGTCGAAGCTGGTACTCTGCGACAAAGAAGCAGAATAAGAGCCGAGAATATTTCCCGATAATCTCACATAATATTTTCGCGACTAGGTGAATATTTTACGGGCTAAGTCTATATCTTCGGGGCAAAACACAAACAAGCATTTGGAGTCCGGTGACGACACAGATCCGTACACATAATTAATATTGACGCCTTCTTCGCCGAATTTGGTCGAGATTCGGGCCAATTCACCCGGGGTATTCTCCAGCTCCAGGGCCACCACCGGCATAATGTCAAATAGATATTCATTCTCGGTCAGCAAATTCATGGCCTTATCGGTATCGTCTACCAGCAGCCGGATCAAGGCAAATTGCGCCGAATCCTTGCGCATGGAATTATAACTGGCGGCCGATGCAATCCGTTTAAGGCTTTTTCCCCTGGCTCTGAAAAGAGCTTGTACGTAACCGGATGCATCCTGAATCGTTAAGGCATCGATGTTGATCTTGTTTTCCCCAAAGGCGGTTGCCAGCTTGCCCAGTTCACCGGGTTCATTTTTCATGAATAAAGATATTTCCGTTCGGATCATGGCCGACTCCTTTTCGTAAGCCGTAAGCCCTAAGGCTACTCTTAGCTACTGACAGCTGAATGTTAGCCGCTTATTGCTGACCGTACAATGCTTTAACTTTCTGTCGATCGATTTCTCCGCTAGACGTCAACGGCATCTCGGCTACAAATTCCACATACTGCGGTTTTTTATAACGCGCGATCCGGTCTCCCACAAACGCAATCAAGTCTTCGGGAGTCAAGCTCTGTCCGGATTTGAGTTGGCAGACCGCTTTGATTCCCTCTTTCCATTTAGGATCGGGAACGCCGATGACGGCTGTTAGTTCAACAGCCGGGTGTTCCAAAACAACCTTCTCAACTTCGGCAGGATAGACGTTCTCACCGCCCGGTTTAATTAGCTCCTTTTCAGGCTTGCGTCCGGCATACCAGAGATATCCGTCGGCGTCAAGACGGCCCAAATCGCCGGTATGGTGCCAGCCATTGCGGAATGTTTCGGAATTTTCATCAGATAGATTCCAGTATCCCTGAAATACAAGTGGTCCGCGTACAGCGATTTCTCCCACTTCTCCTTGCGCCACAGGGTTGTCGCTGTCATCCGAAAGCTGGACCCTGGCAAAAGGAACCGGCTTACCAGCTGAACCGGGCTTCTCATTATAGCTGGCCATGGTGGTGATGCACGATGTCTCGGTTTGGCCGTATAGCGTATGGAAAACACCATTGGTTTCGGTTTGAAAAGCCTCGATGGTTTCAGGCGTATCCAAGCCCAGAACGACTCGCAACGACTCCAGGGATTGTTTGGTCTGCTCGGCGGCTTCCAAAATATTTCCCAAGATGGGAGAAAAATCAAAGAAAAATGACACGCCATAATTTTCGATTAACTCAACCGCCTTGGCAGCATCAAATTTGTGCATGTTAATGTTTTGGATGCCTGCCTGAAAACTGCTGGTGGCCATAAACAGGCCACCCACATGAAAAAGCGGCAATAGATTCAGATGTACATCCTTGACATCCATGCCTAAGCCGTTATTCAAAACCAAATTGGCGCATAATACATTGGCATGACTTAATAGGGCGCCACGCGGCCGACCGGCCACCGCCGCGGTATGGATGATAACCAGACCATCGGAGGTACTTACATCCACGGATTTCAAATCAGCTGAACTGCCATACAAGGCTTCCAAGCTTTCAAATGGCCCCTGATCAATACTCAAATTATAGATTTTTTGAATCGATGGCAACTGATCCTGGATACCGGCAATGGTCTCATGTAAATCCGGATCCACAAAAAGTATTACGGGTTCACAATCATTGAGATTGAAAACCACCTCATCCGGGGATAGGCGCCAGTTGATGGGCAGCATAATGGTACCGAGGGCTGCGGCGGCTCCATATAGGACAAAATACTCTAGGCTGTTCTGGGCGAAAACACCGATGCGGTCACCTTTTTTGATCCCGCTTTGCTGCAAGCCTGCGGCCAGCCTATCAACCTCGTGCTTATATTCAGAAAACGTGATCCTTCGGTTATCTCGAGACTCATACCAAGCTGGCTGGTCTTTATAAGACAGTGCGTTTTGAGAAATCAGATCATAAAAGGTGTAGTCATACAATCCCATGGAATCACATCTCCTTCATTAATCCCTGGCAAGAGCGGAAATCGCTAATCTTGTGATGATTTTTTTGGCGAGTATAAATTGACCTATCAAAGCGGCGTAGCCGCTTATATAATTTCGCGCAGCGAAATTATGATTTAACAGATATAACCGGGCAAGGTGCTTTTAATATGATGTATTGTGCGGTTGAACCCAACAGTAGCTTGCTTGTACGTGATTTCTTCTGAATGCCCACATAAATCAGATCAACGTTATTTTCCTCTGCAAAAAATACAATATCCTCGCCCGGTGAAAGACCCCGGGCTAGTTGGGTCACTTCACAAGCAGTTCCATTTTCTTTGAAGTCTGCTTTTATTTTTTCCAGCTTCATAGTTAGCTGACTAAGGCGTTCCGGATTTTCACCTTTGCCTCCCTCGCTGGAAGATACGAGCAGAATCTCGGCATCAAAGGAACGTGCATGGGTCTTGGCTAGCTCCAAGGCCAGTTGGGACTCCGTGGTATCAGCATAGGCCACCAGTATTTTCATCGAGAACTCCTTTCTCCAGCATATCGCGTCATGCATTATCTGAATTATGCACAGCCTGGAGGCATTCATAGGCAAGGCATCTGAGGATTGCCTTCGATTTAGCGACTCGACAAGCTTAAATCGAAAACTCAACGTAGTGATTTACCCTGTCCCGCCGTAGCTCGAAGAGCGAAGTCGGATTCGAATCCTCAGCAACACGGCATATGGAGGCCTCCGGGACTACATCCAGCGTTTGCGCCGTTTGTAGGATTTAACATCTTTAAAAGATTTTCTACCGCCCCCCTGGGTGATACCCATATAAAATTCTTTTACGTCCGGATTCTTTTTTAACTCGTCCGAGGGGCCCTCCAGAACAATTTTACCCGACTCCATGATATAGGCATAATTGGAGACTTCCAGGGCAATTTTGGCATTCTGCTCCACCACCAGGATGGTTGTTTGCATCTCCTGGTTAATACGCGTGATGTTGTCGAAAATCTCCTTAACCAGAAGGGGTGCCAGGCCCAATGACGGTTCATCCAGCATGAGCATCTTGGGAGAAGACATCAAGGCCCGCGCAATGGCAATCATCTGTTGTTCCCCGCCGGAGCAGTATCCGGCCAGGCGGTTGGTCACCCGTGAAAGCCGCGGAAAATGTTCATACATGAGACCCTGATCTTTACGGATGTTTTGGGTTCCATCTTTGCGGGTGATGGATCCCACACGAATATTCTCATCCACGGTAAGATGCTTGAAAACACGACGGCCTTCCGGCACCATCACCGCACCCAGCCTTACCACATGAGTACCCAGAACGTTGGTAATGTCATTGCCCTCAAATTTAACATAACCGTCCTTGATAAATCCGTTTTCCGGTTTGAGAAGACCGCTGATGGCCCGCAATGTTGTGGTTTTACCGGCCCCGTTGGTTCCCAGCAGGGCCACAATGCCACCCTCAGCAACACTGAGACTTACGCCGCGCAACACCTGAACAATATCATTATAAACAACTTCAATATTGTTGACATCTAACAGATTACCATTGGATGTTTGAGTCGTCATTTTTTATCGTTTCTTACGGGAGGGCTGCTTGAAGCAACCCTCCTTTTAGGTAGTTTAATGCAGCAACGCTGTATCAATTAACATTGCGAAACAATGTACATCGCAGAAGCGATATTATTGTTTGATCTTCTGGACATACTCAGAAACGAACGGTGCACCGACTTCATAGAAAAGCCCACCCTTGGAAACGTAGAGCTGCAGGGTGTCCACACCTTCACGGTCGGTTTTTGAAAAAGTTACCGGGCCAACTGTGGTCAACGAATTAAAGGCATTGAATCCGTTCATGGCCAGCAGTTCCTCGTACAAGGCAGCACGGGTTATCTTTTTGCCTTTGGCTTTGGCCCGCCGGATGGTTTCTACCGCCACCTGTACGACCATGATGCCATTGGTGTAGTTGGCATCTTTGGCCAGTTTCTCGTCCCGGCCATATCTTTTGGCCAAGGCGAACTGTGCGTCCCTTCCCGGCCCTTTGGCGGTCATCATTTTGTAAGATGTTGTCCAATAGTAGTTCTCATTGGCAGCTGAACCGGCCAAAGCGACAAGCGCAGGTCCACCGCCATAATGACAACCCAGGAAAGTGACTTTGCCAGCCTCGCCATAAGTTCTAGCGATCATGCCCAGGCTTTGAGCACCCTTCAACATGGTGGCCACTGGCGGTTGAACAGTTTGGCTGATCACATATTGGACCCCTTTGCTTTTAAAACGTTGCAGCATTGCCGTGTTGTCCAAGTCCTTGCCATGCTCCACAATTTCAACCAGATCGATGGCCAGGCCTGCAGCGATTGATTTTTTAACATCATCGCGGGGCGCGCGTCCAAACGCGGAGGGATGCAGGAACAAAGCCACTTTGGGCTTACCGCTGCCCTTGTGGTTTGCGGCCACATACTCGGCCAGACCGACTGCTTGGCTGGAGTAAGAGGCAATGGGTAGATGGATATAATCGTTTTCTTGCAGGTTCCCCGCATGAAAGGAAGCCGGTAGAACCGGGATTTTTTCTTCTTGAAAATCCTTGCGCAAAGCCATCGTGCTGCCTGTGGAGTAGTTCAAATAAAAGACAATTTCTTCATCCAAGAAATCTTCAAAATTACGTTTGGTAACTTCGGTCTTGTAACCGTCATCCCGGATAAAGCAAACCAGTTTATCATCGCCCAGCATTTTTTCATCATTGACATAGCGGACATAGTCCTCAGCTCCCTTGGAATAGGGGCTGCCCACATCAGATGTAGGCCCGGTAATGGCCAGAGACAGACCCATTTTGTAGGTTTCCCCGGCAAAACTCAGTGTGGAAAATGCAACCAGAAAAGACAGCGCAACCAGCAGGATTGTTAAGTTTCTTTTCATCTTTTCTACCTCCCTTTTTGTTTTTGTTAAGCGGTTCAGAGTCAATTGAACATCACATCTACAAGGTTGAATGGTTCAAGCTGCAACCATCAATACCTAAACGGCCACAATTTAAAATATGATCGTATAATCCGCCACCAATTGGCAATACCGCGTGGTTCGAACATCAGAAACAAGACAATGACCAGACCAAAAGACAAAGGCCGAAATGCCGTGGCCACATCGCCCACAGCAGTGAAATAGTGGCCCACAAATTCGGCAAAATTCTCCATCTCCAGTTCCAGCATTAAGATAGCCGCCGGCCCAACAATAGAACCCACCAGGGTTCCCAGGCCGCCCACGATGGCCATGGCCAAATAGGAGATGGAATGATGCAGCAGGAATGATTCAAACCCAACCCCGCGCCACAAGTAGGCGTGCAGGGCCCCGGCTACCCCGGCAAAAAATCCGCATAAAGCAAACGCATATATTTTGGTAAGCCCGGGATGTATGCCCATGGCATCGGCTGCCCGGTCATTATCGCGCACGGCCACCAAACACCTACCATGCTTGCTCCGTAAGAGATTACGGACGGCAAAACCCAATATTATCACAAAAACAAGAATGACATAGTACCAGAAAAAATAGTGCTGTTTGCGAACCACCTTACCCGTAAACCAGAACACGCGTCCAATGGCGATGGTCTGGCCCTGATCATAGAACCTTGAAAAATTGATGAACCACTGAAAAATCATCTGAAAAGAAAGCGTGGCGATGACCAGGTAGAGGTGTTTCAGGCGCAGGGACGGCAGGCCGACAATGCCTCCAAAAACCGCACCAACTAAGCCGGCGACAATGATCATCAACGGCCAGTAGTGGGTCAGCAGCACGTGGTCGCTGCCCAGGAGGCGGGAAAAGGTTGCTAGGGTGTAAGCCCCCACGCCCACAAAAGCTGCATGGCCGATGGATATCAAACCGGCAAAACCAGTTAGCAAGTTCAAACCGTAAATGGCCACAATAGCGATTAATATACTGTCGATCACAAGCATGTACTTGTTGCCGACTTGAATGAAAAGCGGCCACACGAACAGCAGCACCAGGAAACCTATAAAAACCAAGCGGTCGATGTGCGTCAGAAATATGCGCTGTTCATCCCTGTAAGAGGTAAAAAAGTTACCCGTGGCTAACCATCGATTTTCAGACATAAAATTATACCCGCTCTATTTCGTGGATACCAAAAAGACCATGCGGTTTGAACAATAAGATTATCAGTAGTATGACATAGGGCAGCACATCCGCGGTGCCAAAAAGACCCCAGTTACCGTCCAGATAACCGGAGGCAAACTGTTGGATCAGCCCCATGATGATACCGGCTACGATGGCCCCGAAAATGGAATCCAGGCCACCCACGATCACCACCGGAAACACGATGATGCCGAATGAATGTAGCACATCGAAATTCAGTCCGGTGATATTGCCGATGATGCCCCCGGCGGCGGCGGCACTCAATCCGGCCGTAGCCCAAGCCAGGCCGAACACCTTGGGAACCGAAATACCAATGGACATGGAAGCGAATTGATCGTCCGATACCGCCCGCATGGAAATACCCACGGTGGAAGCTTTAAAAAACCAGGTAAAGGCCCCGATCATGGCAAAGGTGATAATCACACCCACCAATTGGGTCCAGGACATGCTTACGCCCCCAAAGGAAATCGGTGTTATGGGCAAAAATTCGGGAAAGGAAAAGTTTTCCGATCCAAAGGGCGTCATATAAATGAGCCCGTCGATAATCGACATGAGCCCGATGGTCACCATGATGACAGAAATAATGGGCTCGCCGATCAGCCGGCGCAGAAATATCCGTTCTACACTCATGGCCAAGAAAAATGTGATGATCATACTCAGGAGAAACGACAGTGCAATGTGAATACCCACCCACACCGTCAAGGCATAGGCGATAAAAGCCCCTGCGGCAATGATCTGTCCGTGGGCGATGTTGAGCACCCGGCTGGACTTATAAATCAGCACAAAGCCCAAGGCTGAGAGGGCATAAATGGACCCCACAACCGTGCCGCTGATTACAAGCTGAAAAAAATAACTCATGCAACTCCTTCCATGGTGTAAAACATCATTTCCGATTCAACCGTCGTACTCTGACCGTCCTGGTATTGGAAAAAGGCTTCCACCTTTTTGGTGGAGACACTTTCATCGTATAGAGCTTCGTACAAGTCTTTGTATTTTTCCATTACGAATTTGCGGCGGATTTTTCCGGTTTTGGTCAGCTCCCCATCGTCCATGTCCAACAGTTTGTATAACACTGCAAACCGTTTGATTCTAAAATGTGGTTTTTCGGCCCGATCGTTGATGTCCGCAATCGCCTCTTTGAGTAAATCCGCCACCTCGGGTTTGTTGCTGAGGTCCATATAGGTTGTAAAAGATATGCCCCGGTCCTCAGCCCATTTACCCACGACAATGGGATCGATGTTGATCAGAGCCGACACAAAATCGCGTTTATTGCCAAAAATAACGGCTTCCTTGATGTAGGGACTGAATTTGAGCTTATTCTCCAGGAACATGGGGCTGAACATCTCGCCCTTGCTGTTATGCATCACATCCGCCACACGGTCGATGACCACCAGATGCCCGTTTTCATCAATGTAGCCGGCATCACCCGAGTGCATCCAGCCATCGTGCAGCAATTCGTCAGTCTTTTCCGGTTGTTTGTAATAACCTACACACACCGATGGGGACCGCGATAAAATTTC
The DNA here is from genome assembly GCA_964633115.1 of uncultured Desulfobacterales bacterium. Classification (GTDB taxonomy): domain Bacteria; phylum Desulfobacterota; class Desulfobacteria; order Desulfobacterales; family B30-G6; genus B30-G6. The sequence goes on from CAZWEO010000017.1 coordinate 45,707, forward strand.
GCCTTCTTCACTGATCTTACACTCGGTTTCGGGCAGCGGTTTACCGACCGTATCCGGGCGTACATCGCCGTCACGATGCATATAAGCGATGCCCACGATTTCCGTCTGACCGTATATCTGTTTCAGGTTGACCCCAATGGCCTGGTAAAAGGTAAACAGCTCGGGACCTAAGGCAGCTCCACCTGTGTAAGCGCGCCGCAATCTGCGCAGGCCGATCTGGTTGATCAAGGGATCTGTTACCAGGGTTTTCCCCAGCCAGGCCATTATTTTCAAAGATACGGGCATGGGTTCGCCGCTCATCCGGTAACGGGCGGCCTTTTCACCGATCTTGATAAACTTATTGTACATCAGGCGATTGAGCCAATAAGATTCATCGATCTTCAACCATATTTCCGAACGAATGGTTTCGTATATACGCGGGGCGCCAAACATGAAATGGGGACCGATTTCCTTGAGGTCCTTCATACTGGTCTCCACCGACTCGGGAAAGTTGATGGTAATGCCGGTGGCCATGGCCACGCCGAACGAATTCATCTGCTCACCGATCCAGGCAAAGGGCAGAAAACTGAGATACTCATCGGTGCCCGTCAGCACATCAACTTTGGCAATTTGGATCCCCATATTGATATAATTTTTGTGGGTCATCATGGAGCCCTTGGACAGGCCGGTGGTGCCGGATGTCAGACAGAAGTGACAGACATCATCCGGTTTGCCTTGATCGATAAGCGTGTCGTATCGCTGCGGGTCTTCTGTATTTGCCGCGGCGCCGATTTCATAAAGATCATCAATAAACAAAAACCAGTCATCAGCGCGATAGTCACGCATGCCACGGGGATCCTCATAGATAACTTTGCGTACTTGGGGAATGCGGTCCTTTATTTCGACCAGTTTATCCACTTGCTCCTGATCGTCGCAAAAAACCGCCGTGACATCCATATAATTGATCAGTTGCTCAATTTCATCCGGAAGCGTGGTCTGATAAATTCCGGCAGACACCGCACCGATGGACTGTGCCCCGAGCGCTATGAACAACATCTCGGGAATGTTATCGCCGATCAGGGCCAGTTTGTCACCCTTTTTGACACCCACTTTTTCGAGCCCCAGCGCAACTTTGCGGACATAATCGTTGTATTCATCCCAAGTATAGTTTTTCCAGTGTCCGAAATCCTTTTCCCGCAAGGCAACTTTACTACCGGTCTCTTTGACCCGCCATCTAAGCAGTTGCGGAATGGTAAACTCCAAAAGCTGTGAATTGTCTTTCATACCGATCTATTCTTCTCCAATATAGGCTTCGATTACTTTGGGTATTTTGACGATTTCTTCGGGCGTACCGGCACCGATTACTTCGCCAAAATCGAGCACATAGATCTGGTCGGAAATATCCATAACCACCCCAAGGTCATGTTCCACCAGGATAACGGTGGCATCGCGTTCTTTCTGAATGTCGATGACAAAACGCACCATGTCCTCTTTTTCCTCGATATTCATCCCTGCCATAGGCTCGTCCAGCAGTAGTAACCGCGGTGCCAGGGTCAGAGCTCGGGCAACCTCGACCCGTTTTTGAATCCCATAGCTCAGGTTCCCCACCGGGGATTTGCGATAAGGCTCCAACTCCATGAAGTCGATCACCTCTTCCACATACTGTCGGTTCAGTGATTCCTGTTTGGATGCTTTGCCAAAATAGATCATGGCCTGCAATACGTTGTAACGCAGCTTTTGGTGCCGGGCCAGCATCAGGTTGTCCAGGACGGTCATGCCGCTAAACAACTCCAGATTTTGAAACGCACGCGCGATACCCAGGCTGGTAACTTGGTGCGGGCTGGCCTTGGAAAGTTTTTTGCTTTCGTAGGTTATTTCGCCAGAAGTCGGATGGTAAAATCCGGAAACACAATTAAGCAGACTGGTTTTGCCGGCTCCGTTGGGTCCGATAATGGAAGTAATCAGACCGGGTTCAATATCCATATTCACATTGGATAGGGCCGCTAGTCCGCCAAAGGTAAGCGTTACGTCCTCAATTTTCAATTTGGCCATGGTAGTTATTGTTTCAATTCGGATTAGAAGAAATAAAAAGAGATCCGAAGCTCAGGCATGCGCTCCTAACGGCCCCAGACCCCTTTCACTAAATGCATCCATGTAATATTATGAATGGCATTCAGCCATGTCACAAACATATAGACAATGTAAACTAGCAGGTCAAGAAAATTCCACCGATCACTACCATGACCAGTGCCAACCTACCTGCAACAACTTTATAAAAAATATTTTGAATCTAATGGGTTGTGCTTATACCATATCGGAAGCGTGACAATTGTCAAGTTGATAAATCAGCGGGCAAATAATGGGTAAAAACCACTACAATAAAATCGCAAAGCGATTTTATTGCTCATAAGACAAGAGGTGTGTTCTCAAATTGATTTTGGTATTTTTCAAACCCAGCTTGGTTCGGATGTTATGGCGGTGAAACAAAATCGTGTTCTTAGACAGGAACAGCATTTCCGCGATTTCTTTATTAGTCTTACCTTCTTTGACCAGGTTGGCCACGCGAATCTCCATGGGAGTAAAATTCAAAAAACGAGATGAAAGCTTACCGATAAAGGGAGAAATGATATTGTTCAGGTTGGAGTCCAGGATGTTCACAAGGGTTTCCTGACTGGTGTTCATACGGCTTTTTTGTAAACGCTGAATATAGGGCACCACCAGCTCTTTGACATTGGAAAGCACATTCTCCTGGAGTTCGGATTTATCGTTCTCACGTTGCTTGAGCAGCACTTTTAGCGCGGTGTTAACCTCCGCCAGATGGTTGGATTGGGCCTGGAGTTCCTTTTCCCTGCGGCGCAGCGCTGTTTCAGCTCGTTTACGCTCCTCAATCTCCTGTTCCAGCTTTAGATTAATACGGGCTAGCTCGGCTGTGCGATCCTCCACACGCTCCTCCAGCAGATCACGATACTTTTTTAGCTCCTTTTCAGTTTGTTTGAGGGCACTGATATCACGCAAGGTGACGATATTACCGGCATGTTGGCCCTTGCTGTCAAAATAAAGCGTTGAGCTGATCTGTACATCCAGTATTTCCCCCCGGCTTGTCAGGCGCTTGGTTTCAAACAGGTTGATCTTTTTACCACTTTTCATCTGCTCAATGGCATGCCTGGTTTCCGGCCAGTTCTCCTCGGGAACAAAATCGATCTGTTTGCCGATCAGCTCTTCACAAGAAAACCCAAAGGTTTGTGCAAAAGCCGGATTGACATAGGTTGCATTACCCTGCATGTCATAGACAACGACCGGGTCCGGAGAAGATTCCAAAAGCGATCGATAGCGTTCCTCGCTCTCACGTAGAATGGCTTCAGTCTTTTTACGCTCGGTTAACTGCTGTTTGACGTCGGCATACAATTGTGCCTTTTCGAGTGCAATCAGTGCCAACTGGGCAAATCGCTTCAGAATCTTAATGTCGCCCTCACCCAATCGCTTTTTATCATTCACCCGTGCCAGCCCAATAACACCCTCCACCTTATTCCCCGACATCAACGGAATACCGACGGCGGATTGCAACGTATCCAGAGAAGAATCAGACAGACGCCCAGGCCAGGTATAATAATCATCCACAATAACTGGACCCTCCGCCTGCCAGACACGACCGCCCAGCCCCTCGCCCATTTTAACCTTCAAACCCAGCTGGCCCTTGAAAAAACCCATGCCCACGCGGATCTCCATTTCCTTCCGGCCTGAATCGAGCAGATATATGTATCCATGCTCGGTGCCGGTCAGCAGACAAGCACGATGTAAGATGACTTCTAGCAGTTCTTTTTTATCCAGGCGGTCAATTAACCCCAATGCGGTTTCATGCAGGGCGGTTAGGTAGGTATTCTGCTGCTGGAGTTCATGCTTGGACGCTTTAAGTGTCCGGATGGATTCACGCAGGTTATCTTCTTCGGAGTGTAAATCGTCAAATAACGAGGCCATAATAAATAAAATAACTGCGGCGTAGCCGCCCAAAAAAGAAATTGGCCCTGGATCCATCGATCCGGGGCCAATTTCTTTTTAAAGTATTACAACTTTCTTGACGTACTCCAGAATCTCTTGAGGATCATCTAGAATTTGAAATATAGCCATATCCTTTTCAGATACGCGATTTTCTGCCAGCATCTGTGCCTCAATCCATTCCTTCAAACCTCCCCAGTACTGGCTTTCCACCAGTATGACCGGTAATGGTTTGATGCGATGGGTTTGCACCAATGTCATCACTTCAAACAATTCATCCAGCGTGCCAAATCCACCCGGCATGACAATGTAGGCTGTGGCATATTTGATGAACATGACTTTGCGAATGAAAAAATAGTTGAATTCCAGCCGCACGTTGGCATATTCGTTCGGTTTTTGCTCAAAAGGTAAATGAATGTTCAACCCGGCCGATTTCCCACCAGCTTCGGCTGCACCTTTGTTGGCGGCTTCCATGACACCACCACCACCACCGGTAATGATTGCAAATTCATTTTGAGCGAAAAGGCTGGCAATCTTTTCTGTTTTTTTATAAATCGGATCTTCCGGTGACATTCTGGCGGAGCCAAATATGCTTACAGCCGGCCCGATATCGTGGAGCGATTCGATACCCTCCACAAATTCACCCATAATTTTAAAGAGCCGCCATGATTCCCCTAATTTAAAATCGTCTATGACAAATTGTTTTTCCATAAGTCGCTTTCTAATTGGTTAACCCAGTTTTTATGGTTTATTTTCGACGCCCCGTCGAAAGCTCAGACCCGTCAGCCTTTGCCCTGATAGCCGATGATCACCTTGCCTTGATCCACGATCACAGGAACCTTGCGATCTCCTTTTGATTGCGACAACATCTTTTCCATCTGGTCCCTGTCTGAAATCACATCATGATACACTACCTTGCGACCCTCTTTTTGAAAAGCTTCCCGAGCTGCAATCGTGTACGGTCAGGTATTTTTCCCATAGATAATGACTTCTTCAGCCATGAAACCTCCTAACAAATAGGATTATATTTGATCAGATAAAAGATGAATATGTTGTAATCTCAAGTAGATATAATCTATCTTTTTTATTATCAGCAATTCTTGGGAATGTCAACGACACCGACTTCTCCACCAATATTAATAGTGTTAGATGTCTTTAGCCGCAATTCGAAACTATGCCAATAGTATACGTTATCTTTTAAGTCGGCGTCTTATGATTGTCAACGACACCGACTTCTCCACCAATAATTATAGTGTTCGACACTTAAGTCGGCGTCTTATGATTGACAAGTGGCAGTGGAATCGTTAAATTCGGCCCAACTAATTTGCAGGTAAGTTCGTAATAGACTGTCAATGACAACATGCTCAATTGGCTAATGCTATCATTCTGAATAGAATGGCGAATATAAAAACAGAGACCAGTAAAGATGTGACCGTGGTCAACGATTTGGGTATGCATGCACGTTCAGCAGCCCAAATCTCTGAAATCGCTAAAGAAGCAAGCGCGCCAATATGGCTTGAGCGCAATAACGAAAGGGTGGATGCGCGTAGCATCATTGATATTTTGACACTTGCATGTGAAAAAGGATCAACCGTAACCTTTGTAATCGAAGATCCAGCCGACCTGAATACACTCAATCGCATCATCAAGCTTGTTCAGGACGGTTTTGGAGAATAAGTTCCATGGCAAACAGCATTCAAAAATCAGAAATCATATTATCCGGAATCAGTGCTTCCCCTGGTATTTGCATTGGCAAAGCCTATCTCGTGGATCGGGAAGGTGTCGACGTCATCAAACGCTATCGTATTTCGCAAGCCGATGTGCAAAACGAAATCAACCGTTTCAAAACGGCCGTCAAGCAGGCCAAGGCTGAACTAAATGACATAATTGCCAATACCCCTGAAGGCCTACAACAACATTCTGATATTCTTCAAACCCATGTGGTATTGCTGGAAGATAAGATGATCTTCGACCGCACTGTCGAAACCATCAACAAAGACCACGTGAATGCCGAATGGGCCCTTAAAATGGTCACCTCCAGTGTCAAATCCATGTTTCAAGATATTTCCGATCCCTATTTAAAAGGCCGGGCTGGCGATATTGTCCAGGTATCTGATCGGATCATGGCACATCTTGTGGGCGTCAACTCCGTGAAGATTGCCGATATCGATAAACGGGTTATCCTTGTGGCATACGATCTATCACCTGCCCAAACCAGCCAGATCAATTTGGAACGTATCAAAGGCTTTGTAACCGTTCGCGGCGGCATTACCTCGCATACCAGCATTATCGCCAGAACCTTGGGGATACCGGCAGTCCAGGGCATCAGCGATGTTACCAGACAGATTCAAACGGATGAAATTATCATCGTAGATGGCTCCGATGGCAGCATTGTCATCAACCCATCCGAAAACACTTTGATCGCCTATGAGGAGCGCCGAACCCGCTTTGAATCTTTCCGTGCCAGTATTGCCAGAACCAGCCATCGCCCAGCAGAGACACGCGATGGGCATCGTATCAGAGTAATGGGTAATATAGAGTTACCAGAACAGGTGGTCTCGGTCATCGACAATGGTGGCGAGGGCATTGGCTTGTATCGCACCGAATTTCAATACCTAGCGCGATCACAGTTTCCCAATGAAGATGAGCTGTTCGATAAGTACAGGGATGTGGTCGAGGTCATGCAGTCCACACCGGTGACTATCCGAACACTCGATATTAATGGGGACAAGGCCATTCACAATTCGAATTTGACGGAGACCAATCCTGTATTGGGACTCAGAGCCATCCGCTATTGTTTGAAACGACCCGAAATTTTTCAAACCCAACTCAAGGCCATTTTACGGGCTGCATTTTACGGCGATGTGCGCGTTCTGTTTCCCATGATTTCAACCTATGATGAACTCATGGCAGCCAAAGCCGCGCTTCACCAGACCATGACCGATCTAGACCACGCTGGCATCCCTTATAAACGTGATGTGGAAGTCGGTGTCATGATCGAAGTGCCGTCCTTGGCGATCATGGCCGATTTGATTGCACCGGAAGTTGACTTTTTCAGTATTGGCACTAATGATTTGATTCAGTATTCCATGGCAGTGGACCGCAGCAACAAAGATGTGGCGCATTTATATAATCCATTACACCCGGCCATACTAAGGACGCTGAAAATTGTATCCGATGCAGCCCAAAAACATGCCACACCACTTTTTATGTGTGGTGAAATGGCTAGCGATCCATTTAATCTACCCATTTTGCTGGGTCTGGGAATCGATGAATTGAGCATGAATCCCCAGACCATCCCCATGGCCAAAAACGCCATACGGACCTTAGCTGTTGCAGACACGCAACCGTTTCTGGAAGAGGTCCTCAAACAGACAACGGCCAGCGAAGTAGAGAATCTGATTCGGGAAGCATACGGAGATATCATCAGCAAAGCCACAATGCCGGAATAAAATTATTATAATGGGCGAACAACATATAAAAAAAGTAGCCGAAAACCGAAAGGCCCGCCACGATTTTCACATCGAAGATACCTTCGAAGCTGGTCTGGTATTGCTGGGCACAGAAGTTAAATCCCTGCGTATCGGCCGCGCCAATCTTAAAGATGGCTATGCCAGAATCACGCGTGGCGAGGTGTTCGTTCACCAGATACATATTGGGGAATACCCTTTTGCATATTATGATAACCACAATCCATTGCGAATACGCAAACTGCTTTTGAACAAGCATGAAATTAAACGATTATATGGCAAAGTTAACGAGAAAGGCTATTCCCTCATTCCTTTAAGCATCTATTTTAAGGGCGGTAAAGCCAAAATAAAGTTGGCCCTGGCCAAGGGTAAACGCAAACATGATAAGCGTGAAGCCATACGACGGCGTGATGAGAAGCGAGATCTGGATAGGCTGAAAAAAGAATACAAGTAAAAATTGCGTAGCAATTTTTACGAAGCGGCTTACGCCGCAAGCATATCAGTTTTCATCAAAACGAAAAGCATCATGACTTTAGAAAATAATAAGAAAAAACAAGCAAGCCGCGATCAGATTGTGGCAGGAGCCCGCCGCGACCAGGCCATAAAGCAAAAGACTTATCGCGAAAAGGCGCTCAAAATGTTTCCTTGGGTTTGTGGGCGTTGTGGACGTGAATTTACCGGCAGGCGCGTGCGAGAGCTAACCGTCCACCACAAAGACCATAATCACGACAACAATCCACCCGATGGGAGCAACTGGGAATTATTGTGTATTTACTGCCATGATAACGAACATGCGCGCGACCAAGTAGCCGAATGGTACCAGCAAGACGGCACCCAGGAAACCCCACGGTCCCAATCGGACAACAAACCCTTTGCCGCCCTGGCAAACCTATTGGAAAAGACGGCCGCTGGTTCAAAAAAAGATAAGGCCAACTAAAATCGTGCCACGATTTTAGTCATTCATTTCCTCAAAAGCCATGACCATCAGGACAGCTCCTTGGGGATCTTGGAACTATTTAGACTTGTCAAGACGCTTGAGTGCTGCCTCCACAGCTGATGAAAGAGCCTCTAAATTGCGGCCACGTTGCAGTCGTCCATTGACATAGACCGAAGGCGTGCCCCTTAGACCGACTTCTCTGCCCAAACGGACATCTTTTTGAATTTGGCGGGCGACCTGAGGAGACTTGCGCATGGTATCAAAGTTATCTGGATTCAGGTTTAGAGCATCACGTATCTCTACGATTTTCTCTTTATTGATAGCGCGATAATTTTCAAAAAGCTTGTCATGAAACTCCCAGAATTTACCCTGGGCTTGGGCCGACAAGGCTGCGGCAGCCGCTTGACGTGCAAATTTATGGCTGCGGAGGGGATAATTCTTAAAAACCAATCGTACTTTTTGAGGATATTTCTCAATCAACTGATCGAGTATGGGTGCCAATTTGGCACAATACGGTCATTGGAAATCGGTAAAAACAGCTACAGTTACAGCTGCTTGGGAAGGACCTTTGGTTGGAGACCCTTCTATGGGGATTGGGTGGATAAAATCAAGAATAAGCAATTGGACCCGGTTATTTTTGGTATCAAGCAGAAAAAGCTGATCCTCCCTGCGGCCCGTTTTAATACGGTCGACGCCCGGATCAACTGGCAGGGTATCTCGCAGGGTACCGTCCTGTTTAAAAACCTTGAGCGCGGCATCAGAAGTTAATACATAGATGTAATCACCATTATTCGGTATAGCCATGTCTAAAGGGGTGGCATCCAGGTTGAGTGTGCGCACAATGCGAGCGTCCACTTCGGCCAGTGCAGTTGCCGGCAAGCAACAGATAAGAAGCAATCCGATTAGGTATGTTTTTATTTTCATGAGATTTCCCTACCTTTATTACATAACGGTTTTCTAAAATTCACACATCCATATAGCAAAGTCGATAGTTTTCCTAGATTTCATTAAAAGTTGAGTCAGACGGTTTTGTAAAAAGTTCAAATTCAAGGCGTACAAATTTTGCAATCATGAGGCGTACTTAGCGTACGTTGAATGTACTGCAGCATAAATCTTGAGCGAAACTCTCTTCAAGGTTTAGGTATGCAGTACAACACCGAAGTTGGATTTTTTACGAAACCGTCCTATTACATGCGTTGGCAATGCGGACAAACATGCGTACTGCGCTGCCCCACGATGATTCGCTGAATGGGTGCCCGGCACTTGGTACATCCCTCCCCGGTTCGACGAAAAACAAATAATTCATCGGCATTACGGCCCTTGCGACCAGCCACTGAGTAGAAATTTCCAGCGCCGCTGCCCAAAGTTGTACCCAGGTTTGCCAAGCCTTTATACAATACCAATGGAATGGCCTTGTGCAATGCTGCGACTTCCTTTTTTGATAGCGATGAACTGACCCGCAAGGGATGGATGCCTGCCTTCCATAGGGCTTCGTCCACATAAATATTACCCAAGCCGGCAATAAAACCTTGATCTAGCAACAGCGGTTTGATCAAGCGTTTGCGCGCCTGTAGCATAGCATGAAAGCATCGAAGCGTAAATCGGTCTGATAACGGCTCGGGTCCTAGTTTCCCAAGTATTTCTTGGGAATTTGATGTGAGATAAAAACGACCAAACTTACGTGTATCTTGGAAACGTAATGCGCTTTTATTTCCAAATACTAAAATGACGTGTTCATGTGGATTTCGTTTTGTGTCCGCAGAAACCCAATTGAAACGGCCGGTCATGCGTAGATGAATCAATAGGGATAAATCCCGAGACAGCGAGATCACAATAAATTTGCCCCGGCGTGAAATTCCGCGAACACTGCGCCCTTGTATCTTTTTTTTGAAGGTGGCCGGGGTCATTCCGGCAATTGTTTTGGGCCAATACACCCTGGCACGCATAACACGCCGGCCTTTCAATTTCAGACTGTTCAAACTATCGACCACTGTCTGTACTTCGGGCAATTCGGGCATACGACCAAACCTTTACACCATATCGCGTTTTCGAGATCAATATTATCGTAGCACGATTTTATGAAACGCGACCCTTTCGCACCTGAGCGAAAGGCTTTGTCGCTTCTAAGCGAAAGGATCTTTTCTCACAATTTGAATTCATCCCGCGCTGCAAGACCTGTTGGCGAGCTCAGGTCGAGACGCAGCGGGGAATTCAAATTTAACCATAGAGCAGAACGCATATGGTTTCAAGCCTCAAGCAATTGACAAGCTCCAGGACACAAGCTATTGTCGTCCAACAATAAGAAGCCGGCAACCACCTAAAACCTAAAACCATTTTCTGATGCCTCGCGTAAAAAGTATAACCCTATTTATACAGTGCCTAGTTGATGGTCTCTACCCTGAAGTGGGAGAGGCCTTCCTATCACTTTTTAAGCAACTGGGCATACAGGTGGATTGCCCCGTAGACCAGACTTGCTGTGGACAACCCGCTTTCAACTCAGGCTACTGGAAATCCGCGCGTATTGCGGCGAAGAAATTTATCCTTACGTTCCAGGATGCAGAGTGGATTGTGTGTCCTTCCGGCTCCTGCGTTAGTATGGTCAAGCACCATTACCCGGATCTGTTTAAAGACGATCCAGCCTGGGCCCAGCGGGCACATCAAATTGGGGAACGCACTTTTGAACTGAGCCAGTTCCTGGTGGACATTTTAGGGGTCGCCGATTTGGGGGCTGTTTTTCGTGGTAAGGTTACCTATCACGACTCCTGCCATCTGCTTCGAACTCTGGGAATCCAGGAACAACCCCGAAAGCTGATACAACATGTCAAAGAAACCGAATTTATCGAAATGAGAGATCCGGATCGATGCTGTGGTTTTGGGGGCACTTTTGCAGTTAAATATCCGCAGATTTCCACGGCCATGGTCGACGTCAAAGTCCAAAATATCATCGAATCAGGCGCCGATGTCGTGACCGGTTGTGATATCAGCTGTTTGATGAATATCCAAGGCCGGTTGAGCCGGTTGGGCTCGTCAGTCAAGGTGATGCATCTGGCCCAGCTGTTGGCGGGATAGAAAAACAGGGGTCCAGGGGCCTAGGATTCAGTGGACAGCGGGTTACGTGTTGCGAGTATCGCGTTGCAGGTTGCTGACTGGTGATTGTTTTGAACATGATAGCTCACCTAACACTTAAAACTTAAAACCTAAAACCACATTGGATGATGCCTGAAAGGCAAATGACAATTCAAGATTAATGCAAGCGATTGAATGACGACATAATGAAACAATCGTCCTATAAAGAAATCGCCGCTGATGCCATCTGCAATCCGGTACTCCGCAAAGCGCTTTTCGGACTTCAGAATCGATTCGGTAAAGGCACCGCGAAGGGTTATTTAGAATTACCAGAAGGACCTGAACTGCGTCTGCTGGCCCATGATATCCGCAGGCAGACCATCGAGAATCTCGATGTTCTGCTGGAGACATTAGCAACCAATGTCCGCAAAAATGGCGGCCACGTCCATTTTGCTGTGGATGCTAAGACAGCAGTTCAACACTGTCTCGACATTGCCGCCAAGCATGGTGTGCGCATGGCGGTCAAAGGCAAATCCATGCTGACCGAGGAAATCGGGCTGAACTCAGCACTTGAGGATGCCGGGGTAGAAGTCGTTGAGACTGATCTGGGTGAATATATCATCCAGCTGGCCGGCGAAAGCCCATCCCATATTATCGCGCCAGCAATTCACAAGACACGCCAAGAGATTAGTGCGCTCTTTAGCGACAAACTGGGTATTCCCCAGACCGAAGACATCCCCACTCTGACCTTGGCGGCCCGCAAAGCCCTGCGCAAAAAATTTCTACAAGCTGATATGGGCATATCCGGGTGCAATCTTGCCTGTGCTGAAACCGGTCATGTGACCACCGTTTCCAATGAGGGTAATATCCGTATGACCACGACCCTGCCAAAGGTATATGTTGCCATTATGGGCATTGAACGGATTGTCGCCGATCTCAGGGACCACGAAATTTTATTCCGGCTTCTTTCACTAGGCGCAGCCGCTCAGAAAATTGGTGGTTATGTTAGTTATCTTGGCGGGCCTGGAGAAGATGAGCTATCTGCCGGCCCCAGCGAATTTCACCTGATTATCGTCGACAATGGACGCAGCCGAATCCTGGCCGATCCCGAATTTCGGGAAATGCTATATTGTCTGCGCTGCGGGGGTTGTCTCAATATCTGTCCGGTATACGGGGAAATCGGCGGGCATGCATACGCATCTGCTTATTCGGGACCAGTAGGAGCGGTTGTGACACCCCTGCTTCGCGGAATCAATCGCTATGCCGACTTGTGCCAGGGAGAAACGCTCTGCGGTGCCTGTATGGATGCCTGTCCCGTCAACATCGACCTTCCGCGCATGCTGCTTTTGCTACGAAACAAGCTGGCGGAAGGAGATTCGCAATGGGATGTCCATGTGAAAAATCCCATGGAACAAATTTTGTTTAATACCTGGTCACGCGTGGTTCAACATCCAATGCTTTACGACTGGGCCTTTAGGTTAGCCCGACTGGGCCAAAAGCTCCTTCCAAAGCATGATCAGATGATTAGCCGATTACCATTTGCCGGCGGCTGGACCCGAAGCCGCGATCTTAAAAAGATCGCCGATCAGCGCTTTGTTCATCGTTTTAAAACCAAGTAGGTAGGAAGCCCCATGACTGAAACCGAGCAAACCGCGTTTATCCAAAAAATTCGGACGGCACTCAAGCAAACTGATTCGGACGATACCCGCTTGGACGGCCTCATACAAAGCAGTCCCCAAGAGGCTGATAGGGCCTTATTATCCCAGATCCAAGGCCGGGATCGCAAAGCACGTCTTGACCTTCTCGAACGAATGGCCCATATCGGCCAAAGCCTCAACGTGGCGGTCACGGCGTCCCAAACGGCTGCGTCGGTCTCAGATTCAATTCGGGAAATTGTCACAAGTAGGGATGCTGAATGGGGAGACCAAAAAAGCGTGGTTGCCTGGAATCATCCATTCATCCATAGTCTTGAGCTTGCGGATAGATTGGAACCATTCAAGATCCCAGTCTATACGCCCCAAACTGCAACTGACAGCTCAGAAGCACGCTTATTTCGCTCTCGGGCCGAGACTGCCATGATCGGTATCACATCGGCTGATTTTGGGCTGGCTGAAACCGCTACGCTAACCATGAAAACGCGCAAGGGGCAGCCGCTTTATGTTTCCTTGCTGCCTTCCATCCATATTGGCGTCATTCGATTGGATCAGATTCTTTCGAACCTCAAAGAGCTTTATACGACTCTCAAATGGGATCCGCATCAGCAGGCCGAGGGTATCACCAATACCATGACGTTTATCACCGGCCCCAGCAAAACCGCCGATATCGAAGCCACCATGGTGCAGGGTGCGCATGGACCCAGGGAAGTGCATATCTTTGTGATTACGGGATAGGGGAATAGCGCCAAAATAAACTATTCAACTCTTCATTAAACAATATGGAGAACATTAGCGCGGCATGTTTAACATCCAACATCGAACATTCAACACTGAACACTGAAGTAGCCAACAGCCTCGAGCCTTCGTCGTCACCTTCGAAGTTGAATGTTCGACGCTCGATGTTCGATGTTTATTTACTTAAGCGCTTGCGTGAAAATGACTCTCAAAAGGGACCATAGAATCAGCTACGCATAGTCTTCCCTGGGCGGCGCAAACACTTCCAACATCTCGGCAGGTCCTTCCAGGCATTTGCCTTTATGCGGAACATCGGCAGGGATACACCAGAAATCATTTTCTTTGACGATCTTTTCTTCACCGCCAATGGTAAGGGAAAAAGATCCCTTCAGGACCCTACCGATCTGCTCGTGTGGGTGGGCGTGTTCGGGGATAACCGATCCTTCCGCAATGGAAAAAATCACCATGGTCATTTTTTCACCGGAAAGGGATTTGATATCCACACCCGGCGCCAGAGATTTTGCATTCAAATCGTCAATGGTTTTAAAATACATACGCTTGTCTCATCCTTTAAACTGAAATAGCTATCACTTAGCCGGTATAGGCTTTGAGTTCAGCAAGGTAGCGCTCCTTGGTGGCACGGGGCAACCAAGCACTTTCGAATGCATTTTCCGCAAGTTGAACGAGATTGGCCTTGCCGAGATTAACTTCCTCCTGCACGCGGATCAGATTTTCATTCATATTTCGGGGACGCCCTTGATTTCTTTTACTTTTCATCCTCAATAGGTTAAAAAATTCAAGGGCGTCCCTAAAGTATAATAAACTTTTTTAAGATAGCTTTCAGATGAAGGCTGTAGCCGTAATCTCCACTCGTGTCTCAAACGGCAGCTTGGCCGCCTGAATGCAGGTTCGCGTGGGAATAGGGTCCGCCGGTTATTGCGGCCTTTTCAGTCTTAAATATTTTTCGCTTTTCCGTCATGCTGTTTTTAGCCGTTTATCGTTTAAAGCTAATACCTGAAATGCTAAATCTTATATTCCGCACGTCCGACGCACGTTTTCATCCTTCATCAGGTCCTCCACCACGCCCTGATAGCAGATCCTGCCGTTGTCGATGATGTAGCCGTAATCGCTCAGGCCTAATGTGAATCGAACATTTTGCTCTGCCAGTAGAACTGTCAAACCTGTAGCCTTGAGCCGGGCAATTCTTTCCTGAATCTGATCCACCAGCATGGGGGCCAGGCCTTCGGTTGGTTCGTCCAGCAAAATAAGTTCCGGGTTTCCCATCAGAGCCCGGGCAATCGCCAGCATTTTTTGTTCACCGCCGGATAGTAGGCCACCTTTACGGGTATCCATTTTTTTCAAGGCCGGAAAGAATTCGTACACGCGTTCCTTATCCCAATTCCCTTGTAGGCGTTCCTTTCTCACGGCAATATCGAGATTCTCTCCCACAGTGAGATCGGCGAAAATCCTCCTGTCATCAGGGACATAACCAAATCCTTGGCGTACCAGTTTGTAAGGTTCAACACCGTTGATTCGCTGCCCCTTGAATGTAATCGCCCCCTGCTTGGGCGGGTTCAACCCCATGATACTTTTCAAAGTCGTCGTTTTCCCGGCACCGTTGCGGCCCAACAGGCAGACAACTTGCCCCTTTTTGATCTCAAGCGACACGTCGAAGAGGATATGGCTTAAGCCGTAGTAGGTATGGATTTTTTCGACTTGTAGCATCATTCTCTCCCCAGGTAAGCTTCCTGCACCTGCTGGTTGCTGCGTACCACCACTGGGCTATCCTGGATAATGGTCTTACCGCTCTGCATGACCATGATGCTCTCGGCGATATCAAATACCAGCTTCATGTCGTGTTCGCAGAATAAAAAAGTCAGCCCGCGGGAATCGGCCAGATGTTTGATCAGAGCCATGGTCGCCCGCGTTTCTTCAGGTGACATACCAGCGGTGGGTTCGTCGAGGATGAGCAATTCCGGATCGTTGCCTAGGGCGATGGCAATTTCGAGGACCCGTTTGTCCCCGTGCGAAAGGGACCCGGCAATATGGTCGGCCTTGTCCTGGAGACCCACCTGCTGTAAAATTTGTTCGGTTTCTTTTACGGCAATACGGTTGGCAGGATAGAAAAGTCGTCTACTCATTTTCATTTGGGAAAATACGGCCACCTGAACATTCCTAAAAACAGTCAATCTCGGATAGGTATTTGCGATCTGAAATGAGCGTGCGATTCCCTTGCGGCATATTTGGTAGGGCGGCAGCCGGCATATGTCCTGGCCATTGAATACCACCTGCCCCGCGTCGGGGTGTAACTGACCGGTGATCAGATTGAAGAGCGTTGTCTTACCAGCACCGTTAGGCCCGATAACAGCCACGAGCTGGCCTTTATCCACCGTAAGGTTGGCCTCTGATACGGCTGTAAAATCACCAAAGCTTTTTCTCAGGGATTCAACCTCCAGCATTCAGCTCATCCTCCCCATCCTTGGGTTTTGTGCCAATTTTGAATATTTTTGGTATGAGGCTGACGAGTCCTTCGGGCAAGAAAAAAATCAGTAGGATTAAAATCACGCCCAGGATCAACGTCCAATATTCCGTGTAAGCGCCCACAAAAGTCCGCAGGGACACGATAACCGCGGCACCCAGGATGGGACCCCCAAATGTAAACCAGCCCCCTAAAAGGCACATAATGAATATTTCCAAGGACAGCACCCAGAAAAGAAGATCTGGGAAAACAGACCGTTCCAACACAACGAACAAAACACCAGCCACGCCGGCAAAAAAGGTAGCAATGACAATGGCCGACAATTTATGCCTGCGGACATTAACCCCCACGGCTTCGCATCGTTCCGGGTTGTCCCTAACTGCCTGTAAAGTGCTACCAAAAGGTGACTTATGCACCATGTACATTAATATCAAACAAATCCCCAGCACGATAAGGATAAAATAGTAGGACCCTTTCTGAGAGGCAATCAGATCAGGCACTGGTATGCCATGGATGCCATCATCACCGTGGGTCAGGCTGTACCACCTAAAGGTAATGGCCCATATGAGAGACCCCAGGGATATCTGCAGCATACCGAAATATAGATTAGATAGCCTTACGCAAAAAAGGCCGATGATCAGCCCGGCGATTGCGGCGGCCAAAGGGCCGGCTAAAAACCCTACCCAGAAAGGCAGGGAGGTTTTCGTGAAAACCAGCGCAGCCGTGTACGCGCCGACCCCGTAAAATGCGGCATGGTGAAACTGAAACAAGCCACCGTGCCCCACCAGCATGTTAAGGCTCATGGCAAAGAGGGCTGTGACAAAAATGACCGTTAGAATATAAGTATAAAATCTGGGGATAAACGGGGGCAGCAACAGCATCACGATGAAAAGGATCAATGCGGTCCACGTGGATTTATGTTTCAATACATCTTGAAGCAAACGTATACCTCGCTACCATACGGATTTCAACATCCCTTTGGGGCGCCAAGTCAGGACGATGACAACGGCCAGATAAGGAAATACAATGGCGAATTGGGGCCAGAACAGCACGCCGAAGGATTGGGTGATGCCAAAAATGAGTGAGCCTGCCATGGCACCCCACATATTACCTAACCCGCCGATAGTAACAATCAGAAAGGCCTCGATGATGATGTCGTGATCCATGCCCAGGGTTACACTCACCGTGGGTGCCACCAAAGCCCCTCCCAGCCCCGCCAAAAAGCAGCCCAGCACAAATGCAAACGCAAATACCCAGCTGACATTGATGCCGATGGCGCCAACCATCTCCATATCCACAGCCGCCGCCCGGGCAATTTTCCCGATCTTGGTTTTATTGGAAAAAAACCATAGGCCGACGGCCACGATAGGGCCGACGGCCAGGAGAAAAAGGTTATACACCGGGAACGGAGATCCGAATATCGATACCGAGCCCTGCAAAAATTCAGGTGCCATGATGGAGCGGTAATCCGCGCCCCATACCATTTTTACCAGATCGCCCAGAATCAGCATCAGAGCAAAGGTAAACAGCAGCAGCATCAGGTGTTCACGTTCATATAAAAAACGGAATAGCGACCTTTCTGCCACCAGGCTGATCAAGGCCACAAAGAGGGGCGCAAAAACCAGCGACAGGATGAAACCCGTTGTCCCACCGCCCACAAAGGTCGATATGCTAAAGGCGGCAAAGGCGCCGATCATATATAGGGAACCATGCGCTACATTGGGAACCCTGAGTACACCCAGGACAAAGCTGAGGCCGGATGAAACGATGAACAGAATCATGGCCCGGCTCAGACCCACCAGCAGATGACTCCCAATGGCAGCCAGACTGACGGTTTGTATATCCATACTTTATTTCCCGCGTGCCTGGCGGATTTCCTCACAGCTCGGCATAACGTCATCCCCAGTCAAGGTAACGATATCCGAGGCCACGATGTAGTCTTTGCCAGCTTCCTTTTTGGTAACACCCAGGTACATGGGCAACACCGCCTGGTGATCACAGGCACGCATGCGAACCATTCCGGCAGGGCTCATGACTTCCAGGTTTTCCAAGGCATCGATGAATTTTTCCTTGTTTAAGGAGCCAGCCTGTTCAAAGGCGGCGGCTATAAACTTTGCGGTAATGTAGCCGTGAAAGGCCGGAAATCCGGGAGGCGTCCCGTATTTCGCCTGAAATTCCTGGGCGAATTTCTTGTTTTCCGGTGTTTCCGGATAGTAGAAGTGGTAATCCATGGTGCCCAAAACCCCTTCAGGCGCTTCCTTGCCGAGAGGCTTGAGGACGGCATGATCGGTGGCGCTGTGAATGTAGATCGGCACCTTTTTGGCCATACCTGTGGCCTTGACCGCCTTCATAATGTTGGTCATGCTGCGGCCGCCAGTACAGAAAATGACGGCATCGGGTTTGGCCGTCAGAATCGCGGTGATATACGGAATCAGGTCCGGCTCTCCCGGTTTCCACCATGATTCGCCGATTTTTTCCACGTCGGCCTTGTTGGCTTTCAGATTCCTCCAGGCGGCATTGCCTATGGCGTGACCGTATTCATAATCATCGCCGGCGATCCAGTATCTGCGGTAGGGCTTTTTGGACAGGGCCACGCCACCGGCTTTTCCGGCCATGGCTGTATTTTCACCTGCCGAGAATACATATCGGTGACCCTTTTCACCGGTGATGCGCTCGCTTTTTGAAATCCAGGTGATAAAGGGGACCTTCTCTGCCTTGGCCACCGCCGCGGATACGGCCATGGCAGCGCCGCTGTTGATCGTGCCCACCAGTACATCGACGTCCTTGCGCAGTACAAGCTCTTTGGCCATGTTCAGGGCGATGTCTACTTTAAATTTCGTATCCCGGGTCATGAATTCAATTTTGCCGCCTAGAACGCCCTTTTTATTGATGTCTTCCAGGGCTAGCTTGAACCCATTCAAGGCGTCCTGCCCATAAACGGCCGCTGGCCCACTGTAACAGTCGATAATGCCCACCCGGATATTACGTGCCAGGGCACTGGTCGGCAGCAGGAGAACGGTAATGATGCAGAGACAAGTAAAAATCGCAAAGTGTGTCTTGATTAAGCTGTATCTATTTCCTCTACGTTTCATGGAATCCTCCTCTTTTGTTGGGTTTGGAAAAAATGATCTTTGTAAAATGCCGGTGTGGTCTTACAAATCGATAAAAAGGCGAGCAACACAGTTCTTTCGGTAATCAGCATTATACTTTATACTTGTAAATTTCAAGCGCAAAGCAAAATTGGTCAGGTAACCCAAGTGATTCATGTTGACTTGTATAAAAGGTATAGATAGAGCATCTCAACGAAGAGTTTTCGATTAAATAATCTAGAATACAAAATCGATACTGAATAGCATGCCTTTAAAGTCCATGTTTGTACCTGCATAACTATTCAGAATCTGGTATTTATAACTGATATTCAGGAAAGACTTTTCAGACAAGGGTAAGGTAAGCCCAGCTTGGCTAGAATAGATTTCCCCCTTAACACCAAAGTGTAGCAGGTCTCCTTCAGATTCATCCTCATCGGAGTCATCTTTATATTCAACTTCGGATTCAGCTTGATACAAACCAGCTGATAGAATGGCTGTCAGGGTCAGACCATTTTGCTTCAATTCTTTATTAAGAGAGATTCCCACCATTCCAGCATCAATTGAATTAGATCCCTGGCTCTCCCATTCTTGGTCCTGATAATTCTGGGGTGAGTATCGAATGCCTTTATAGCCAGTAACAACAGCCAGGTTTGAATTGACTAAGTACCCAAACACCACATCAGTGTCTTCACGCGGTGTTTTCATACTGTAATTCCGCCAGCGAAGATCATAGTCCGTTGATGTTCTCATATAGGTAATGCCAGCGAAATATTTATCCATGCTTATTTTGACGCTTGGACCAATTAAAAAAGACGACCCCATGAATTTTCCATCGGAGTTAGGGCGATAAATCCAGGTGTTTTGCCATATTTTCACACTCGTGGTCACAACCACTTCTGGTGATGCTTTCGCCACACATACCGGCCAACTAAGCATAAATGTGAGCATCAGTACAAAAGTTAGGTTGGCTCTTTTTTTTATCATACTATGCCTGTCAGGTTAAAATGTTGGCAAGACCCGGTGTTTCGGTAACTTGGTGGCCGATTGCTTGGGAAGAGAGAAATAAAAATCACCTTCCAGGGATGATGATTGCCAAGGAATCTGCTGCCCATTGGTATTCACGCGCACAGTCGCCCGTATCTGTTTAAAAACCTCTTCGATTTTTAGACCTTCAACCTGAATCGTGTCTGCCAATGCTTTTGTAAATACACTGTTTGCGTATTCACCATCCACTGCCACCGAGCCGGGGCCGGTCGCATAGGCAATAAAAGTTCCCCGGGGCGCATCCACCGTAGCAAGTCCACGCGTCCCGCCGCGGGTACTTCTTTTGAATGGGTTGTTGCGGCAGGCGTCTAAAATGACGATGTTCAAACGATTTTGAGCCGCATCCATCTTAGCTAAAACTCGCCCTACGTCAACCGATTCAAATTCGACATCCTGTTCGGAGTCGATTACGGCGCCCACGGGTATTAAATAATTGTGACCTTTTACCTGCATGCCGTGACCAGCGTAGAAAAAGAGACCCACGCCGCCTTCCCGGATTTTACGACCAAAATCAACGATAAGACGTTTCATTTGGTTTTGGGTAGCATTTTCAGCCCGAATGGTTTCAAAACCCAAATGCTTGAGAGTCTTTTCCATTAGGCGCACATCGTTGATGGGATTTTTGAGGGGAGCGGTCTGATAATCACTATTACCAATTAAAAGGGCTACCCGTTTTTCTAACGTCATCACCTTAAGCTGTTTTTCCAGGTCGCGCTGTTTGATTACCGTTCAGTGCCAAATTGAGAATCAAGGGGGTTTGGGTAGCGCTATTTTGAGCCAATTCTGAATTAATGGCTTGTATCGCGTATGGGTGATCCCCAAGGGGTTCCAATATCGACAGGATAGTGATAAGAAAAATGCCGAACCACTTCATCATCTGAAAGCGTCTCGCAGTATTTCATTGTTTGTATGGTTTTAATGTGGAAAGCTTAGCACTACAGCGAAACATAGACCTTTAATTTTTTAGCGTGTAACACTCTTTTC
>CAZWEO010000018.1:0-66590 GCA_964633115.1 uncultured Desulfobacterales bacterium
CTGGCATAAATTTGTACCGCTCGTCTACCACGGCCACCCAATTTAGTCAATGATTATTGAAAGTTGACATATAAATTCGCTTTTGTTATATTACCTGATTCAAAATTATTTCTAAGGAATAAAAGAGGATTTCGGAGAACGCTATGGAAGAAGTTCAAGAATCAAAAAGTGATATTCGTGATCGTGTTATTAAAACCATTGAATCCATTTCGGATGAGGACCTGGTAGAAAAGCAGAATCAAATTGAGAATCGTTTGTTCGAATTTGCTAATTTTATTGAGTCCCACATCGCCTTGCTCTATATGCCGCATGCGAATGTCGTGGATACTAGCCGGATGATAGAACGCTGTTTTAGCGTTCACAAGATCATCGCCTTACCAGCCTTTGACATAGAAAATTATGCAATGCAGCTATACAAGATCGATAATTTCCCCGCCGACATGAAAATGGGCCCCCGGAAAATTGTGGAACCAGACCCGGATCGATGTAAGATTATCCCCATTGATCGTATTGATATTGCCATTATTCCTGGGGTAGCGCTGGATGAAAAAGGGGGTCGGATCGGTTCCGGTGAGGGCTACTATGATCGATTTATCGGGAAACTTCCCATCACCACACGCAAAGTTGCTCTATCGCTGGAATGCCAGATCGTTCAACAGATTCCCATGGAATCCCACGATAAATATATGGATATTATTATTACCGAAAATCGCATCATCTATAAGATATAAATAGTGCCATCCTTAGATAATTAATTTGTCGAAGCGATTTTATATCTTATTTGGGGTTTAAGATTTTCTCGAGTTGGTGCAAATTTCCGATTTCTCCCACCGCGACCATCGTATCACCGGGTATTATCTGGGCTTCAAAAGAAGGGTTAAACTGCATGTCGCCGTCTGGTTTTTTAATGGCGATGATAATGAGATTGTATTTTTGACGGATGCCTGAATCTTTGAGCATAACATCGCAAAGAGAGGAATCCGGTCTAACTGGAATTTCTTCCATCTGGATGTCTGTCCGGCTGGAGCCGAAGGCCAAATCCAAAAAGGTTGTCAC
This sequence comes from uncultured Desulfobacterales bacterium, assembly GCA_964633115.1. GTDB lineage: Bacteria > Desulfobacterota > Desulfobacteria > Desulfobacterales > B30-G6 > B30-G6. The sequence goes on from CAZWEO010000018.1 coordinate 1,057, forward strand.
GGTGGGGCGCAGGATACGTTGGGCCATGCGGGCTGCTCCCATCTCATAGGGGGATTCAACAATATCGGCGCCGGCCGCCTGCAATTTCTTTTTGGCATCTTTTCCGGATGCTCGAGCGGTAATAAAGAGCTCCGGTGCTACCTGTCTGGCGGTTAAAACTAAAAAAACGTTTTCGGCATCGGTTCCCAATGCAGCCACAAGTCCGCGGGCTCGCTGGATACCGGCCTTGAGCAGCAGCTCTTCGTCGGTGGCATCGCCACATAGATAGAGGATATTATCATGATCCATTGCCGGAATCAGTTTACCATCGCCTTCAATTACCACCAGGTCGATGGGGGATCGACTGACAGTCTTACATAAAACCCTGCCGATACGTCCGTATCCACAGACGATGTAGTGGTTGTTTAATCGATTAATTTTTTTGTCCAATTTTCTCCTCCCAAAAACGGTCCGAATTTGACCCTCAACCATAAACTGTATAATGGCACCGGCCACATATAGAAAGAAACCAACACCTAGAAAGATTAGAACTACCGTGTACAGCCGCCCCAGTTTGCTGATTTCATGAACCTCGCTGTAACCAACCGTGGAATAAGTAATGACGGTCATGTAAAGGGCATCGAGAACATCCCAGCCTTCAATCAGCATGTAGCCAAAGGTCCCGGCGATTACGATGACAATGGAAAAAATGATCGCCATAACAATATGTTTTGTGCTATTCATACATCCTCTCGAACAGAATTAGATGATGTCGACGATGCTGCATTGTGAATAACTATTGCACAAAACTCAAGAGGTTTTTAAAGCGAAAATGACACTATGTTACTGTAATCCTCTATTGCAAATTGGAAGTGGTAGCATGCATTGTTTCCCTTTTATTGACTCCTAGTTTTCGTTTTGGTAGACAACAGCCCATGAAAAATGAGTCCCGGAAATTTGAACGCCAACGCTCGGATATGGTGGATAAACAGATCGAAGCCCGTGGTATTCACGACTTGAAGGTACTGTTGTCCATGCGCAAGGTGCCGCGGCACCAATTTGTCAGTGAAGCCTTGATGGATCAGGCCTATGGTGATTTCCCCTTACCCATTGGTGATCAACAAACCATTTCGCAACCTTATATCGTTGCCGAAATGACTCAGGCGCTGCAACTAAAATCCGATGACCGCGTACTGGAAATCGGTACTGGCTCCGGTTATCAGGCGGCGGTTCTGGCTCAAATTGTTTTTCGGGTCTATACCATCGAAAGAATCCACGCATTATTTATCAAGACACGCCGGCTTTTTGATACCCTCAGATATCATAACATCGTCACCCGCTATTCAGATGGTACCACTGGCTGGCAGGATGAGAGCCCCTTCGATGCAATTATGGTAACAGCCGGCGCGCCGCGTGTACCTCAAACCTTAGTGGATCAATTGGCTATAGGGGGACGCTTGGTTGTACCTGTGGGGGATCGATACTCCCAGGATCTGGTCAAGATAACCAAGGACGAGCGGGGTATTAAGGAAACCAATTTGGGCGGATGCCGTTTTGTCAAACTGATGGGTGAGCATGGTTGGCAGACCTAACCCGAATTTTGATGATCTATTTTTAGAAACAGTAGGGTGGGATCAATATCGTGTTTAAAAAACTATACGACTGGGTTCTGAGTTGGGCGGAGACACCCTATGGCAGCTGGGCACTATTTATCCTCGCTTTTAGCGAGTCTTCTTTTTTTCCCATACCGCCGGATGTTTTACTAATCGCCCTGGCAGTCGGCAAACCAGAAAAATCCCTGAAATTTGCGTTGATCTGCTCAATAGGATCGGTATTAGGTGGGATCCTGGGATACTTTATCGGTTGGCATTTCATGTCCATGCTGGGTGAGAAAATTGTGGCCTTTTACGGCCTTACCGAAAAAGTCGCCTACATTGGGTCTCTATATCATCAGTATGATGCTTGGGCTGTAGGAATTGCCGGTTTCACCCCTATTCCCTACAAGGTTTTTACCATTACGGCGGGTGCTTTTAAAATTAACTTTTTTATATTTTTGTTAGCGTCAGCCGTGTCACGATCGCTGCGTTTCTTTTTGGTGGGGGGGCTTATTTATAAATTCGGGCCTCACATCCAGGCCTTTATCGATAAGTATTTTAACATACTAGCAGTAGTCTTTACGATATTGTTGGTGGGGGGATTTGTACTCATCAAAATGCTCTTCTAATGCGAGCATTGTTCTACGGCGGTATTTTAGAGTTAGCGGGTATATTTTTGCTTTAATCTCTTATTTACAATCGGTGGCACCATGTCCTCGATGTCACCGCCGAATTGAGCAGCCTCCTTGATAATGGATGAACTGGTAAATATCCAGCGCAAACCGGTCATCAAGAATACGGTTTGGATATCCCTTTGCAGGCGACGATTCATCAAGGCCAACTGAAATTCATATTCAAAATCGGATACAGCCCGCATACCGCGTAGGATCGCGTGCGCTTTACATTGGCGGGCATAATCCACCAGGAGTCCATCGAAGGTATCGAATTCCACATTCTTAAATTGCTTCATACTGACTTGCAGCATTTCCATGCGTTCTTCAACTGTAAATAAGGATTTTTTAGCAGGATTCAACAAGATGGCCACAATAATTTTATCGAAGATGTAAAGTCCGCGTTCGACGATATCGAGATGCCCATTGGTAACCGGATCGAAAGAGCCTGGATAGATAGCAATTTTTTGCATAAATTGACAGCCTCCAGTGATAAAAATAATAATTACAATTGGTTGTGGTGAGAATTGCTATGCGCGGAGAAATTTATAGCATATAACTCAGAAAGGAAACAAGGGTTTTTCCGTAGCGCCTCTGGTTATTCAATTGGAATTGATTGCGGGGCAGAGGCAAATCTTCGATCTGTCCGTGTTCCAGTACAAGGCAGGCATCAGCGGCCAAGGCACCGGTTTTTATGAGATGGGACAAAGCTGGATCAGCCAAGTTTTGTCCGTAGGGTGGGTCCAAGAAAATGAGGTCAAAAGGTGGTTGCGCGGCGTCAAGGCAGGCCAAACTGCGTTCGATGTTCCATTGGATGATCTTAGTTTTAGCGCCAAGGCCGCAAGCATTTATGTTTTTTTTTATCAAGTCAATGGCTGCCGGCGCTTTATCCACGAAGGTGGCCGTAGCGGCCTGCCTGCTCATGGCCTCGATACCCATGGCTCCGCTGCCAGCAAATAGATCCAGTACCTGGGCGCCCGGAATTTGGTCTGAGAGAATGTTAAATACTGCTTCCCGGGTGCGATCGGAAGTGGGACGAATATCGGTGCCCTTGAATGGATGCAGCTTTTTGCCCCTTAGGGTTCCGCTGATTATCCTCATAATAAACCCCAAGGTTGCATAAAAAACATGACAAAGAATATATAATGGACAATCTCAACCATCTCTGAAATTAGGATCATTGCACGATTTTATGAAACGCGACCCTTTCGCACACAGGCAAAAGACTTAGTCGCTCCAATTCGAATAGCCTGCCCACTGCCTTTTGGCGGGCAAAAACATTTATTGCCGAATCCAGAGCCACGATACCCGATAGCAGTAACTCGCAACTCGACACTTGTAACTCGATCCCCGCAACCCGTAACGCGACACGCGTAACCCGGCAGGCGCTACTCGTTTTTGATTTCAAGCCGTTTGATCAGCTTATGCAGGTAACTACGTTCCACGCCAATAGCTTTGGCTGTCTTGCTGACGTTATTCTCATGTTCAAGCAATTTATTGCGAAGGTATGCCTTCTCGAATGATTTCTTGGCGCTTTTGAGTGAATCATTGGCCAACAGCTGTGATTCGCTCATATCGGTCGATTCCAAGGTCTGGGGGTTATAGGGTGCCGGTAGGTCGACCACATCGATTAGCTCACCATCTACCATGATGGTCAGACGTTCCAAAAGATTCTTCAGTTCTCTAACATTTCCGGGCCATTCATAGGCCTGCAACAAGCTAAGGGCCTTTTTACTGATGTCTTTACGGGAACCCAGGCCTTTTTTCACATTTTCGTTTAGAAAGGTTTCCACCAATAAGGGTATATCTTCCTGACGATGCCTAAGGGCGGGTACTGTAATTGGCACCACATTGATCCGGTAAAAAAGATCTTTTCTAAATTTGCCGGATAGGATCTCATCATTCAGATCTTTGTTACTGGCGGCGATAACCCGAACACTAACCTGCAAGGTCCGACTACCACCCACACGTTGAAACTGTTGCTCCTGGAGTACCCGTAATATTTTGGATTGGGTCACCAAGCTCATATCACCGATTTCATCCAGAAAAATAGTGCCGTTACTGGCCAATTCAAATTTACCGACTTTTTTACTCAGAGTCCCAGCAGTGGATCCCTTCTCGTGACCGAAAAGTTCGCTTTCGATCAACTCGTCGGGGATGGCGGCGCAATTGACATCAATCATGGGAAACTCAGACCGCGAACTGAGTTGGTGAATGGTGCGTGCCACCAGTTCTTTGCCGGTACCGTTTTCACCAGTGATGAGCACCCATGAGTCTGTCGGAGCGACAGACTCAATTTGTTTTCTAAGTTCGCTGATCACCGGACTATGACCGTCAATTGAATTTTTTTCTAAGGTTTTGCGGCGCAAATATCGATTTTCTTCTTCCAGCCGTCGAAAATTAAGGGCATTGTTGATAGATAAAATGACCTTGTCGATGGATAGCGGTTTTTCGATCAAGTCAAAGGCGCCCAACTTGGTGGCTTTGACCGCTGTTTCAATGGTACCGTGTCCGGTGACAATGATTACCTGGACATTGGGATTATCCTTTTTAATTTCTTTCAGGGTTTCGATGCCGTCGATGCCGGGCATCCAAATATCCAGCAGAACCAGATCAGGCGATTCAACATCGATCACCTTCAGCGCTTCATAACCGTTTAGGGCGGTAATAACTTCAAAACCTTCATCCGTAAGTAGGCCGCCCAAAGTCTGTAGGATGGAGGGCTCATCATCGACAATTAGAATGGATGGAAACATAGTAGATCCTTCTTAGCTTTTTAGGTGTATAGGCCTTTAGGCTATTAGCGGCTAAACGCCTAACAGCCTAATAGTCTTCAGCCTACAGCCTATACTGGTATTTCCACAATAAAACGCGAGCCGTGGGGTTCATTATCCTGTACACGGATCGTTCCATGATGATCATTGACGATGGTGCTGACAATGGTCAATCCCAAGCCCATACCGCTTTTTTTGGTCGAAAAATTGGGTTCAAATAGCCGTCTTTTATCTTCATCCGATATACCGGTGCCACTATCCGCGACTTCGACACTGACTTTATCACTTTGATTGTCGTGATCCAAAGAGATGGCAATGTCACCATTCTGACGGATGGCGGCAATGGCGTTATCCACAAGGTTGATCATGGCTTGCTTGATTTGCTGACGATCTAAATTGAGTGAGGGGATGTCACCGTTCTCGTTGATTGAAAAATTAATATCGGGATGCCCTTCCCGGTAGAGCGCCACGGTTTCCTCAATAATCGGCAGCAATTTACAAGGCTTTGGATTCGCGGTCGGAAACCGGGCAAAAGCCGAAAACTCGTTAACGAGATTCTGTATCAATTCCACGTGATCGATGATGGTTTGGGTGCATTCATCAAAGACGGGTTCATTGAGGGTTTGAGAGTATTTACGTTTGAGCCGTTGGGCCGAAAGCGTAATGGGAGTGAGCGGGTTTTTAACTTCATGGGCAATCCGTCGCGCAACCTCTCGCCAGGCCGCCATGCGCTGGGCCTTCTCAAGCTCCGTCAGATCGTCAAAAACCATGACAATACCCATGTGTTTGCCAGTATCATCGGTCAAGGCGTTAAGGCTTATCAAAAAACTTCGTGGTCGACCGTCGATTGTGAGCTTGAGTGGCATTTCCACGGCCTTCTCCTGGGCACTGGCCAGACTTCCCACGACTTCTTCGGCAAGATCCAAGTGTTGTCCCCAAAGTAGATTCTGATAGCTTGTGTTCAAAATTTTTTCGGCCTGCAGATTGAGCATTTTTTCGGCTGATTTATTGAGGGTGGTCACGACGCCGTCGGCGTCGATAGTGACCACACCGGTAGAGACATTACGCAATACGATCTCGATGTGCTGACGGCGGGCTTCGATTTCAATATTGCGCTCGTGCAGCATGCGGGCGGACAGCTCCAGTTGTTCGCGGTTATTGCGCAGATCCCTGGTCATTGTGTTAAAGGAGCTTACTAGGCTCCCGATTTCGTCATCGGCCACAGCACCAATGGAAAAGCTTAAATCGCCTTCGGCAACCTTTTTGGTGCCATCTGCCAGCGCCATAATGGGGATCGTAATCGACTTGGCCAGATAGAAACCAAACCAGACCGCACAAAACAGAACCAAGAGTGCCACAATCGATAGGGTAATGTAATAAGTGATTTGAATCGGTCTTTTGAGCAGTTTGATCTGCTGGTATTCTTCATACCCGCGTGAAATGGACAACATTTTTTCGGACAGATCCCGTGGAATCAGGTCGCTTAAAACCAGGTAAGCCTTGGCCTCAGCATGTTCTACGCCAAATGGTACCGTACCGATTGTACGCAGTAGCTGGTCTTTGCGGTAGTTTTCCGAAATGGAGCGTACCTGGTTGGTCTGCATTTTTTGCTGGAAGTCGGCGGCGGAGACGGTTTTAAACGGCTTGCCCTCTAATTCGGGTGCTAAGGCAAAGATCAAGCGCTTTGAATTGGCAGAATAGACTTCAACGGCATCTATATTAAATTCGCGCTGGACGATCTGAATATATTTGGCCAGGGCCTTTTTATTATTCGTTTCGTACAGGTTTTTGGCCTTTACTTGGTAGGCGATGCGCTCCAGAAAGAAGCGGTTGTTTTCCTCGGCAAAGGTGTAGATGTTGCGGCCCACGCGTAAAGAATTCTCAAGGGCTTGTTCAACCGGCACATTGAACCAGAATTCAATGCTGGTGGTAATAAAATTGATGGAAAAGAAAAACAGTACAATCGTGGGTAGAAAGGTCAAGGCGATGAAGGCCACTACCAATTTGGTCCGTAGCTTAGCACCCATGACCTTACGCTTGCGGTCGTATAGTAGTTTGACCAGATTTCTCAGAACCAGAAAAATGAGCAGAATCAACAGAAGCAGGTTGATGTTTATGAGAATGAACATCAAAATGGTGTTCGAGATGGGGAAATCGGCTCCAAAATGGATTACGCGGTTTTCGGCAAATGTCAGCACCGCCACGATGACGATAATAGCGATGATGATGACGATTTCCCGTTTGCGTCGCCTGCGCTCCTCATTTGTGAGGCTGGCGGAATCCATGTTGTTCTTATTCATTAGTATATGAAGTCGATAGTATACCAGTCGGTTTCAAAGTCCCATAGGGAGACGAAAAAGAGCACATAGTGCAGATAGAATGGCAGTGTTAACTTGCTCAATTGGGCTTTGGTTCGGATTTGGTATTGGGTACCTTTTTGGAGCAGATTGAGTTCGATAACCTTTAGGCTGTCGATTTCGGTCATCAGTTTTTTAGCTTCATCGAATGACTTTACCACACGCTGCTGATTGTCGTCCCATGAACGCGTAACAAGGTATTCATTCTTGAGGTTGTCATATTTTATGGAGTGTTGGATTTTGAGCTCGGCCAGTTCTTTGTCGTACCAAAAGCCTCGTACGCGATAGAGATTAATAAAAAAGGAGAATGCGGCTGGAACGCCGCTGGATATGGCGGTTTCCATTTTTTCGCGAAATGCACCTTCCACCGTCAGGAAGATCAACAGGTCGTCACGCGTATTGGTGACAATGATATTCTTGAGCTTGGCATCCTGGGCCATAACCATGCCGGGTTGCAGCATGATCAAACTGCAAAGCAAAAGTCCAGTCACTTTTATGCCAAGTCGTCGTTTCATATGCGCATCAGTTCATTTCAATCTATTTAACAAAGGGATCCAAAGGGCTTAATTATAGCTTTCTAGCTGTTTAGACTGTAGCCTGATCTTCCAAATTACACGTCGCCCAGGCCGCCTTTTCAGAAAAAAGTTTTTTCAGGAAGGCATGATTAAAAGCGTGACCGGATTTTTCCATGACCACGTGGCCTAAAATGGGCATACCCAGCAGGGAAAGATCGCCGATACAGTCAAGCGCTTTGTGGCGTACGAATTCGTCCGGGTAGCGTAGCCCCTCGGGATTCATGATCTCTTCCCCATCGATGACCACCACATTATCCAGGGACGCGCCCTTGGACAGGCCATAGCGTTTGAGTATTTCATATTCAGCCAGAAAACCAAAAGTTCTGGCTTTGCATATCTCATTTTTAAAGGTTTCTTCCGATATCGTGTATGTACAGGTCTGCATCTTTATTAAAGGGTGGTCGTATTCAATGGTGCAACTGATTTTAAATTCAGAAGCCGGATACATGCCCACAAACTTGCCGTCGGCTTCCAACTCAATGGGCTCCTGGATGGCGAAAAAGCACTTGGGGCTGTCCTGAACCGCGATCCCGCCGTTCAGGATCATTTCGGCAAAGGGTCCGGCGCTGCCGTCCATAAATGGCATTTCATAGGCATCGATTTCCACCCGGGCATTATCAATGGAAAGACCTGAAAAAGCTGCCATCAGATGTTCGATGGTGCTTACGATAAACCCTTCGTACCCGATCACTGTAGCCAGGCTGGTATCCACTACCTGGTTAAAGTGGGCAGTGATGTCCGGGCTGTTTAAAAGATCTGTGCGCACGAATTTTATACCGTGGTTAACCGGCGCCGGATGGATGGTTAGATGCACATCTTTACCGGAATGAATCCCCACTCCTGAGCAGGTTATAACTTTTTCTAAGGTTCTTTGATTTTTATTCATATCAGCATATTTAGTAATGTTTTTACGATTATATATCAACATATTAAATTTTCAAGTTATTACCTTGATTGAAAAAAAGGCAAGGCCACAAACTCATTGGCCGCGACCTCGAACTGGGCCACCAATTGTTTTAGAATGTCGGGGTAGAGCTCGCCGGACAATTCATTCATAAACGCCTTTTTAAACTCGATGGCCAAAACAAGCAGGCGATTATAATGGTTCCGGGAGAGTCGGCGGGCTAAATGGCCGCCCTTGAAAATTTCGTTCTCCGCCACGTAGATTTTACGCCTGTCAATGCTGAAGGTTTTCAACCGTGCCATGAAATCTTCCAGACAGGGGCCGAAAATCTCGCGGTTGACCGGTCCGGTTCCGAGATTGATCACCGGTTTGGGATCCGCATGCCATTCCATCGGTCCCTTACGTTGATAATTATAGGAATGCAGGTCGAACAGGATACCGTAGCGGCTATTCTGCAGCAGATAGTCGCCAACAATGTCCATCAAGCCATGCATTTCCTGGTGCCTATCCAGGGACTCGGCGGTTTCAGCCTTGGTTTGAGGGCGATGCCAGACATCCAGATTCCAACATGTATCCGGAGTTGTATAAACGGCTGATTGGGGCGGTCGGTTGGGATCATACTCAAAACGTGAGTATCGGGCCACAATCTGGATGGGGAAGGATTGCAGGAATGCTTCGGTATGGGGATCTTCTTCATATCTGCGATCAGCAGGACTGATTTTCATTTTTCCCGCGACATCTGGTCGCACGTCATGACCGGCGTGCAGGGCCACACCGGCATAACCTGCCGGGCGCAGGAACTTAAATTCAGCGCTACCCTTTGCGGTTATACCGCTAAAGGGCAGCGCACCCGCATCCAAGTGCTTGCGGATGCTCTCCAATGAATAGGTTTTTGACATGTGTAATACTCCTAAAGTTGATGTTTTCTTTTTCGAAAACAAATCGTTGGGATAATTCCGCCACCTTGACTGACATTGACGATAGAATTATCGGAGATTCGTGAGATAGCCCCGCAATATTGGCCCAGAAAAGCCCAGGGATTGAGGTTGACCTTTTTTAGTTTAAAATTGACATTGTTGGATTCTATTACCGGGAACATCTCCTGGGGAATCGGCGTATATTCCTGAACAACCCAGGCTTCGGAACCGATATGTTGATCCACGACCGATGCCCACTTCTGCGGATCGGTTTCCCGTCCCAAAAACACATCCTTGCCACCATAACTGACAGCGGCTTTTAAAACGAGCTTTGCCTGGTTGTCGATAACAAAGGGTTTTAGGTCCACGCGAAAGCCTTGATACATCACTTTGTTATCCGACAACACCTTGGTCCAGGGAATGGTGCTGGCAATTACGTCGCGTTCGGTCTGCGAGAAAATATGTTGAAACCGATCATCAGTCAATGCTGCCAGGATTTTTTTATTGCCTACGATAAATGATCGAAACGGATTAACGACACATGCCAGATGGGTTTTGATCCCCGTGATGAAGGCCTCGGCCTCACTGCGTTTGTCGATCAACTCGCGCGTAATTACGCGTCGATAAATTAAATGAACAACCTCACCGGCCGCGACCATTTTACCACTCTTGATTTCAAACTGCTGTGGACTGGTGACGATTGTTTTATACCCACGTTCGCTCACAAAGTTTTGCAGCAATCCAAATTCGGAGGCCGTCATCACATCCTCCCAGTCGACGATGGCGATGGTCGGCTTTTCAGGAAATAGGGTATGCTGGGATCTGAATTCGGCATAGCATTGCAACAGCGCATAGAGCAGGTGTTCCTGCCGGTTGACATAGTCAATCTGCCAGCGCTTCAAAACCGACATCTTTTCGAGCAAAGCCTTAAAGGCGGACTCGATCACATCGGCATAAGAACTGCCGGCGGGTGAATCGCAATTAAATTCCAAAAATTTAATATCATAGCCGCTCATAAAGGCATCCAGGCGTGAAATCACCAGCGGTATTTTATAGCAAGGATCGATGGCAAAAAATTCATTTTCTGTGTCGCTGAACTGCATCATGGCACGCAGATCCTCATCTTGCAGGTAGAGGTCAATCAACTTGCCGAGCGCACTGCTGATGGATTTGACAACGTGCTCCAAACGGTTGACCTGCTCTACTGTTAAAAACTGCGGTTTCAGCAGGGTTGGCAAGGGCCCATCAAAAAACGTGCAGCCTTCATCGCTCAGATACTGGTTTAGTTCCTCGAAATACCGCGCCGTACTGGCTGGATCCTCCGACAGTTCCATCAGATACATCAAGTTTATGGCAGCTTCTTGCTCAATCATCGATCCGTCTCCTTTTTTAATTGATCCCAAATCTTGAACCGCTTAATTTAGGTGATAATAAAAGATAGGATTACGCTTCCAGCAGTCGAATTTATTCCAATATGCGCATGGCATGTCAATAATAAAGCAGGTTTGGGGGTTATGGAAGGGGTGGCGGGTATAACTTATATAAAAAGATCATCCGGTTTAAGAAGACATTTATTCCTGTGTCGGTCTCAAACAACAGATGAACATCCAACATCGAACATAGAACACCGAACATCGAATATGGAATTTATCCTATTTAAATAAAGATTAGAGCGGCACGTAGCGCAAACACCTGCGCTGTGCGAGCGATTACTCATTCGACGTTGGATGTTCGATGTAAACAATACTTAATTCAGTTCCGTATTCGCACCCAATCTCTACAGCATTGTTGCTCCTAACCTGACCTGTTATCGTTTAATTGCAATTATTCTTTCCTGCTTAGGAGGTTTCGTGCTTGCAAGAGTCATCAGCAGCGCCGTCATCGGCATTGATGCTTATCTGGTGGAAGTGGAGGTGGACATCACCAGAGGGCTGCCAACTTTTACGACGGTTGGTCTGCCAGAGGCGGCCGTAAAGGAGAGTAAGGAGCGGGTCAAATCCGCCATCAGTAATTCCGGCTATACATTTCCGGATGACCGCATCACCGTTAATCTGGCACCGGCAAATATCAAAAAGGAAGGCACCGGCTTTGACTTGCCCATTGCCCTGGGAATATTGGCGGCAGAACGATTGGTTCCTCAAAAGCTTGTCAGCAAATACATTATCATGGGGGAGCTGTCGCTGGATGGGCGCGTCAAGCCGGTTAACGGCGGCCTGCCCATGGCCATTGCCGCCCGAAAGGCCGGATACCACGGCATCATGGTGCCGCATGCCAACCGGCAAGAGGCCTCGGTGGTGGCAAACATTGACGTTTATCCGGTGGAAACATTGTCACAGGTGGTGGATTTTTTTCGCGGCTTTACGCGGATCGAGCTGGTAAAGGCTGATCTACAAACGCTTTTTGATACCCAAAGCCGCTATGACAACGATTTTTCTGAAGTCATGGGTCAGGAGCATGTCAAACGGGCCATGGAGATTGCCGCAGCCGGTGGACACAATCTGCTTATGATCGGTGCGCCCGGATCCGGAAAGACCATGATTGCCAAGCGGCTGCCTACGATATTGCCGGCTTTGACTTTTGAAGAGGCCATCGAGACCACCAAGGTGTTTAGCGTGATGGGCCTTTTGCAAAAGGACAGGGCCCTGGTCACCAAACGTCCCTTCCGTTCGCCCCACCATACGATTTCAGATGCCGGGTTGATCGGCGGCGGCCACATCCCCAGGCCGGGTGAGGTCAGCCTGGCGCACAATGGGGTTTTATTTCTGGATGAACTATCCGAATATAAAAAGCACGTGTTGGAAGTGCTGCGACAACCCCTGGAAGATTTAAAGGTCACCATTTCACGGGCCAAATCCACGATTACCTATCCTTCCAGCTTTATGCTGGTGGCGGCCATGAATCCATGTCCTTGTGGTTATTTTTCGGATCCCAAGCACGAATGCCGCTGCACTTTTCACCAGATCCAGCGTTATCGATCCAAAATTTCGGGCCCTTTATTGGACCGCATCGATCTGCACGTGGATGTGCCAGCAGTGCCTTATAGGGAGCTCAAAGGGGTTGTAGCGTCTGAGTCTTCCGAAAGTATCCGTCAACGGGCGGCAAATGCCAGGTCGATTCAATCGCATCGATTCCGGAATATGCACATCTATTGCAATGCCCAGATGAACAGCCGTTTGATCACGCGACACTGTCGGATTGACAATGCCTGTCACGACCTTTTAGAAACCGCCATTGACAAGCTGGGACTATCGGCGCGCGCACACAGCCGTATTCTGAAGATTGCTCGGACCATTGCAGATATCGAGGGTGTTGCTGAATTGAAACAGCATCATGTTGCCGAAGCGGTGCAATATCGAAATCTGGATCGCGGAAGTCTTGCATGAATTTTTATGAGATATTTATTACTATTTTATTTTTTAACGATTATTGGTCTCTATTCATAAAGGGTTGCAACGTTTCATCTCATAAAAATTCACCCTACGGGCGAGTCGGGGGCTTCCATAGGCTGTTTACTGCTTACCGTTGTAATCTATCAGTCAGAATATCCGGATGGCTATTGCTTGACTCCTGAGAGCCTTTCCCCTATTAAATTTGGAACTCAAACAAAATTTAGCCAGGAGCAGTTGCTTTGAACTTCACTCCCATCACCCCGAAAAATATTGAAGAATTATCTCAATTCGTACGACCCGACCGCATATCTACCGGAGAATCCGTACTGGATCTGCATGCCAAGGATCAATCCCAGCATGCCCCTGTGCGCCCTGAGGTGGTAATATGGCCCCAAAGCGCCGAGGAGGTTTCTGCCGTGGTTCGGTATGCCAATGACAGTCGCATCCCGCTGGTGGGCTGGGGTTCAGGTTCCAGCCTGGAGGGTAACCCCATACCCATTCAGAAAGGAATTGTGCTGGATTTTGCGCAGATGAACCGGATCTTGGATGTTCGCACCGAGGATTTTCAGGTGGACGTGGAACCGGGCCTGGTCTATCAGGACCTGAATGATCACCTTAAGTACACCGGACTCTTTTTCCCGCCCGACCCGGGCGCCCGGGCTACCATCGGTGGTATGATCGCCAACAATGCCAGTGGTACCCGTACCGTCTATTATGGTTCCACCAAAGATTTTATATTGCGGCTGAAAATGGTGATGGCCAACGGCGACATCCTCGAAACCGGATCGCGCACAGCCAAGACATCCTCGGGCTACGACCTGCTGCATTTGTTCGTGGGTTCTGAGGGTACCCTTGGCCTTGTGGTACAGGCCACAGTTCGGTTGGTGGGCCTGCCCGAGGAATATGCTGCTGCCATTGTCACATTCCCTACAATCGAGGCCGCTAGTGAAGCCGTGGTAACGATACGGCGCGCCGGACTGAATCCGGCCTCCTTGGAGTTACTGGATACGGCCTGTATCCGGCTGTTTAACCAGGAAAAAAATCTGGGTCTGGCCGAATCGCCCACGTTGTTTATCGAGTTTCATGGGCCTTCCCTGGCTTATTTGAGTGAAATTCTGGAGTTGGTTGAGGAGGTATGCCAGGAAGTCGGCCAGGTTGAGGTTCGATCCGGACTGGGGCGCGAAGAGCGCAACCGATTTTTCGAGGCCCGGCATGAACTGGGTGAAATGATCATTCGCAACCATCCTGATTGCGGCACCCAGGTCATCGATGTGGCGGTCCCGCCGACGGCCTATTCCGAAATTATTGCCAGTGCGCGAAAGGCAGCCGAATCAGCGGGGATACCCGGTTATGCCTTCAGTCATGCCGGAGACGGAAACCTGCATCTGAATCTGGCCGGCCGCAAGAATAATCCGGAAGACTGGAAATTGATCGGGAAAATCAGCCGGGAGATGGTGGACAAAGCGCTATCGTACGGTGGTACGGCAACCGGAGAGCATGGGGTCGGCATCGGTAAGCGTGACTATATGCAGGCTGAGCATGGCAGAAGCCTCGACTATATGCGCCAGATTAAAAACCTGTTTGATCCGAGGGGGATACTGAACCCTGGAAAGATCTTCCCCTAAATGTAAATCGGGTCGCGCCAAAAAGGCGCGACCCGATTTACATTGACAATCCTGAAAAGACACTTACAATTGATGCAGATTTGCTGAGTTTACAGAGTCAGGATTCATATAAATATTAAATGATTATGTCGCGGGTCAGCCGCGCAACGTAAAATCGATCAACGATTTTACGTGGAGGAAAACATGGTATTTGAAACCAAGGAAGAAGTGCTGGAAAGAATCATGGCACAAGACAAACCCACTTGTCCTGATTGTGGTGAGGTGATGAACTTGTGGGAAGTACCGCCCATCAATTTCAGCGATGGTCTGGGGTGGGGATCTCCTTATCTATATTTGTGCTTCAATGACGATTGTCCCATATATAGTCAAGGATGGGAAAATATGAAAGAAAACTATAACCACACCGCTTCATACCGCAAGATGAACTACCCGGGAACTGTGCAATTTGAGCTGATGCCGGTTTTCAGTCCCATGGGCGCCCAGGGGCAGATTATTGACGACCAGGTCCTTATGCAGGAAGAAATGCTCAAGGAGGCCATTAAAAAAGGTTTTTCTATCCTGGCTCAATGCTTTGTGGACAAGGATGTTGAGACTGCTCTGCGTATGCTGCTGGATCCCACCGAACCGGCGCGTGTCCGTTTGAAAGCGGCGGAGATGCTGGGCGATATCGGCGATCTGGAAGCCATCGAACCCCTCAGAAATTTAAAAGTGGGCAACGAGTTGGTCGAGAAGCAACTGGATGAATCCGTTGCCAAGATTCATGAACGCTTTTTCACGCGGGAGTGCCCCTTTTGTGCGGAGATTGTCAAGAAACGCGCCAAGGTGTGTAAGCACTGCCAACAAAACATAGCTGGCATTTAAGCCGTAAGCTGTATGCAGCTTACGGCTTATCGCTTATAGCTATTAATGATGTTCCGGTCATTTCCTGAGGCTGGGGCAAGCCCATAATTTGAAGCAGGGTGGGGGCAATATCACATAAGGCTCCATCTTGCAAAGCCTTCCCTTTGAAATCGTCATCCACCAAAATACAGGTAACCCGGCCCACGGTATGGGCGGTATGCGGGTTACCATCATCAGCGATCATTTTTTCAGCATTGCCGTGATCGGCCGTGATCATGGCGGACCATTGCTTTTCCTGCAACTTGGCAACGATTTGCCCCACACAGCGATCGACCGTTTCACAAGCCTTAACAGCCGCCGGTAATATACCGGTGTGGCCGACCATATCCATGTTGGCAAAATTAAGCACGACTAAATCATAAGTATCGCTATCCAGGCGTTTAAGGACTTCCTGGGTTACCTCAACTGCGCTCATTTCCGGTTTTTGATCATAGGTAGCCACCTCGCGTGGTGATGGAATCAGGCAGCGGTCCTCTCCCGGAAACGGTTCTTCGCGACCACCGCTGAAAAAGTAAGTCACATGGGCATATTTTTCCGTCTCTGCAATACGAAGCTGTTTTAAGCTCGCATCACTGATGACCTGACCCAGAATGTTCTGCATGGATTTGGGTTTAAAGGCGATGGGCAGGGTAAAATCGGAATCGTAAAGGGTCATGCAGGTATAACCGCACAGATTTAACCGGGAACCACGTTCAAATTCATCAAAGCCTTCGTCCGTAAATGCATGCGTTATTTCTCGGGCCCGATCTGCTCGGAAATTGAAAAATAGGATACCGTCGCCATCTTTAACCTGCCCGCGCGGTATGCCATCAGCATCTGTAATAACAATCGGTTTGATAAATTCATCTGTTTCATTTTTCTGATAGGCGTTTTGGATCGCAGTCAGGGCGTCTTTTTCAGGGGTACCTTCGGCACGGGTGTAAAGGTTATATGCTTTTTCGACGCGGTCCCAGCGTTTGTCACGATCCATGGCAAAATAACGGCCACAAATCGATGCGATAAAACCGGTGCCGATTTTGTCCAGATGGGATTGAATGGTTTGCAAATAACCGGCCCCACCGGTGGGCGACGTATCTCTACCGTCCATGATGGCATGAACTGCAACCTTTGAGATCTGATGCGCAGCAGCCATATCCAATAGCGCCAGTAAATGGGTTAATTGGCTATGGACGCCGCCGTCGGATACCAGACCCATGAGATGGAGGGTTGATTCGGCTTTTTGAACCGTGGCCATTAATTGACATATGGCCGAATTTTCAAAGAACTGACCGCCGGCAATGGCCTGATCGATACGTAGCAGATCTTGATAGACGATTCGGCCGGCACCGATATTCAAATGTCCCACCTCTGAATTTCCCATGATGCCGTCGGGCAGACCCACTGCATTACCAAAGGTAGTCAGCAAGGAGCTGGGGTATTGATCGCGAAGTTGATTCAGGTTAGAGGTCGCCGCCTGAGCAACGGCATTGCCATGGTAAGCATCGCGGGCGCCCCAGCCGTCCAGAATTATTAACATACATTTTTTCTTTATGGTCATGTAGGATGCCTTTGTGGTCCAGTTAAAATTGGTCATTTCATCTTGAAATTAGGGTTCGAGGATTCAAGTGATTCTGAGTTGCGAGTTTCGTACTACGTGGGGCGAGTTACTGAAGACTGTCAGCAACTCGCAACGCGATACGCGCAACCCGTAACCCGCAGCCCCTTTTTTATCTATGGATGCATATTACTAATTATGAGGTGCTGTGCTACGTGTCATACTCCACTAAAATCCGCTTGGCATCAATCCAGAGCCCTTCCAGATCGTAAAATTGGCGTACCGACTCAAAGAAAATATGAATAATGATATCGCCATAATCCATTAGAACCCAGTGGCCTTCTTTTTTGCCCTCCACATGAATTGGATGTTTACCCTGTTTTTTTAATTCAATCTGGACATGTTCAGCAATGGCAGCGACTTGTCGATTTGATTTGCCCGAACAGATAATGAATGCATCGGCGAATGATGTCAAATTCTGTAAATCCAATATGACGACCTGCTGGGCTTTGCGCCCCAATACAGCTTGAATATAGGGTTTAATGGTTGCTTGGATTGTTTTGCCATCCGTGTCTGTCATGCGTAGATTCCTTGCTTTAAAATATAGTTTTCAACAGATTGGGGAACTAAAAATCGTATGGATCGGTTTTGCCGAACCAATTGCCGGATTTTGGTTGCGGAGATATCCAACATGCTAATGGGTTGCCGATGAATCGGTTGATAGCGTTGGTGTAGATAGCAATTTTTTTGATTAGAAAATTGGTACGCATCAGATATTTGGGTATGAATCAATTCTGTCATGGCCGCCCATTCGGTATGGGTAATAACACCTTCCTGAAGCGGCCGGGCCATCACAATGATCGGCAGCATTTGAACCAAGCGCTTATAGGCCTTCCACGTGTCAATCTCCAGAAAGGCGTCCAGTCCCATGATTAGAAAAAGATCGCTACCAGGTTCCAGATCGTTCTGAAACGCTTGAACCGTATCGACGGTATAGGACGGGCCACTGCGTTTCAACTCGACGTCGGACAAAATGAAATCCGGGTAATCCTGAATGGCCAGGCGCGTCATTTCGATCCGATCGGATGCCGAGAGCACATTCTTTAAATCTTTGTGGGGCGGCAGGGCTGCTGGAATCAGGTAGAGTTTTTGCAAACGGAAGCTTTCCTGTATCTCCACGGCAGCACGCAAGTGGCCATGGTGGATGGGATTGAATGTACCGCCGAATAAACCGACCCGCATAATTTAGTTTCCCTCTAGCATATTAAGGATGCGTGATAGTAATCGTTTGGTACCAGTGCCTTTGAGCGCGGATATGGAAAAAACTTCGTTTTCGGGCACGGCCTCCAGAAACAGCGCCGCGTTTTCCTCTGCCCCGGGCATATCCATTTTATTCAATACCAATATTTGGGGCCGATGGGCCAGTGCTGGATTGTGTTTGACCAGTTCCTGGTTTACGGTTTCATAGGCTGCCAGCACATTGCCCGGATCGATCTCGCCCACATCGATCAGATGCACCAGCATACGCGTGCGTTCGATATGACGCAAAAACTGGGTGCCCAAGCCTGCACCTTCATGGGCGCCTGCGATGAGCCCGGGGATATCGGCAACCACAAAGGGCTCGCCCCAATCAGTGTGTACTACGCCTAGATTTGGGACCAAGGTTGTAAAGGGATAGGATCCGATTTTGGGTTTGGCTGCTGAAATTTTACTGATGAGTGTCGATTTGCCGGCATTGGGTAGACCGATGAGGCCCACATCCGCAATTAGCTTGAGTTCCAGCTTTAACTCTAGGGTCTGACCAGGTTCGCCTGGTTGGGCAAAACGGGGAACGCGGTGGGTTGACGTTTTGAAGTGATGATTACCGAGCCCGCCACGACCGCCGGCTGCAGCAACAAAGGTTTGGTCTGGGGTGATGAAGTCTTTTAGAATTTCACCAGTTTCGATACTGGTGACTACTGTACCGGCAGGGATTTCGATAATCAGGTCGGCACCTTTTTTGCCGGTCTTTTTTTTGCCTTGGCCGGCTGCACCGTTTTTTGCCCGGAGATGACGTTTAAACCGGAAATCGTAAAGGGTCCGTTTTCTGCCCGATGCCTTGAGGATTATATCGCCGCCCTTGCCGCCGTCTCCACCGTCGGGACCGCCTTTGGGAACGAATTTTTCCCGCCTGAAACTAACACATCCGCTGCCGCCGTCTCCGGACTGGATGGTTATCTTGGCTTCATCTATAAATTTCACACAGTATAAACGCTAACTTTTTTACGTGACCGCCCCAGCCGTTCATAGGATACGATGCCGTCGGTTTTGGCAAACAAGGTATAGTCTTTACCCATGCCGACATTTTCACCTGGATGAATTCTGGTTCCCAACTGCCGAACGAGGATATTACCGGCTCTGACTGTCTGTCCGCCATAGCATTTCACGCCCCGGCGCTGGCCATTGCTATCACGACCGTTTTTTGAGCTTCCGCCCGCTTTTTTATGTGCCATTTTTATGCTTCCTTTCTCAAACCAACTGCAAATAGTAATATATGATTCAGATTGTTTTGCAGTTGGATCAGAGAGAAATATCGTCTATTTTTACAGCTGTAAATAGTTGTCGGTGTCCCTGTGTTCTGCGAAATCGTTTTCGTCGCTTATATTTGAACACTAAAATTTTCTTGTGTTTGCCTTGCTCCACAATATGCGCATTGACAACCGCATTTTCCACTAGCGGTTGACCGATTTCCACACGATCACCATCGGATACCATCAAAACCTGGTCAAAAGCCACCTGAGAGCCAACATCGCCGGGAATTTTTTCGATTTTAAGTGTTTCCCCTTTTTGAACGCGATATTGCTTTCCGCCTGTTGTTACCACAGCGTACATGTTACATGCCTCCTCTAGTCAACCTTTCAAAGAATTCGACTCAAAATACTATGTGAACAAAATTTTGAGAGAACTTGAAATTTCATCAATTCGAAAAATAGATAATATTATAATTTTTGCGCTAATTGTCAAGCAAAAATGAAATCACTGCGTGAATTCATTTTTAGGACATTGATTTTGTATTTTTTTGATTGAATACCAAAGGCATAGCACCAGGGCAATATGAATATAAGTTTAGGCATTCAGGTCAAATCGTAAAATTGATAAACGAAATTAAAAATGGTAGGGTCTTTAATTATGAAAAGAGGTGTCAGCATATCTTGCCTGATCCTGATTGGATTGGCTTTCTTATCGACAGTTGCTGAAGCAGTCACTATGGAAGCATCGGTGGTGCGCATTGTCAATCACTATCAGCCTGGCCGCTGGGATGCACCTTGGAGTGCCTATTCAGTGGGCAAGCGAACCGGCAGCGGCTTTGTGATTCAGGGCGGCTTGATCATGACCAATGCGCATGTAGTCAGCGATTCTAGAATGCTTTTGATGTATCTGAACAATGATCCAAGACCCTACGAAGCCACGGTAAAGCATATGGGTCATGATTGTGATCTGGCCGTGCTGGAACCAATCGATAAGAGCCTGTTGTCCGGAATCCCCCCGGTGAAGTTCGGTGGCCTACCGGAATTACGCTCGACCGTGGAGACCTTCGGGTACCCCACTGGCGGCCAGCGCATTTCTTCCACCAAGGGGGTGGTATCGCGTATAGAGATGAATCGCTATATGCATTCCATGATTGATTATCATCTGACTGTGCAGACAGATGCGGCCATTAATCCAGGTAACAGCGGTGGACCTGTGGTTCAAAAAAATAGGGTCGTGGGAGTGGCCTTCCAGGGCAGCTCCCGTTTGGAGAATACGGGTTGGTTTATCCCGGTGGAGGTGGTCCAGCATTTTCTAATCGATATTTCGGACGGTGCCTATGACGGTTTCCCGGACTTGGCCGTCATGTTTCGGAATATGGAAAATCCGGCCTATCGTCATTATGTGGGCCTGAAACCGAACCAGACCGGTATGATCGTTGAAACAGTCTATCCAAAGGGTAGCGCGGATGGGTTTCTCCAGGCGGGGGATGTGATTCTAAAGATAGATGACCACAATGTGGCCAACGATGGTACGGTAGCCCTGCAGGATCTGCGTTTGGATGCCGCCGTGCTTTTGGATCGCAAACAGAATCGTGAATTAGTTAACCTAAAGGTCTGGCGACAAAGAAAATCCATCCAAATGACCGTGCCCATGGCGGCTTATCCACCTTTGATCCACAAGGGCAATATCTATGACCGCATGCCGCGTTATTTTGTGTATGCCGGACTTGTATTTGTCCCCTTAAATGTTGAGATTTTAAAACTTTTTGGCCGCGACTGGGATGCCAATGCACCCGCCGTACTACGCTATACCTATAAGTACAAATCCATTGAAATGCCTAACCACCTGCATGTGGAACCGATTGTGTTTCTGAGACGGTTGGATCATCCCGTCAACGCCGATATGCCCAATTTTAAAAATTTGCTGGTGCAAAAAGTAAATGGAAAAATCATCGCCAAACTAGAGGATCTTGTGTCCGCCATCGAATCCAACCCGGGTCCATTTCATTTGTTGGAATTTGAAACCGGGATTGTACATATTCTAGATGCCGCTAAGGTTGCAGCTGCCAATGCAGATATCTTGAGGCAATATGGTATACCAAGGGATCGTAGATTATGAAACACTTATTGACGATACTGCTGGTGTATATCATTATCCAGGGCCCTCATATAGCAATAGCTGGGCATTATGAAAATCAGGTCGTATCCCTTTCAATAACCTGGCAGTCTGTTAATACCTTTCGGCCTTGGGATAAAAATAAACCCGGACACCGGTCGGCCCAGGCAATCGTTGTCAATGATTCAATCCTATTGACTACGGCCCATGCTGTATCCAATGCAACCCTGATACAAGCAAAAAAACATGGTAAACCCAACCGAACCGCGGCCCAGATTTATCACATGGATCGGGAAATCAATTTGGCCCTGCTAACTGTGCCGACACCCGGTTTTTTTGATGACCTGGATGCAGCAACATTTTCAGAGAACATGATTTCCGGGGGTGAGGTACAATCGGTCCGGTGGAAAAACCGTCAACTCGAAGTTGCGCAAACCCGTCTGGGTCGGGTTGAGGTGGTCGCCAGTCGAACCGGAAAGGTGCAACATGCGGTGCTCAAGGGTACCACCGATTTGTCCGGTACCAACGCCGCCGATCCAGTGTTTATGGATAATAATCTAATCGGGTTGACAGTTTACCATGCCAAAGGGATGGTTGAAATCCTACCGGCTCATACGCTGACGGCGTATTGTGATATGGCCAAATCCGGTGACTATCGCGGTTTTGCAACACTGATCGGTCTTTCCTACCAGGTTCAAAATGATGAAACTGTGGGCAAATGGCTCGGGTTGCAGGGACCGCCGCGCGGCATATTGGTTCGCAACAGCCCCTATGGCGAAACCGGGCATAATTTTTTGAAGCCACTGGACTTGTTGCTATCCATGGATGGGCATGCCATTGATAGTCAAGGTTACTATAAACATCCTCATTATGGGCAACTTCATTTTTTTAATATTATTACCGAAGGGCACAGAATCGGTGATAGGGTTAAGGTATCGCTCCTTCGGGCCGGCAACCTAATTGACATGGAAATCCCGTTGCTGGGATTCCCGTGCAAACACCGCTTGATACCCTACTGGCGAACGGACTACACGCCTGCATATCTGGTGGCCGGTGGACTGGTTTTTCGAGAGCTCGATTATAATTACTTGCGGGGGAGAGGGAAAAACTGGCGCTCCAAGGCCAATACGCGCTTGGTTCTGCACTGGGATCTTGAGCGGTTTGATCAATCACCGCAACGCCGTCGCATTATTATACTGAGCCATGTCTTGCCGGACACCTATAATATCGGCTATCATGATCTCCGGGATCTGGTTGTTCAGGAGGTCAATGGTATGCCGGTGGGATCGATGGCACAACTGCAAGAGGCCTTTGAGTATCCCCGGGAGGTTTTTCACGTCATCGAATTCCAGAAAAATTACACCCGTGATAAGATTGTCCTGGATGCCGGTGTATTCGATGCTGCAACTAAACGAATTTTAGAGAAATACCATGTGCCGCAGGCAAAAGTGATCGGCAAGGAATAATTACCGATAAATACCCAAGCTCCAAATTCCAAAAATCAAATAAGCACCAAATCACACATGCTAACTGCCAATCCCGGATTAACGAAGATTAAATTTTGAGTTTTGATAACTATATGTGATTATTAACAGAAGCCAAATGATTTTGAAAAAGGGAATCAGGATAGCAATCAGTTAAGGGGGTTAGGTTGAAACCAATTTGTCGATCGATTTTATCGGTGCCGGGGCATGTACAGAAAATGCATGCCAAGGCACTTAACAGTTCAGCCGACAATGTGATGCTGGATCTGGAAGATAGTGTGCCCGTGGATAAAAAGAAAGATGCCCGCAGGCAAGTGATTGAGACCCTGCTCTCTGGTAGTTGGCGTGCTAAAACGGTTACGGTTCGTTGCAACGGGATGGATACGCCCTTTGCTTATCAGGATCTCATCGATATTGTGGCTGAGGCCGGGAAGATACTGGATGCGGTGGTGATACCCAAAGTAGACCATCCCAGAGACATTCATTTTGTCCATCGTCTATTGGATGGTGTGGAAATGGATTTGCAGCCGGATGCGAACATCGGTATTGAGGCTTCCATCGAAAGCGCCCAAGGCCTTGAGAATGTATCCGCCATAGCCGGAGCCAGCGACCGCCTGGTTTCGCTGGTATTCGGTATTGCCGACTATTCCGCCTCCATTGGTGCCCGGTTGGTATCTGTATCCGGGCATGGCGAGGCCGAGGCGGAAATCTATCCAGGCCATCGTTGGCACTTCCCCATGAGCCGGATCATCATGGCAGCCAGAGCCCATGGTTTGCAGGCCATCGATGCGCCTTATGGGAATTTCAAGGACCCCGAGGGGCTGCGGATTGCCGCCAACATGACCAATGCATTGGGCTACGATGGCAAATGGGCCATCCATCCGGCTCAGATTGATATTGTCAATGCGGTATTTTCACCGACAGTCGAGGAGATTGAACGGGCTCAAGCGGTAATGGCCGCCCACCGATCAGCGGTTGAAAAAGGGCGTGGGGCCGTATCGCTGGATGGTCGCATGGTGGATCAGGCCACCATTCGAATGGCCAGGCAACTGCGCGAACAGGCGAAACGGTTGGGGCTATTAGAAGAATAGCAAAAGTACAGCGGTAAGCCATAAGCTGTAAGCAGCTCACCGCTAACGGCTTATGGCTTACCGCTGTACCGCTTCCGCAATACCTTCTTATCCAGCTTGCCAACGCTGGTTTTATCGATACCATCCACAAATTCGTAGCGATCGGGCACGCCATATTTGGGCAGCATACCCTGCTGGGCGGCTTCCAGCATATAGGCCTTTAAATCAGCCGCGGTGGTTTGTTCAGCAAGGTCCGGCTTTAGGGTCACAATCATCATGGGGCGCTCGCCCCATTTCTCATCCGGAACACCGATGGCAGCCGACTCCTGGACGGCCGGATGTTGACTCAGGATATTTTCAAGGTCCAAGGAAGATACCCATTCACCACCGGATTTGATAACATCCTTGATTCGGTCGGTTATCTGTAGATAACCGTGTGCATCGATATGACCAACATCTCCGCTGTGGAGCCATCCCTTTTTCCATAACTCCTTGGTTTTCTCAGGAGATTTGAAGTAACTCCGGGTCAGCCAGGGGGACCGCATGACCACTTCGCCAGTTGTTTGTCCATCATGGGGAAGTTTGTTAACCTGGTCGTCCACAACTTCGATTTCTGCCAGGGGCAGTGGTTTTCCGGTTTTGGTGATAACGTTGAGATAGTTTTCCCCCTGCCAGTCATGCATGGACTCATTGGGTGTGGCAATGGTCATGACCGGTCCGGTTTCCGACATGCCATAGCCAGCATGAATGTTTATACCCAGATCCATAGCTTCTTTGGCCAGTCCTTTGGGCAGTTGCGCCCCGCCCATCACAACCTTCCATTGGGATAAATCGATGGATTTCGCCAATGGGCAAGTCAATACCATTTGCATAATAGTAGGAACACAATGGGAAAATGTAACCCCTTCGGTTTGGATCAGCCGCAATATGCGTTCCGGTTCATACGGTCCAGGGTAAACCTGCTTGGCACCCATCAACGTAGCCACAAACGGAAAGCCCCAAGCATGCACATGAAACATGGGTGTCAGCGGCATGTAGACATCGTTGGAACGGAAGCGACAGATGGTATGATACGCGCTGGAGACAATGCAGACCGACAAGGTGTGCAAGACCAATTGGCGATGCGAGTAATGGACACCTTTGGGTTTCCCGGTGGTACCGGTGGTGTAAAAGGTGGTGGCCTTGGTGTTTTCATCCAGGTCTGGAAAATCGTAATGATTCGGTGCGGCCTTGAGTATATCTTCATAATTGGCGGCGATGGAAAGGCGGTTGCCCGGCTCAAGACCAGCTTCGCTTACGGCAATGATGGCGGATATTTGGCTAAGCCGGTCCCGCAAGGTCTCTATCAGTGGCAGGAAATCAGAATGGGCGATCATGAATTTGGCTTCGGCATGTTGTATGGTATAAACGATCTGGTCGGGCGACAGCCGCCAGTTTACGGTTTGCAATACGGCACCCATCATGGGAATGGCAAAAAAGCATTCCAAATACCGTGACGTATCGTAATCAAGCACAGCAACTACGTCTCCGGGACACACGCCCAATGATTTCAAACTGGCGGCCAAACGATGGATGCGCTGATTTAAATCCGTATAGGTGTAGCGCCCTTGGTTGCTGGTTACGATTTCTTTTTCGGGTGCGTAGACCAGGGGTGTTTTAAGCAATTTTTTAAGTATCAGTGGGTAATTATAAAATTCACCAGTCTCAAATTTGATTGCATCCATTTGTTCAGCTCCTTTTTTGACACAAAGTACGTCTCCATGATATCCTGCCATTTCGCAGCAAACATAGCATACCCTCAACTATTTCAAAAGTCGGAGCCACTATGCAAAACCAATTCCACGAGATAGTCGATCAAATCAGTGCCGTTGTTCTGGGAAAGGAGGATCAAATCCGCCTTGCTCTGACATGTCTGTTTGCCAAGGGACATCTGTTGATAGAAGACATTCCGGGTATCGGGAAAACAACCCTGGCCAAGGCATTGTCACGATGCCTGGGCTTAAACTTCCGGCGTGTTCAGTTTACCAGCGACCTGCTGCCGGGCGATGTGTTGGGGACGTCCATTTTCGATCGCAAACAGAGTGCGTTTATATTTCATCCTGGCCCCATATTCACACAGGTGTTATTGGCTGACGAAATTAATCGGGCCACACCCAAAACCCAGAGTGCCCTTTTGGAGGCCATGGAGGAACAGCAGGTTACCATTGAGGGGGAAACCCGCAGTCTCGAAGATCCGTTTTTTGTCATCGCCACCCAGAATCCCCTGGAACAATATGGAACCTTTCCACTGCCGGAATCGCAATTGGACCGTTTTCTCATGCGAATCGAGCTGGGATATCCGGATAGGATTGCGGAAAACAAGTTGTTGAAAAAGGGCCGGGTAAAGGATCTTTTGTTGGAAATGCCGGAATGCATCCTACCCGAGAGAGTTGTGCAGATTCAGGATCAAATCAATGCAGTCCATCTATCTGATCCTTTGCTCAACTATATTCAGGATGTATTAGATTTTACACGCACGTCTATCCATTTTCATGTGGGTCTCTCACCCCGGGCCGGTATGGCAATCATTCAGGCTTCGCGATCCTGGGCCTTCATTAATGATCGCGACTATGCCTTGCCAGAGGATGTTCAGCACATCATGCCCTGGGTGGTCGGACACCGCCTGCGTTCCAAAGAAAGCCTCGAAGAATTGCCCAAGCAACAATTGATTTCCATATTGCATACGGTACCCATACCCTAACCTCATAGTTGCAACGTTGAGGTTAAATGTGAAATATAGTCTGTTGGACTAGGACATACTTCACTAGTTTACTCGACGGCGGTTTCCTATGAAAAATTCCGGGAA
Organism: uncultured Desulfobacterales bacterium; assembly: GCA_964633115.1. Classification (GTDB taxonomy): domain Bacteria; phylum Desulfobacterota; class Desulfobacteria; order Desulfobacterales; family B30-G6; genus B30-G6. The sequence continues at coordinate 28,302 of CAZWEO010000018.1, forward strand.
AATTAAAAAAGGCAAAACTACCCGTTTTGCCCCCACAGGATTCGGATGGATGTTTATCATCGCCTTGGCGTGCATGCTGATGGGATCCATCAATTACAATAACAACCTGGGCTTCCTTTTTACCTTCTTGCTCGGAAGTATGGCGTTGGTTTCCATCGTTCACACCTATCGAAATATCAAGGGCATTACGGTGGAGGCCATTCGGTCCCAACCGGTATTTGAATCCCAGGATGCTATCTTTGAGATAACCTTGCCACATTTGCCCACTACACATTTCGGTTTACGGTTCTGCTTAAATGAAAGTCAAGAAACCTTGGTACGGTCAACAGCCGCAACCGGCAATCATGTCTCAGTGATCGTAGCTTCGCCCAAAAGGGGGCGCATTTCAGTGGATAAATTAGAATTGGTAACAGAATACCCTTTTGGCCTGTTTCGAATCAGTCGAAGTATACCTGTAATCGGCACCTGTTTGGTCTACCCCAAGCCCATACCGGTGAATCAACTAACTGCCCAGGATCTTATGGCTGTGCATGAATCCCAGGATGTTGTCCGTAGTGCGGCTGACGATTTTAAGGGACTGCGAACATTTCAAAACGGCGATGCCCTCAATCACATTTTTTGGAAAGCTTTTTCAAAGGGACAGGGACTCCTGGTCAAAGAATTTATGCAAAACGCCTTACCGGAATTATGTCTAAACTGGGAAAAAATAAGTTCCAAGAATAGTGAGAAAAAACTTTCGATATTATGTGCCATGGTTCTTAAAGCGCATAGTTTGAAATTGGCTTACGGTATGAATATACCCGGGCAATTCATTTCTCCGCACCGGGGAAATCAGCATAAACATGCATGCCTGCGTGCATTGGCCTTATTCTAATGCAACTAGATATCCGCCATCCCGCACCGATTATCGCCGTATTAGGCCTTGTTATCGGTCCGTTGCTCATAAACATACCCATATGGGTATCGGGGTGGTGTGTGGTATTTTGGATCTATACGCTGTTGGTCTACCAACGCAAGTTACCGCAGCCAGGAAGAAAAATCCGCCTTATTTATACTGTAACGGGATGCATGCTCATCCTAATTTTTTTGGGAGGGATGACGTTGGATAGCCAGGCCTTCATCGGCCTGCTATGTGTGATGGCCGGGCTCAAGCCGCTGGAGGCCACACGCCACCGTGACAGGGTCGTAACCTTGTTTATGGCCTATTTCATAATCATCATCAGTCTATTCAGTATCGAAAACCTGGTAATTAGCCTCTATATGTTTATTGCGGTATTAGCTACCACCACATGCCTGGTACATATCAACCATCCTGGCAGGCAACTTAGGGTCAACCTGCGGCTGGTCGGCATCATCATGCTACAAGCCATGCCCCTGATGGTACTGCTGTTCATCCTATTTCCCCGGCTGGAAGGTTCTATTTTTTCACTTCCGGGAAGATTTGCGGGTCAAACCGGATTTACCGATACGTTGCGACCAGGATCCATATCACAGCTGGTACAAGTAGACCAAACAGCCTTTAGAGTTCAGTTTGACCAAGAAATTCCCGAGGCGGCTGATCTATATTGGCGCGGGCTGGTACTGTGGTATTTTGATGGCAAGCATTGGACCCAGGGGAGTATGCCAAGACATAACAAGCATTTTATACGGTCCGATAATTTTGTTGAATACGACGTTATCTTGGAACCTCATCGTAAACAACATCTATTCGCATTGGACGTACCGATTACGGCTCCGCGCTTTACGGCTCTAACCGAAGATTTCACTTTGAGGACACGCTGGCCGGTGCGCACGGTTCAGCGCTATCACCTGCGTTCCGCCCAGGATGTTCACGTGCAATCAGGGGCAGCTCAGAAGCTAATGGCACGACAGCTTCCTGAAGAAGGGAATCCGAAAAGCCGCTTTTTGGCTGAAGCCTGGTCATCTCGCCTGGGGTCACCACAAGCCGTCCTGAACGAAGCTGTGCGCTATTTTAGCCAAGGTGATTTTGTTTATACCCTCCGACCTGGCTTGCTGGGTGAGAATCCGGTGGATGGATTTTTATTTAATACGCGTAGCGGGTATTGTGAACATTATGCATCGGCATTTGCATATTTGATGCGGGCCGCCGGCATCCCGGCACGGGTGGTGGTCGGTTTCCTGGGCGGGGATCTGAATCCCTACGGCAACTATTTGATCGTCAAACAATATCACGCCCATGCCTGGGTCGAAGTTTTTATAGATGATCAGGGATGGATTCGTGTCGATCCAACAGCGCTGGTTGCACCGGAACGCGTTTCCATGGGGATCACAGGATCATTGGCAACAGACGATTTGCCCGATTTCCTGAACCAAACAGGCACCCGACAGTTGCGTGCGTACTTCCATAGACTGGTTTATATAATGGATGCCATCAATCTCAGGTGGAATTCCATCTTTATGGAGTATTCACGACTCGAGCAGGCTGGTTTACTGAGAAAAGTTTTTGGGAATATCAGCCAAAATCGTTGGATATGGATTGTAGCCCTGATTTCTTCAGTTGTGACCGTGGTTGTTTGGGTACGGTTTCGATATTATTTCCGGCCGAGATCTTACCGCAAAGATCAAATTCAGGAGACCTATCAAGTATTCTGTCGCAAGCTGGCAGGCATCGGTATCGAAAAGCATCCCGCCCAGGGCCCCCTGGATTTTGCCAATATGATCAACATGCATCGGCCAGAATTAAAAAAACGGGTAGCAACTATTATGGATGCCTATATTGCCCTACGCTACCGACGAGCCCGGGGAAACATGTCGTTCCGGATGTTTAAACAACTTGTCCGGCGATTTGATGGTTTGCCCTGATAAATAGCCAACCCGTGGACGCTGATTACATTATTCAGACTGATGACCGCATCAGTGTTTATCCTGTTTTCGAACGATTCAATATTAAAAATGTGACCCAGGTACGATCCCAGCCACTACGCAGACCAAAGTTTATAACTGATGCGGGTTTAGAAGAATTGGCCGATCAAATGAATACACTGGGTTTGGATGTGGTTTGCCATGCTTCAGGCACACAAAGCGCGTTAATTCACCGAGCAGATATAGAAAAACGCATTATCCTGACATTGGACCGGAAGATTTTAAAAAAGCGGTCAGTAATCCGTGCAATTGCTTTAAACACGCGGAAAACAGAATTTCAAGTTAAGGAAATAAGGCGCTATCTGTATTTATAACTCCTTTCATAAGCCAGTGGCTCTGCCGGTGCACTATGAAAGGAGTAAATCAGCGACACTCAGTAGATAAGGCTTCTTCCAGGAGAGAACCTCGTACTATCAATTCTACGGGTGGTCGCTGATTTGTGAGATAGTGTTAACCTGCAGTTGTTTTGACAGGTCAAGGGCTGCCTGAAATTGGGGGACAGCTGCCCGGCCGCCGATGGCCTGGCAGGATAATGAGGCCACGGCAACAGAGAATTTTACTGCCGCATGTATATCGAACCCACGGGCGATGGCCAGTGCAAAGGCACCGTGGAAATTATCGCCTGCGCCAGTGGTATCTACCACACGGACATTTGGAGCAGAAACCTGAAAGAGGGTTTGTTTAAGGGGGTAAAAAGCACCTTCCTGACCATGGGTCACGATCAATTGACCGCGAACGCTTTTGCGCAGCTCAATGATGTTATGAATCAGCTGATTAGGCTCGAACAAGTCACTGCGAGTGTCGAAAAAGGCCGAAGAAGGGATGAAATAATCAGCAGCGCCCATCATATCTTCAAGCCGATCTTTCCAGCGTTCACAATCATAGATGAGTTTGGCATCCTTACGCATCCGTTGCTTGAGGCCCGGACCCAAGGTAGTTGTCTGTGGGTCAAGAGAAATCGTCTTAGCGCTATGAAGCAGCGGGTCTAAGTTCTCAGATAGGCTGATGTCCGGCAGTTGACTGGGTTCGTAAATAATGGTTCGTTTGCCACTTGACTGGTTTACAAACAAATAGGCTATTGGGGTGGCTGCATTCTCGATGATGCGGATATGGCGGGTATCAACGTTAAATTCAGTAAGACGTTGCAGACAAAGTTTGCCGATTTCATCATCACCGATGTAGCCGACCAAAGCGGTCTTTCCGCCAAGTCGGGCCACACAGCTTGCCGACGTACCTCCCTGTCCGCCGCCTTCAACATACTTGGCATTCAAAGGTACTTTTTCATCCTCCCGGGGGAAGCGATCCAGCACAGAGATATAGTCGATACAATTGCGTCCGATTACAAGTACATCCAAATCTTTCATTTTGAGTTTAGAAAGGCCAGAAATTATTATCATTCCAAATCGTTTCCGTAACCTCTCTCTCAATTTTGGCCAGAGATTCCAAATGTTGAGTTTCCCACTTCGCCAACCAATCATATAATGCCTTTTCTTCAGGATCGGAAGCTTCGCTGGCGCGTTGTGAATAGAGGCTAACCGCACGTTCCTCCATCCCCATGGCGGCAGAAATTGCAGCAGACTCAAACCCGGCGCCGGCAATGCGCTTTTTCAGCTTGTCGCTCAATACGGCTGTTGCTACGCTTTCATCATGAACGTCCTGTTCAAAGGTTGTAAACGCGCCTTCCTTTTTGTAGGAGCGGTATTGGTCCGACAACATCTGTATATGGCTGGTTTCGTCATCAGCCAGCTTCACAAAGAATTCTTTTACATCGGGATCATTGGCGCTGTCGGCCGCTTTGGTATAAAAAGCTTTTCCGCGCAGTTCCAGGAGTAATGCGCTTTTCAATATTTCGAGCGATTTTTCAGTTGACATAAGGCCTCCTTCATCTGTTTCCAATCGTGATTTAACCGAAGACTGTACTATAAAAATTATTTGTTATAAGTAGGTAGCATCTTAGCAGGTCACCAACTCGGTGTCCAATTTATTTCATCAGCAATCAACTTGCGAAAATATGACCGCGAAGCCATATCATAAGACCACCCACAACGACAAGCAAGCCTATGTCTTGGGCATTGACTTGGGAGGAAGTGGACCTAAAATCGCGCTGGTCTCCGACAAGGGAGAAGTGATTGCCAGCACGGATGAAAAGATTACCACCATTTTTTTGCCTGGAGGCGGCGTAGAACAGGACCCAAATGACTGGTGGCAAAAAGCCATAAGCGGTTCCAAAAAAGTCCTCAAGGCCGCCGATGTGCCGGCAGCAGATATTGTTGCGGTTGCCTGCGACTCCCAGTGGTGCCTGGCTCTACCGGTGGATGCAAACGGTCGCCATATTACGAATGCCATCCATTGGCTGGATACCCGTGGTGGTCCCTACAACCGAAAAATTGCCGCTGGTTTTCCCAGTTTCATGGGTTACAATCTCAGGAAGTTGCACAAATGGATCCGCCTGGCAGGATGGGCTCCCTCACAAGCCGGTTCCGATTCCCTTGGACACGTCCTATTTATCAAGAATGAACGCGCCGATATTTACCGTAAAACTTATAAATTTTTAGAACCCATGGACTATCTCACCATGCGTCTGACCGGGAAGATCACTGCCACCCAAAAAACCATGGTGCCCTTTTGCCTAGTGGACAATCGTAGGTGGGGGCAGACAGGCTATCATGAGGAACTTCTGGCTCTTGCCGGCGTGTCGCCAGACAAGTTCCCAGAGCTGATCCCAAATGACGCTGTTGTGGGAAAACTGTTGCCTGAGGTGGCGGCTGAACTGGGTCTTAATCCAGCCACCCAAGTGGTGGCAGGCATCAGTGATTCCAATGCGTCTTTGATTGGTGCGGGCGCATTGGAAGACTTCGAAACCATTATCTATATGGGAACGTCCTTGTGCCTTACCTGCCATTTGCCTTTCAAGAAAACAGATATTGTACACACGATGACATCTTTACCAAGTCCATTTGTGGATCGTTACTATTTGCTGGGAGAACAGAGCGTTGGTGGAAGGTGCATTGATTTGTTTATAAAAAATATACTTGATTCATCCGGTGGTGCGAATGCTGGCGAAATTCTGACAGATGCTTATGAAAATTTTAACCGGATAGCATCTAAAGTGCCTGCAGGCAGCGGCGGTGTGATGTTTTTACCCTGGTTGAATGGGACCATTGTTCCCCAGGAAAACCCACTTGCACGTGGCGGCTTTGTAAATATGGCCCTTGGCCACACCCGCAACCACCTTGCCAGGGCGGTTATGGAGTCCCTGGCCTTTAATAATCGCTGGACAATTAGACCGGCAGAAAAGTTTATGGGAAAAAAAATTAGCCAGGTTCGTTTTGCAGGCGGTGGGGCACTATCTGATTTGTGGGCCCAGATTCATGCCGATGTGCTAAGAATTCCGGTCCACCAAGTAGCGGATCCGTTAAATACCACTGTAATTGGCACAGCTATGCTGGCATTCTACACACTGGGACATCTGAACCCAGCAGAAATAGCCAGTCGGATGGCCATAAAACATGTATTTTATCCGAATGAAGACAATCGCGAAATTTACGATCGAATGTATCGAGGCTATCGATCATTCTACAACCAAAATAAGTCAGTTTTTAGAACACTAAACGGATAGCAGTGAGCCATAAGCTTAAGCTAATAGTTGCTAAATGCTTATGACTGAATGCTTAACGCTTAACAAATGGAGGTATTATGGCAGAACAACTCAATGACAATCAACCGGCAGATCCCTTTAAGCCGTATAAAGGACGCTTTGAAACCCATGCTGTTATCCCTGAAACAGGTCGCGCCAAGGATGATATTCTCACCGAATTGACGACCATGGCCACCGAAGAAAATAGCCGTTGGCAAAACGGCCTGGTTTCGGGAACCTTTTACCATGGCAGTGAGGAGCATCGCGCCTTTCTCAATGAGGTTTTTAAGCACTTTTCCCACATGAATACGATCCAATTCGATTTGTGCCCCAGCATGTTCAAGATGGAGAGTGAAATCCTCTCCATGACCGCTAATATGTTGCATGGCGGTGAAGTTCAGAAACGAAACTCCGAGGAGCAGGTGTGCGGGACCCTGACATCAGGCGGCACCGAAAGCATCATAATGGCCATGAAAGTCTATCGCGACTGGGCCAAAGATCAAAAGGGAATCCAAAACCCTGAAATTATTATGCCGCATACGGCCCATCCGGCATTTGACAAATCTGGGGAATATTTTGGCATCAATATGATTCATGTGCCAGTTTCGGGACCCGACTACCGCGTGGATCCAAATGCTGTCGCTGATCGCATAACTGCCAACACGGCTGCTATTGTTGGGAGTGCCGGTAATTATCCATATGGTTTGATCGATCCCCTGGAAGATTTGTCCAATATTGCATTGGAACACAAGATCGGCTTTCATGTGGATGGCTGTCTGGGCGGCTTTATATTACCTTGGATCGAAAAATTGGGGTATGAAATTCCGCCTTTTGATTTTCGTCTGCCCGGAGTAACGTCCATGTCGGCTGACACCCATAAATATGGTTTTGCCCTCAAAGGGACTTCGGTCGTGCTGTATCGCAACAACCAATTGCGCCGATATCAGTATTTCGACATTCCAGACTGGCCGGGTGGTATGTATGCCTCACCCACTTCAGCTGGAAGTCGCTCCGGCGGACTTACGGCAGCAACATGGGCATCCATGGTATATCTTGGTGAACCCGGTTATCTGAAGGCGGTCAAGGCCATCATGGATGTTGCCGATGAAATGAAGGCCGTTGTGAGAAACATACCGGAATTACAACTGATTGGCGAGCCCACATTTTTAATCAGTTTACAATCAGATCGTGTGGATGTATTCCACGTCAATGATTTCATGAAAACCCGCGGTTGGCGTTTTAATGTCCTGCAACTGCCGCCGGCGCTGCATTTCTGTGTAACCATGCCCCAGACCTTTGCAACGGATGTGGCTAAAAAATGGGATACCGATCTTCGGGAAGGAGTAGCTTACGCCAAAGAAAAAGAGGGCACGCCCGCGGAAACCGCCGCCATTTATGGCTTGGCCGGCAACAGCGAAGGCAATCAGGCCGTGAGCGAGATGGTACTCGGCGTGTTCGACTATCTCTATTCAATATAAAGTGATTTCAAAATTTCCCTCTCGTTCTCAATATTTTTGTTGGGGCAAAAGGCATTTTAAATGATGAAAGCAGCGGTATATCGTCAAAAACAAGGTCTCGTCATTGAAGACATCCCCGTTCCGAGCGTCGAACCGGACCAGGTGCTAGTGAAGGTAAGCCACACGGGATTCTGCGGTACCGACCATAGCAACATTGAAAACGGCGGATTGCAGGACGGCACGATTTTGGGTCATGAAACCAGCGGTATAGTGGTCGAATGCGGCCGAAAGATTACGCAGATACCCACTGGCATGCGCGTCATTGTACGACCTTCGTTCTGCGGTGTCTGTGCGGATTGTCTGGCGGACCGTCCTTATCTTTGTAGGCAAAACCGCCGGTCCATTGGGATCGGGGATTTGCCGGGCGCCTTTACCGAGTATTTTATTGCCTACCCGGACATGCTCATTCCGATACCCGAATGTGTCGATCTCAAAAATGCAGCCCTGGCAGAGGCTTTTGCGGCTTCACTGCATGCTATTACCTGCGTAAAAAAGAAATCCGGTTCCGCCCTGGTAGTAGGCGGCGGCCCCGTCGGGCTGGCCTTGGTGCGGCTCCTGCATGTAACCGGATTTGAACCCATTCTGCTTTCAGAACCGGTAGCAGCCAAACGCAAGCTGGCCCTGGAATATGGCGCCGACTACGTGGTGGATCCCTTGAAAGAAGATTTGAACCAAACGGTTTTCAAGACAACCGGTGGGTATGTAGGTTATGAGACGGTTTTTGAATGCTCGGGCGTTCCGTCACAGGTTCAGGTATGTTTGGATGTGGCCGCAAACGGCGGCACCGTCTGTGTGGTCAGCATGATGTATGCAGACGTGCAAATCGTTCCCATGACGCTAAATTTCAAGGAAGTCTGGCTTACCGGGTGTTATTCCAATACCCATGCAGAGAATCGAACGTGTCTGGAATGGATGAAATAGGGCAAACTGGATGGCAGGCCCTTGATAAGCGATCTGATTTCCCTGGAACAGCTGCCCGAAGTTTATAAGAAACGCATTCACACTGGAAAGGCCATCAAAGTGATGGTGGATATGGAGCAATAAGAGCAGGCTGTAGGCTGAAGACTGATAGGCTATTAGGCGCCTACAGCTAAAATGCCTATAGTCTACAGCCTGTTATTTTATGGTTTACGGCTTTTAGCCGACCGATACCATTCATCCAGCTTCAACAATTGTTGGGCCATCTGATAATGACCATCAGCAAATACCCCATAATCACCTCCGCCACCCATGGCTGAAGCAAATCGAACTGTATTGGCGTAAAACAGCCACTGATCAGCCCACAGTTTTTCCGAATATTCATTGAATGGATTTTGCGGATCGGCCAAGCCTGCCTGCCAGATATCCGACATGACCTGGGTTGTTGTCAGAGTGGTGGCATTGGTTTCCTGAATTGTATTCTCAAATCGTTGCCAAAAGCCTTTTACCCAGCTGGTTCCATGGCAATTCAGACAAACCTGCTGAAATTGGCTGGTGCGTTCGGCCTGCTGATCCGGGGTAATCAAGTATTCCTGAGCCGGTACGCCTGTCATGTCTGTTGGCAGAGGTTGCCCGGCGGCGTTGCGAATGATGCTGGTGTCCGGATTTTTGGGGTAGGGATGGGCATAGATTAATCCGAAAAGTCGCCAGGGAAGCCGATCGTTGAATCGGTGAGATCGCTGGGCCACCACCTCGCCTTCAGTATTGACCAGCAGACTGATATGGCAACTGGCACAAGTGGGTGCCGTGAAATCCTTACCAATCGTCCAGGGCACGGTTTTAAAATCCCATGTAGTTTTATGGGTTTCAAAAATATTGCCATGTTTGCTGGATGAATAGACCTTGTAAACCGGGACATCAGGCCCAACGTGGCATTCCTTGCAGGTATATGGCTTGCGGGCCATTTCTATGGAAAAGCGATGGCGGGGGTGGCAAGGCGTGCAGGCCCCCTTACTACCGTCAAGATTGATGCGTCCAACACCTTGATTGGGCCAGCCATTAATAATAGGAAATTCCAATTCTCCGGCAGCATCAGTATCCCGTACTTCCGTCCCTGTAACTTCTAATACCGTGCCATGGCAATAGTAGCAGGCTTCAGCTTTGGTCAGCTCGCTTTCAGGCTCAAAATCTATTTTACCTTTATTTCGAACAGGTTTTCCAAGGATGCTGCGTTGCAGTTTTTGATAGAGTTTGTTGCCGGCTAGATTTTTATAGGCATGGGCCATAAGGTTATGCGAATATTGTTCTGCCTCCACGGCATGGCAAGTTTGACAGTCGTTGGGGCTAACAACCACGTGAATATCGTATCCATTATGTTCAAAAGTGTCTTTATGGGATTCGGGGCGTAGCATATGACATTCGGCACAACCCACGACCGTATCTTTAAGGTCCTCCGGCACTGTTTTGCTGGATACCTTTAGAGCCAGTGCATCTGCCTGCATGGCTTGCATCGGCGTAGTCATGGCATGACGGCTCTGCTGCCAGTCTTCTACAATACCGGGTTGAAAGGTGGTATGGCAATCGATACATTCACTGGTTGCCTCGCTGATGGGCAAGTCCGCACTTGCTGTCAGCGCCGGAAGCAAAAAACAAATCAATAGAAAAGATACAGCAGGTCTCATCAGGTTTCCTCCACCATTTATTTACACATCGTAATATATGAGTACTAGTTAAACCACAGACCGTGGTTAAGTCAAGAATTGGGTTGACACCCGAAAGGCTTCAAGGCACAAATAGCGAATTAATATAAAAAAAAACAATTCAAAATTAGTGAGAAATAAAACGGTTTAGAGTTCGGGAGCCCAGGTTACTTTATGAAAAGGAGATTGATTGTGAGATATATATGGATCGTTCTAACAATTTTTAGTGTGTTGGCCGGCAACGGCATAGCCCAAGAAACAGCTCAATCCAATCCACAGGTAGTTATGCAGACATCTAAGGGGGATATCGTTCTGGAACTTTATCTGGACAAGGCGCCCCTGACTGTCCAAAATTTTATCCGATATATTGAGACCGGTTTTTACAACGGTACGATTTTTCACCGGGTAATACCCGGTTTTATGAATCAGGGTGGCGGTTTTTCAAAGGATATGGTTAAAAAACCCACTCAAGCGCCTATTCAAAATGAGGCTAACAATGGTCTTAAAAATGATCGTGGGACGATTGCCATGGCACGTACACCCGATCCCCACAGCGCCACGGCCCAGTTCTTCATCAATACTGTGGATAATGCTTTTTTAAACTTCAAGAGCCAAACACCATCAGGATGGGGCTATGCAGTTTTCGGAAAGGTAATCAAAGGCATGGAGGTGGTGAATGCTATCTCCAAGGCGAAGACTGGTATTCAGGGACGATTCCGGGATGTGCCCAAAGTTCAGGTGGAGATTATATCAATACGTAAAAAAGAATCTTAAAGCACCTATTCTTTGTTTTTTAGCTGGAGCGTCTCTTTGTATATTTGTAGACGATATTTTTCCTGGGGATCGGTCGCATTTTTTTTAAGATCGATCATGCTTTCTATATCCAAAACTCTAAGCATTTTTCCACTGAATTCAATTTCAACCGTCAGTGGTAACAATTCCTCATAACCCATATTTTTTTCAATTGTTGATAATACATCCAATGGCCCTAAACTAGTTACCATGAGTTGGTGACCAAGACCTTGAAAATTTAATTTATTTGCGGGTATGATTGTTTCATCAGGCCGGCGCTGATATGCGTCAACTGATTTCAGAAATTTAATCAGTCGGGCGATATTTTCATCGGTAGGACGATGAACGATATCTAAATCAAAGGTTGTTATAGGCGCTCCTTGTGCAACTGCTGCTAAACCGCCTACAACGATGAACTCAATCTGAGCGTCTAGTAACCTTTTCAGAAGTATACTTAGGTCGGATACTGGAGGCTTTCTGCTTGAAGGCATATCGTAAGTCCAATATTGCTTTTATAGTATTGTCGTTCGTTCGTAACCTTTCCTCTGGTGATAAATTTAAAAAAAACTTGATAAGACTGGGATCACAATGTTGCGAAGTGTCTTTTTTCATATAGCTATCTTATTTAGTATAGAAGAAAGGATTATGATGCTCAGATTCTAGGTATCCTAATCCTATATCGATGGCAAGAATATCCAACGCTTTTATGAATCTTAGTCATCAGCCTTGATAAAGTCATAGATGCGCTTGTCCCGCTCGGATAGCGATTCTCCCTGTTCATATATTTTATCCAAAAAGTAGTGATAAAAATCATGGCGTAAACTATCCCGGTTTGCGATGACGAACCAGTGGTTGCGTGTCCATATGAATGGCGAGTGGTCCGTATTTCCGGTTTGAAATATTCCAGCGATGGCTTCGGATTTGTCAGCGATAATATCGATGGATTTCCCGCCTAATTTATCTTGAAGGTTTCCCACGTTGGGATGGGAAACTTGAATCTCATAGGTCAAATCCATGGGTCCCATGGCAATAAATCGTACGCCTACATCGCGCTGAATGGCTGCATCGATATTCTTGCGCAGATGCTGCCATGTATCTGGAAAGACACGAATGTAGAGCTCCTGTGAGGCAGAATTAATGATGTCATTTGCTTTGGCAATTACTTCTGTCTGGCCATTTAAAGTGAACAGGTATTCAAAACTGGATTGCCGGCCCATGGCCTCCAACTGATCGTCCAGGCTTTTCAGGTTGGACTCAAATTGACCCCGCAAGCGTTTTTTCAATTCCTCCAGCGGCAAAGGCACATATAATCCCTTTTCGATCTCGAACACGATCTTTTTGGAAGCAAGACCCCGCAGCACATCATATATCCGTGATCTGGCGATGCCGGATAGCTTGCTCAGCTGGGAGCCGTTGGCAGGATGTTTAGCTAATAAGGCCAGATAGCACGAAGATTCGTATTTTGAGAATGCAAAATCTCTTAAAATGGCGCTAAGATCCATATCTTCCCCTCAGACAGTAGTTATAAAATAAGTGATATCATAATAATAATAGATTGTTATGCTTTCGTCCCAGGAGAGTCCAATACAGTTGCGTAGAAGCTTATATAGTCCTAAACTGAGCGTTTTAAATTTTAAGAATGTTGTAATTCTTATTTAATTTAAAGGATTACATCTATTTGAATTCTTAAAATTTGAAACCAGTTGGGATTGCCGATCTCACCACATCTACGGAGTAGCTAGCGTCAATCTCGACAATCGTTCAATCAATGATAATATAATATAGATACGATATCAAAATAAAAAAGGATCAATAAATGGAATGTCTTGACACAAAAATTCCTGGCATGGTATAATGTTGCTACCTTGTTAGCAACATATGAGGTGTTGAATTATATCCTTATGAGCCAAATGCCTGGATTAAATCGGGCGGTTCGTGCAAGGAGGTGCAATCATGCTAAACATACCCATTCCATTATACGATACACCAGTTCTTGGTTTTTCCAACCGGTCAGACGAGGCTGTCTTCGCCCTGGAGCAGACATCGGGTGCGAATCATTATAACCGTTTAAACGTCGTTGTCAGGAATGCCCAGGGAAGCTGGATAACAGATATCAACGGCAAAAAGTATCTGGATTGCCTGGCAGCATACTCGGCTGCAAATTTGGGCCATCACCATCCAAAGGTAGTCAATGCCATGATTCGGGCGCTGAGCGGCAATTATGCCTCAGTGATTTCCAATGTTGTCTACACGGATCCATTGGCCTTATTTCTTTCCAAAACAGCAGAATTTGTACCCCAGTTGGGACCACGATTCGGCGCCAATGGCAATAAGGTCATGCCCAAGAACGGTGGGGTGGAATCAGTTGAGACCGCAATAAAAATGGCGCGTTTCTATGGCTGGAAGAGAAAAAATATTCCCGATGGCAAACAAGAGTTGATTGTATTCGATAACAATTTTCATGGACGCATGATTACAACTATTTCCTTTTCCTCCCAGGAAAAATATCGTGCCGGCTTTGGGCCGTTGACCCCAGGTTTTGTACACGTAGAATTTGGCAATTTGGAAGCGGTGGCCGCTGCCATAACCAAAAATACTTGTGGTATACTGGTTGAACCCTTTCAAGGAGAAGGGGGCATGCGTATTCCACCCACTGGGTTTTTAAAAGGGCTTCGCCGTATTGCTGACGAACACGATCTCCTTTTGATATTGGATGAAATTCAGGTGGGCCTGGGTCGAACCGGTAAAAATTTCTGTTTCCAACACGAAGAGATCATTCCAGACGGGCTTATACTTGGTAAAGCATTATCGGGCGGTCTGGTACCGCTATCGGTATTTGTTACCAATGCCGAGCTCATGGACCTGGCCTTCAATATCGGTTCCGACGGATCGACCTTTGGCGGCTATCCGCTGGCATGTGTTGCCGGTATAACCGCTTTGGAAGTCCTGCAAGAAGAAAAACTGGCCCACCGAGCCGCAGTTCAAGGTCAAAAACTAAAAGACTGTATTGAGAAGATTGCCTTACGATCCCCACACGTTAAAGAAGTTCGCGGAAAGGGACTCTTTATAGGTATTGAGGTGAAACATGGTGATGCCATGCATTTTTGCCGTAAGCTGTTAGACCTGCGTATTATCGTCAATGACAGTCACGGTCATACCATCCGCATATCACCACCGCTAAATATCAGTGATGATGAAATAAAATTTTTGCTCAATGGTTTGGAAAAAGTGCTTTTGACCTAAGTGTACTGAAAATATCGAGAAACCAAAATGGTTTGCGCATCCCCTGTTTTTATAATAGGTCGAAATAGGGGATGGGTATCCATTTATATCTTTTAAATGAGGCCTTTTTAGCGGTTTCATAGGGAAGTTAAGTCGTCCTCATATCCCCACCTAGCTTTTCATTGCGAATACCCTCACAATTTGTAATTATTGTTTTGAACCACAACACTCCCTGTTCATAGATTTCAAAAACACACTAACAGCGAGAATAGTATGAATCCCATACAAAAGATGATTCAAATGAATCTAAAGCGACGTGCGTTTATTCGATGGCTTTTGAAACTGATTTCTTCAATAGCTCTATTTTCAATTTTTAGGGACGTGCGAAATAAAAATAAACGCGCATTTGCGGCTCCGGCTAATAACCAAGTCAGCCCATCCAATAACAAAGAATCAGTGGTGCTGCAGAGCAGCAATCGACAGCAGATTCTGCTGAAAAACGGGCTGATTTTAGACGGTACCGGCAATAAGGCTTTCAAGGGCTCACTGCTGATTAATGGTGATAAAATTGAAGATGTGATTGCTTCTGACGTAGTTTTTGATGGTCCTAACATTGACTGTTCGGGCCAAGTAATTGCGCCCGGGATTATTGACATGCATTCGCATATGGACTGGGTGACCGCGGCGTTTCGTTTGGCCTGCAATATGAACCCGATGTTTTTGTTACCTTGGATGAATTTAAACAGATCGCTAATTTGGTGAAGCAGAAAGATAAAATCATTACCGTCCATATGAAGGCCTACTCCGCGCTTTCCGGCACGTATCCACTGGAACTTTTCGGCACACCCCACAACCTGTTGGCAATCGAAGATATTCAGATCACCAAGGCCAACCATCCGGATTTGGAACAATACAACGGTATGTTTCTAAAAGAAATTGCCCATAAACGCAACATGGGAGAATTTGAAAACTTTATTGATTTTGTTCAGAAATCAAACGGTATTGCTGCGGTTTTAAATCACCGCTACAGCAATTTAGACCAGGTAAAAGCCATGATCGCCCATCCCGCGGCCTTGTTCCAGACTGATGCGACCGTTCATCTTGAAGGCGTACAAAACCCGGCCGCTTTTGGCAACTTCCCCAGAATTTTACAATATGCTCGCGATTTCAATCTAACCAGCCTCGAAGACGTGGTTCATAAAATGACCGGAGCTTCAGCCGACCGATTTGGGATAAAGGATCGTGGGACCTTAATAAAAAACAAAGCCGCCGACGTGGTGGTATTTGATTGGCAAAAAGTCAAAGACAATAACACCGACGACCGCACATCCGAGACACCCAGCGGAATCGATTATGTGTTTATCAATGGTGTCTCAGCCCTCAAGAAGGGTAACCTGAATCCAGAAGTAGGACCAGGACAGATAATTTAAGCTTGTCCAATGTCACCACCTACCTGCCAGCAAATGTAAATAAAAAGCCCCGCGCTCACCAAATTATTTGAACTTAATGCCCTCAGGTTCTCTCCTTGATGGATCAAACCATTGGTTTAACATCCGATCTAACAATATTTCCGATCAATTTTAAACGTGATTGCAGCTGTGATTTCAATAAGTTCTACCGGGAACAATCCGGAATGCACAAATGCAAATCTTCAGCGAATACCCATATTAAAAATTTGAGCCAACTTTTTTATAATTTGCTCAAGTTTTTAAGTGCATCTGCCGAAGAATACAGTTAGAAATATTAAAGGCCAGAAAACAGCTTTTAAAAGGCACCTCGACCCGACAACGCAATTTATGGCAAAATGGAGCCAAGGCCGTATACTCAAAGGAGGTTAGCAATGAAGGCAACATTTAAATTGGGACTCGTCACACTTTTCACCGTGCTTATTTGGACAGGCAATGCATGGGCAGCAAATTTCATGGCAATTTCGGCGAAGGAATTAAAAACGAAATTGGATGCGGGAGAAGGACTCTTTCTACTCAACCCCTTAAGCGATATTGAATTCAACGAGGGGCATATCCCGGGTTCAGTCAACGTGCCTTTGCACACCCTGTCCACAACTTCAAAACTGCCCAAAAATAAGGAGACGCTGATCGTTACTTACTGCTTAGGGCCCAAATGAGTGATGTATAAAAAGGCCGCCAGTTTGGTGGCAAAAAAAGGTTACCAAAACATTAAGGTTTTCAGGGACGGTATTCCCGGTTGGGTTAAGTCTGGCTATCCTTTAGCCAGGGAGAATGCATTGTCAAAGACAAAAGTACCAACGGTCAATGCGGGCAATTTAAAAGGTATTCTTGAGGATGTCGTTATTGTGGATATCAGAACACCATCACTATATAAAATGGGTTGGTTCAAAGATAGCCATAAAATTCCGCTGGCCGAGCTCTCAGCGCGATATGGCGAATTAACAAAAAATGAAGCTATTGTGGTCGTGGATCATGCTGGAAAACAGGTTTTAACTGCCAGCCGATTTCTAAAAAGCAAAGGATTTGAAAAGGTCCAGCGTCTGCAAGGCGGTCTGATGGCCTGTGTCAGTAGTGGCATTCCGTTAGAGAAATAGCGATCATTTGAAATGAAAATGCCCAAAATTCATTGGAAGAACCAATGAAAGTGTGGTGATCATTATGCTTAAAAAAATGGATTTAAAGAAAAGACTAATCGTTATCTTTGGAATCGTTATACTTGGCTTTGGCGTGATGGCGGTCAATGAACATGCTGCCTTGAACCAAAATAAACAAATGGCGGGTATTATCAAAACCGAAAAACTCCATTTGATTCTAGATGTCGAAAAAGCCGCCCAAAGTGGTCATGCGATCTTGAACTTTATTGAATCGAGTGCGACGTCTGCCACGGATACGGATCTTATTAAAGCGGAGAAGCTGAAAGAAGAATTGATTGCACATCTGAAACAGGTCACCACATCTGATCAAGAGGGTAGTATGGTCAAAGAGCTTGAACAGATGGCATCCTTAACAGAAGAGGTGTACGAAGTTGGTACAAAATTGGTAGAATTGAACATCGATCAAGAGTTTACCGAAATTCCGGCTGCTATGGAAAGTTTTGAGAAAATAAGCAGTCAATATAGAAATAATATCAAAATATTACAAGAAGAAGGCAGGAAAGACCTAGAAGGCGCTCTAGATCAGATGGCATACGTGTCTGATCGGGGCGTCAAGTATGGTCTACTCATTACGATCACAATGGTGGCGGCAATGATCGTACTACCATTCTTATTTATCCGATCGATGATTGCTCGTCTCGGAAAAATTTTTCAAAACCTGCAGGTAAATGCAAATCAAGTTGCTGATGCATCAGGCCAAATATCATCGGCGAATCATATCTTAGCAGAAGGTGCATCCGAACAAGCGGCATCCATTGAAGAAACATCTTCTTCCCTGGAAGAAATGTCCGCAATGACAAGTCAGAATGCCGATAATGCCACCCAGGCAGATCAATCTATGTGTGCCGCCAGTAAAGAGGTGGTACATGCAAACGAATCCATGCAACAATTGACCCAGTCTATGACAGCTATTTCAAATGCCAGCGAAGACACTTCGAAGATTATCAAAACCATTGACGAGATTGCATTTCAGACCAACTTGCTTGCCCTTAATGCCGCTGTTGAGGCCGCCAGGGCGGGTGAGGCCGGTGCCGGATTTGCTGTTGTAGCGGATGAGGTACGAAATCTGGCCATGCGGGCAGCGGATGCCGCTAAAAGTACAACCGAACTGATAGATGAGACGGTTATGAAAATCAGTAATGGCAGCAAACTAGTCGCTACGACACATGAAGTCTTCAACAAGGTTTCAGAGAGTACCCAAAAGGGTAAAGAAATAGTAGGTGAGATTGCCGCGGCTTCCAGCGAACAAGCCCAGGGAATCGGCCAAATCAGTAAAGCTGTTAACGAGATGGATAAGGTGGTTCAAAAAAATGCTGCCAGTACAGAGGAGTCAGCCAGTGCCGCAGAGGAGATGGATATCCAGGCAGATCAGATGAAAGCATCCGTGTATGAGCTGATGAAATTGATCGGTGTAAAATGCAATGACAGCGCCATAGAAAGCAAAGTAGCAATGAATTGTGAAAAATTGAACCCACAACCCGACGAGATACCAAAATTGGATACAGGGAAAACAAGGTTTTCAAATAGGAATACAGCAAAGGCCACACCAGAACAACTGATTCCCATGGAGGATGAAGATTCGTTCAAAGATTTCTAACTACGGTGCAAACAATTCCAGTATTGGGGTGGTTCATTTAAACCCGCCCAACCCTATTATTCACTACACATTCTGTTTGAAATATCTTACCGCAATTGGAACCTATCGCCAAATACTACAGCAACATCCCGGTCAGAAGGCCATTATCGCCAGTGGGTATTCGGGAACTGATCGGGTTAAAGCAACCCTGCGCCTGGGTGCCGGTTCCTACATTCGCAAACCGTATCTCCTGGAAACAATTGGCAAGGCGGTCAAAACTGTTCTGGCAAGATAAACCAACCCACAAACCCTCTATGCAGTTAGCTATGATTTGCTTGACGAATCTGTTTCGTAGGAACCCAAAATTTCATTGATTTTGTTATAAGTCTGGAATATCAATCCGCCGCAAATCTGTTTGACCTCTGGAGTCCCCACCAAATCACCGGCAATATCTTTACAGCGGGTTCCTTTGAAATTGTCAATATGTTGCAGTCCGAATCGATGACGGCCAATGAAGGTAGTGTTGAATGTAATTTGACGGTTACGCTGCTATACCGGTGATCGACGCCATCATTATTTTTGTATGGGTTTAATACTAGGTATTGGTTTTGTATGACTTTCTATATCTATCAGTGGCCAATGGTATGATGAGTCTCTGCCCTCAAAAATCCCTTCTGACGGGATTGTCCTGGTATGAAATCAACCCAGTTCTTTACTGGGACAAAGAATTTTTTTGCATAAGATTATTCTGATACATGCTATTTGAAGTCTCCCCTTTAGGGTGCTTGTTGCTCATTGAGCCCGGGGATTTTTTAATCTCAGCCATCATTCGCAGCCAGGCATCTTTATTATAACCCGGCATCTGACCCGTGTGTTGATAGAAGGGTAGATGAAGATTTTGGACATGGAATAGATATTCATTGTTCGAAATTCCGGTATACCAGTAGCCGGTCGCTCTTGCCAGCAATGATCCCCCTAAAAACAGCGAACAGATAGCAACGACATAAATCCATGGCTTCATAACGCCGCCTCGCTTATGGCTGGAAAGATACAGTGTGTTGTTTTCCGGGCAGACACTTACGCATTTAAAACAGGCGTGGCATTCATCCGATATAACCGTTGTTGTCTGGTGAGGCCGAATGTCAACCGGGCAGGCTTGGGTGCATTGCCGGCAGTCGGTGCAGGTTTGGCTGTTGCGGTGGATCTTAAAAATACTCATAAAGCTCAGAGCACCCAGCAGCGCGCCATAAGGGCAGAGGTAGCGGCACCAGAAATTGCGTACTAGGATGGAAAGAATCACCAAAGCAGATAGAACCCAGAATGTAAATACTGAAATGTTTTCAAAAAAGTACAACATCTTGATATCGGCCACCATGTTGTAGGGACTATAGATAAAATAATCCAGCGCGAAAACATTCATTTTGACTATGATTCCCCACAAAAAAAAGGCCAACAAAAGGTATTTAAGGCTGCGTAGTGGATAGTCTAACCAACGTGGGATTTGGATAGATTTTCGAAAAATGAGGCTATGCAAACGGTTTAAATATTCGGTTAGGAGTCCGAAAGGGCATACCCAGCTACAAAATCCACGTTTTAACAGGATTGCGGTCGATAAAATGATCAACAGAATGACTAGACCGGAGGGATGAACACGATTGAAAATACCCGTTAGAAGCCAGTACTTGAGGCTAATCAGAGAGCTAATAGGTAAAAAGGCTTCAATTCCAGGCGGCCGGGAAATGGTCGCTAACATACCATTCTCCAGCTGCTTTATAAAAAGACTAAATTGCACCCCTATAAGAACCGTCGTGGCTAAAAAAAGATATTGAACGATTCTGCGAAGGATCTGAATATTGCTGAGATTGATATTTTGAAAATACCTTAAAAATCGATGCATGGTCACAGACTTGGGGCTGTTTCTAAATTAGGATTTTGGTTCAAGATCAAGGCGGCTGAACGTTTTAACCCGCAGGAATATTGGTAGTATTTTGAGGTTTTAAAACGCGAGGCCAACACAGTTTATCGAGCCATAGCTCTACGAGCGATGGCTGAATTGGGCCAATCAGGCTTTGCCGAAGGCTATGCCCGACCCATGGACCATTAAGAAACAGCCCCTATGACGTAATTTTTATCCACTGATCGATATGGGTTTGTTTCACCAGCATCTCGCGAACCTTTTCCATCCACAAATCCCGGAACTGATTGATTTCATCCTGCCGGGCTGTCTCTGCAAGGACCTTTTGCATCAATTCTCCCATTCTTTTACTTTTTTCGGCGGGAAAGGGGATATTCTGCGGGTAAAATTTGACCAGCACAGTATGTCCGGTATCTAATCGGGTAAACTCGAAGCAGAGCGCTGTGTCTTCAATTTTTTCCGGGTTGAATCGGAGCAGATCCTTGCGGTTGAACTTGTGACCCAGCCCCTTGAAGCCGCTTTGCGGGGCGGCACCCGTCAGCAGCGAAAACACCTGACCGATGACTCCATACACGCCTTCGCCGGGATCGCCGTATACCGTGACGGCGATATCGCCCCGGACGGGTATATCGTTCACATAAAGCGTCTTGAGAGCTTCCCGGCAGCACAGGTAGGCAGCGGCGGTGGTGGGGCAGGCATGGCCCGCCATCTTGACCACATCCAGAAAGCTGTAATCGATGATGTCATCCGCTTTCTTGAAGGCGCCCAGCGTGAGGGCCAGGGGCTCCCGCATCCGCAAGGGCTCCAACTCGGCAAAAAAGTCTCTGAATCCATCCTTGCGCTCTGCCCCGGTGTTGTCCGGCATTTTCATACCATCCTTATGTGCGTTTGATATTTACAATCCAATCCACCGGTCCCTGCTGCTCGTATTGCCACTCGAACTTACCTTTTTCTTCAGCTTCAAATTGATAATACAGTGGTTTGGGGTCGTGGTCGTTTATGATCCTGAGCGTCTCACCCGGCTGCAAGGCTTCCCATTTCTGAAAAATCATTTTATGACGTTGGGGCGGCGGCAGCGGCCTTAAGTCCAGGGTTTCAATTCCAGTATTCATTTTTTTGCCTCCTAGGATAAAGTGGATATATTGTGTATATATGCTACATAGTGGTGCCGTTGGCCTTGACTTAGATCAAGATTGAAAAAGAAAAAGCGACGCGATTCCATTCGAGGCTCGGGAAGTTTTGATACAACATAGGTCATTACCGCCAAGGATACCGTTTTAATACGCGCGACAAGCTAAGGAAAAACCAGTTGAAGTACAAAGTCGCCATCCCCATGGCACATGCGCCGGGCAATCATGTCACGCATGATATCCCGGTCATAATGCGAAACTATCGTTCGGGGGGCACACCCTGGGCAGTTATCATCGATCCGTCAGGAAGAGTGGTTTTTAATAACTTTCATATTGAAATGGAACCGGCAACCCAGATGTTAAAAAAATTGCTTTCATATAAAGATTAACTAGCAATCGACCCAACTAAATGGACTCGGATCTTTTGGCTGATTTGAACCTACGACTTTCTACTCCCAAAGCAGATAATCTGTCGTACACTTTTCTCTTTGACTGTCTAATTTAAATTTGAATTCCCCGCTGCTTGGCAGCGGCCGCAGTAAACAGCAGTAGATGAATTCAAATTGTAGGTTAAGATCCTTTTTTGGCGAAAGTGTGATACCGAAATACCTTGTAGCAACTCGACTTGAGCTCGTCGACAAGTCTTGCTACAGGGATAGGGATTTTTGCCTAAATCATAAGAACCGACAGGGTCTAAGTCGTTGACCGCATCGGAGGACGCAGTCGCGTTCCATAAAATCGTGCTACGATTTTATTTGCGTCTTCTAAGTTACTCGATTTTATCCCTCCTTTGTGCATGCTGTCGGCCGAAAAGGGTACCTATCGGGTACCTGGAAGGATTTTGCAGTCTATAATCGGTTTTCTTCGACGCCATGGCAGGCTACGATTCTACCGGAATCATGGGGGGTCATTTTGGGAATTTCCCAGCGACACCGTTTTTCCGTAAAATGGCAGCGGGTATGAAAAATGCAGCCGGGCGGTAGGTCTATGGGAGTCGGGACTTCACCTTTTAGTCTAATATGTTTAGGTTGATGTTCCCCGATTTTGGGTATGGCGCTAAGCAGCGCTTTGGTATAGGGATGCAGCGGGGATTCAAACAGAGATTTTACATCCGAAAGCTCACAAAGGGTTCCCAGATACATGACCGCTACGCGGGTGCTGATATGTTCAACAACCGATAGGTCGTGGGTTATGAATAGATAGGTCAAATCTCTCTTTTCCTGAGCGTCCATGAGCAGATTCAAGATCTGGGCCTGTATGGAAACATCAAGGGCGGAGACAGGTTCATCGGCAGCAATGAACTCTGGATCGACCATCAGTGCGCGAGCGATACTGATTCGCTGGCGCTGTCCTCCGGAAAATTCATGCGGATACCGATCCGACCATTTCGGATCGACGCCCACCTGTTCCATGACATCCGCTGCCTTTTCCCTCACTGCGGATTGGGAGATCCCCCGGTTATGAAAAATGACAGGTTCTTCCAGGGTTTTTTCCACGGTCATGCGGGGATTAAGGGAGGCGTAAGGATCCTGAAAAATCATTTGCATCTGCGTGCGAAACGGAAGCATTTCTCCTGAATCCAGGTTGTCGATCCGGTCTCCTTTAAAGTAAATTTCTCCGCTATTCAGATCATACAGCCTGACAATAGCCCTCGCCAGAGTTGATTTACCGCAACCGCTTTCGCCGACAACGCTTAATGTTTCACCCGCCTTGATACTGAAGGTGACATCATTAACCGCTTTTACGATGGTTTTCCTACGATTGATACGACCGTTTTCAAAGCGGAGCTGTTCCAGGAATCCACCGGAAATGTCAAAATGCTTTACGACATTTTTTATTTTCAGTATGTCAGGGCCATTTTTCATAAGGTATGGGATCTTTCAACCAAAAACGGTCGTTCTTTCCTGGGTGCTGTCATGATAACCGGTCGATAAAGTGGCAGGCCACAAGCCTGCCGGGATTGATCTGAACGAGATCCGGCCTTGCCTCTTTACAAACTTGTTCACTAATTACGCAACGCGGATGAAACGCACATCCATCCGGAATTTCTGTAAGATTGGGCATCATGCCCGGAATCTGTGCAAGTCGTCTGCCTTCCTGCCCCCTGCCGGGTAGAGAACCGATCAGTCCCTTTGTATACGGGTGCAGGGGAGTTGTCACAATATCCTTTGTTAAACCTTGTTCGATAATTCTTCCGGCGTACATGACCGCGATTTTTTCGGTCACTTGGGAAACCACAGCGAGGTCATGGGTAATCAGCATCAATCCCATATCTTCTGTCGCGCACAATTCAGACAAGAGGTCCATAATACCCGCCTGAATGGTCACATCGAGTGCTGTTGTTGGTTCATCCGCAATTATTAAAGAAGGATTTGTGAGCATCGCTATGGCCACAACGATGCGTTGCCGCATACCACCCGAGCATTCATGGGGATATTGAAATAATCGTTTTTTAGGTGATGGGATATAAACCTTTTCCAACTTCTCAAGCGCAATATCCAGGGCATCATTTTTACTGATGCCTTTGTGAGCCATGATGGTTTCCGTCATCTGAGTGGCAACTGTCAGCACGGGATTGAGGGTCATCATGGGGTCCTGAAAAATCATGCTGATCCGGTTGCCACGCAGATTCCGCATTTCTTCTGCCGACAGGTCATTCAACAATTTTCCTTCAAATTCAATACTTCCGGAAGATATGTATCCTGGTTTACTGATAAGGTTGATTATGGAAAAACCTGTTACGGATTTACCTGCGCCGCTTTCACCGACTATACCCAGTTTTTCACGCTTGTCCAGGGTAAGGTTGATACCGTCGATGGCGGTCAACTCGCCGAACCTCAAAGCAAATTTTACTTCAAGATCTTTGATATGTAACAAGTGCTTCATGTCACCCTTTATACAATTTTGGATTCAAAACATCCCTCAACCAGTCCCCAAATAAAATAATCACCAGAGTAAACAGGATGAGAAGCAATCCCGGAAAAATAGTTATCCACCAGGATCCGCTGAAAATATAGTCAAAACCTATGTTTATCAGAGATCCGAGGGACGGTTTCGTTATGGGCATTCCCAGCCCCAGGAAGGATAACGCCGCTTCACTCATGACTGCATGGGCCACTTGAATGGTAGAAATCACAAGGATGGGGGTCATGGTGTTCGGCAGCACATGCCGGAACATGATAATTTTACGATTGAGACCGATGACTCTGGCGGCTTCCACATACTCTTTATTTTTTTCACCGAGAACCGAGGCTCTTACGGTCCGGGCGTATTTTGGCCATTCCGAAATACCGATGATGACCACCAGAAGCGGCAGGGCAAGCTGTTCAAAACGGTCCAGACCGAAGGCAATCTGAAATACCGCCATGGCGATGATGGCAACTATCAGATAGGGGATGGAAAACTGAATGTCGGCAATCCGCATCAAAAAGGCGTCCACTTTGCCCCCCAGGTACCCGGCTGTCAGTCCGACAATGATCCCGAGAATCGCTTGAAAAAGAACGGCACCCACGCCAATAACAACCGAGGTTCGCAGACCGTAGAGCATGGTACTGAAGAGATCACGCCCCATATTATCTGTTCCAAGCACGAATCGATCTTCTCCTCCATCCATCCATGCGGGTGGAAGTTCCGAATCCATGATGTCGATGGTCGTGGTGTCGTAAGGATTATGGGGTGAGATGACCGGGGCAAGAAAACTTACGCTAACCAGAAAAAAGAATATGATGAAACTCGTTATGGCTACGAAGTCGTGCTTAAAACTGTAGAAAAAATATGAATTTTTAAATCTTATCCAATTGTTCATTTTGTTCCAGTTATCCTGACCATTGGATTGATTAAGCCATAGATAATATCAACGACGGTATTTATCACCACAAACATTACGCCTACTACGACAAGGTAGGTAACAAGCAATGCCGTATCGGCACGTTCAACGGATTCCAGGAACATGAAACCCATACCGGGCCACTGGAAAACGGTTTCGGTAAGAATGGTAAACGCGAACAGAATTCCAATCTCAACCCCAAATATGGTGACGACGGGAAGTAATGTATTTTTAAAAGCATGCAGCATCCAGACCCTGCTTTTTTTCAATCCCTTTGCCCATGCGAATTTGATATATTCGGTTTCAAGAACTTCCATCATTTCACTGCGAATAAGGCGGATATAAAGGGGAATGAAGAGGGAGGTGAGTGAGATGCTGGGCAGAATCAGGTGCTTGAGACCGTCCAAGGTCAGCAGACCCGATTCCCATCCCCAGATATTGACTGTTTTTCCACGGCCAAACGCGGGAAGCCACTGTAATTCCACGGCGAAAATATAAATCAGGATAATCGCCGTGAGAAACACAGGCACGGAAACACCGATAGTGCTGATGCCCATGGTAAACTTGGCGAACCAGGTTTTTGGTTTAATCGCCGTGTAGATTCCAATGGGCAGGGTGATGAGAATAATCAGAATCGATGTTGAAAATATCAATTCTATCGTTGCCGGGGCGTGCTTTAGAATAACCAACATGGTTGGCTTGTTATAGAAAAAAGAAATGCCCAAATCTCCTCTCATGGCATTCTTAACAAACCGCAAATACTGAACAATAAAAGGATCATTGAGCCCCAGCTTGTCCCGAATTTCAGCCCGTTCAGCGGGTGTTACCCGCTCCCCCACCAGATCGCGAACGGGATCACCCAAATTATGCTTTACGGAGAATCCGATAAAACTGATCACCAGCATGACCATGACGGCCTGAATGGAGCGTCTTACAATAAATGCAAACATGGCAAAATTATTTTTTTCCGGTTCATTTCAAAAAATTCAAGGGCAGAACAATCGCATCATTATGCGATCATTCTGCCCTGTGCTACACGTTTCATGCGATCTGGAACATTGTGTTATTCAATGACCAGGTCCCCGATATATGGAAAATTAAGGGTGTTGACGATGGGTCCGGCTTTGACATTTTTCGCGACGCCATAGGAGTGATTCTGCCAATGAAAGGGAACAAAACCAGCATCATCATAAATAATCTGCTCGATTTGCCTCAACATGGCAGATCTTTTGTCGAAATCGGTTTCCGACTGGCACGCCATGGTTAATACATCAACACTTGGATTACAGTAGTTACCACTGTTATACTGTCCGTAACCGGTTTCCTTATTGGGGCACATTGCCAGGAATTCATAGAAATTACCGGAATCCTCGGTATCTGAATGCCATCCGATCATCTGGAAATCAGCGGGCTGTCGATCGAATTCATCCCAGTACTGTGCCTTGGGCATGGTTTTCAAGCCCACCTTGATACCGATCTTGGCAAGCATCGAAGCAAAGGCTTCAGCGATTTTTTCATCATTTACATATCGGTTGTTGGGTGCGATCATGGTTGCCTCAAATCCATTGGCATAACCGGCTTCCGCCATGAGCGCTTTGGCTTTCTTAATATCATATCTCGGGACCAGGTTTTCGTTATACCCGAAATATCCTTTTGGACTGAACTGACCCGCAGCAGTTGCCGTACCCTTCATGATTTTTAGGCTGATACCCACGTTGTTGGTAGCGTAAGCAATGGCCTGGCGAACTTTCTTTGAACGCAGAGGCGCAAGACGATTTTGGTTCATCTGAACGGTGATAATTCTACCACCGGGCCAGGTGATTAACTCTGTTTTGGAGTTTTTCTTTACCCGGTCAAAATCCTGGGGATCAACGGGAGCTATAAAATCGATATCGCCAGCCAGCAGCGCGGCCATGCGTGTGGGACTTTCTTTGATGGGGGTAAAGATGAACTTGTCGACATTGCCGGGGCTGCTCGTATCCCAATAATCCCTGTTGCGTTCCATGACCAGCTTGACGCCATGTTCCCGTTCGACGACCTTGAAGGGACCGGTACCGCTGGGCAGAGCCGTCTTGGCAAACGTATACCCGACCTTGAGGAGGGCGTCCTTGGGTTTGCCCTGATCGTCCGTTCCGGTATAGAATTTACTGTCCAAAGGGAAAATATAGGTAGCCATGTTGACAAGCAGCGGGTAGGGTTTTTTTGTTTTAATATCAATCGTATAGTCATCAATAACGACAGGCTCGGCAAAGGGCTCGAAAAGGCCCTTGAAGTCCGCGCTCCCGCGAAAACGCTTCATGGTGAATACGACGTCTTTTGCCGTAAAAGGGTTGCCGCTGTGAAATTTAACCCCCTTTTTGAGATAGAATCGAACCGTGAGTTCGTCAACGCGCTCATACTTTGAGGCCAGACGGGGCACTATGGACATATCCTGGGCATAGCGTACAAGCGGATCAAATACCCAATGGGAGAATTGCAGCATGCCTCCGGAAAGCTGCTCCTGAATATCCATGGTCTTTGGGTCCGCATCAAATGCAAGCCTTAACGTTTTTGCACTTGCCATGGAGCTCAATGAGAAAATCATAATTAGTACAAGACTGACCATGTAAAATTTCTTCATCCTTACCTCCTTCTTTATAGATTGGAACAATTGATAATGTGCCATGCATGCAAATCATGGCATAACAATACAGTATGCCCTGGTATTAAATAGTATTATTGAATAGTATAATGATTAACATTACCTTATAGGTTAGAAAATATTTGCGGTCAAGAACGATTTCCCAATATTTTCGCAGCATTTGGCTTTTTCAATTTATCCATCAAGGATCTTAACATAGGAACATTAAAGGCGAAAATATTTAGCTATTGCACCACTAATAAAGGGTGTTAAAACAATGTAGAAATAAGTATAAAAAATCAGTTGTTTAAGCATGAGAAAGCCTCTATAAAATGGGTAAATTTTCACCACAAAAATACACCCAAAGGAGACTTTCCCATGCATCACAAAGCTATCAAAGCCGAGATTAGAAAACAACTGAAAACACGGTATCCCCACTGGCAGCGTCTGACCAAAAAAGAAAAGAAAGACATAGCCAAAAGCTTTTATCCTATGCGGGTTACTCGCCGGCCATGCGAGATTTTTTTCCAAGCATTTTTCTGCGCGCCGAATTGCTCAAAGCCGTCAAGTACCCGGAGACAAGCTATCGTAAATTCTGCGGTGATGATAACGACTATAAAGGCCACAAAGATTACAGCACCTAC
Source organism: uncultured Desulfobacterales bacterium (assembly GCA_964633115.1). Classification (GTDB taxonomy): domain Bacteria; phylum Desulfobacterota; class Desulfobacteria; order Desulfobacterales; family B30-G6; genus B30-G6. The sequence goes on from CAZWEO010000018.1 coordinate 57,305, forward strand.
ATAGGGATGGATAATAAGCAGAACCGGTATGGTCTATTATCGCCTCAAAATATGAGCTGATAAAGGGTGTAAAATGACTCAAACAACGCAATACATTTGGCAGCAGTCGTCATGGCCTGAGTTTCGCTGGGACAATGCAGCCCTTCTCAAACTTATTGGCGATTGTCGATTCCAACAGGGTTCGCTGTTGACTCAAATGAAGGAATTGGGGTTTGACGTCAGGCAGCAAGCCAGAGCCGAAGTGTTGATCGAAGAAGCCCTGAAAATATTTGGCAAATACACGTGGTGGTAGGAGTACAAGCTATGGCCTTTACTGGGATACGTTTTCAAGCTTTTCCGGACGAATCATTATTTCAAATGCTCTTCCGTATATAAGGTTAGCTCGATCATGCGCTCAAGAAGTTCATCCACCTGCATTCCAGGAAAATTGTGACGAACCAGCTCTTTGCAAAATAGGCGGCAAATATAGCGGAGCTTTCTGCGTTTCTGCTTGCCGGCATAGACAAAGTCCCTATGTCCGTTATTTATGATGATGACATTTTTGTCCACATCATAACGAGAGCGCCACATTTCACCCGGTGCCCGGCGATATGAATATCCGGGAAGACCTTTATGCAGGCCTGCGTCCCTTGTAGATTGGTCTAAAAGAGAGTCGGTGACTGTTATCAAAGCTTCATCACTGCATTCCGTATTTCCCTGCCGAACGATTGCCTTCAAGGTAGTCAGGCATGGTTCCGAAGGCGCAGTAAAAGTGACCGATTCAGTATTGTTACCTTGGAGTTGACCTCCTCCTTCTATAATTTTCCATTGATATTCAAGATTTTCAAAAACCAACCTTCGAGAGCGATCTCGGCAGACAACCCGGTATTTTTTGCGCCTGTCGACCGAAACGACGCTGGACTTGGGTGAAATCAGGGCACTGAACAGAGGACCGGCATATTCAAAAAACTGTTTTTGAGAGACGTCATCTTCAGCATCATTGCTTTCAGGCTCATTTTTTTCTCGGGGGCTGGCTGATACTGGTCCACTTGTAAAAAGATTACCCGGCTTCGGTTGAGTCTTCTCCGCGTGAATGTCAAACCAGTCGTATTCTTCTTCGGGTAGTCGTAAAAACGCTTCTTTGAGCGCACGCTGTACCCTACGTAATATTCGGCGGCTCGATCTTTCCTCTTCCGCTTTCCTCTGGTCTTCGATAATCTGTAGCAAATCCTTTTCAACAGGCTCCATGGCCGTATAAAAAGTGCTAAACTTGTCATCGCGCAGAACTCCCTGACGCGTTCCTGGTGTGAGATCTAAAAAAGGCGCATCCACAATACCCTGCAGATAGCCTGCAGTCCAAGGGTCTTTTTGAAATTGTTCGAGCTCAGTAATTGATGCTAGCACCCGCGTACCGCGTCGATACAATCCAATCTGGTTTGAGCCGCCCGGATCGCTGAGATAGAGTTCCAGGTAGATGTCGCCATACTCCGTTTCGGCGGGCTTCAGGTTGTGAAGTAATCGTCCGGTAAATTGTCGCGGGACAACGATAAATTCCTTTCTGCCCGTACGATCAACAACCTTTACTGTAACTTCAGCTGATTTTATGCGATCACGAAGTTCGGATGCGAGGTATCGCTGAATTTTGTCACCAGTTAAAGACCGCAGACCGGGCAATAGTGGATAGATCATTAAATCCGTTCCCTTGAAAGGGAGCAACACCCGTTTCTTAGTGAGGGTAAAATTCGGCGAGTCTTTGGCCATCGTCATTTCGTAGGTTTTTCCATCAGCGCCGCAACTGGTCATATAAAGATTGTGGCCAACGGTCCAAAAACTAAGCAGGCCAATACCAAATTCTCCTTGGATGCCGCTTGATCTTTCCGATTTGAACTGCTTTTTGATGGAATCACAAATGTGGGTGGCGACACGATGAAAATCCGGCAGCCCATCATTATTTCTCGGGATTCCCTCACCATCGTCACTGACTTTGAGATAATATTCACCTTTCTTTTTTCCTCTAACAATGATGATCTGTCTTGCGCCGGCGTCAATGCTGTTTTCCACAAATTCTGCCACCGCTTTCAAAGGGTTGGCCTGGGATTTGGCAATTATGCTGATGGCATTCCAATGATCGGCTATGCGCAGCTTGCCGGTACGGACTCCTTTTATTTTCTTTTTACGCTTGGATTTTGGCATCGTTGACTCCATTTGGCCAATGGTTCGGCTTAAGTTGAAAAAGAAAATCATCGACCGGACAACAAAGAATTCCATCAACCATCAGCTTCTCTGTCCCTCGATATAACAATATCGCACTCGCTTCCGGGTAATCGAGCTGAAAGGTTTTAAGTGATCTAAGGCTTTTAGGGTGAATATGTTTTGCATTCTTGACTTCCAACGCGTGGAAATGATGCTCTCCATACAATATGAAATCAACCTCTGCCCCTCCTCGCGATCGCCAAAAATAACAATCCACATGACCGTTTGAATAATCGCACCAGGCTTTGAGGTGTTGTAAAACCAGACCTTCCAAAGCCACTCCCCCAATCTCATCGGGGCTGTCAAGCGGCCCCCTAGGACGCAAATGGAAGTAAACACCGGCATCAAATAAATAAAATTTAGGCTGTGCCGTCATTGCACGTCTCGCGCGTTTTGTAAAAACAGGAAGTTTATATCCCAGTAATAGATCTTCAACAATAGAAAGATGGTTTTCGACAATCTTTCGTGAAACGTGGCACTCTCTGGCGATATTACTGAGGTTTAAAATACTGCCATGGGAAAAGCTGATAGCTTCCAGAAAACGGGCAAAGGCGCCGATGTCTCTTACCAATCCCTCTTCTTTGACTTCTTCTTTCAGGTATAGGGCAATGTAGGTTGCCAGCGTCTTGTCGGGTGTGTTTGCGGAGACGATTAAAGGGATCAGGCCATTTCGGAGTGCTGTATCAAGTGAAAAGTCGGTGCCCAATTCTGCAGCCATAAATGGATGGAAATGGGTCAAGAGGGCACGGCCTGCTAGCAGGTTCACGCCGCCACGGCGCAGTTTTCGAGCACTGGAACCGGTCAGGATAAATTGATGGGTTTTATATTCCTCGATCAAGCTGTGGATGCTGTCCAGCAGCGCTGGTACTTTTTGGACTTCATCAATAATGTAACATTTTGTGTGCGGGTTTGCCTTGACGATTTGTTTAATCCGTTCCGGGTGGGCAATATGAGCCCTAAATGTACTGTCTTCCAACAAGTCTACCAGATAGGCATCCGGGAAAGTCTTTTTTAGCCAGGTAGATTTGCCTGTACCCCTTGGACCGAATATAAAGAAGCTGTCAGTTGGCGCATTAAAAAATCTTTCGGTATATTTTTCCATCAGCACTCCATTTGATTAGAAAAAAATGACCTGCAAGGTGAAAATTGCGCCTCAATTTTAACCTTGTAGGTCAAAATTACAAGATATATCTTGGAATGATTTGAAAATTTCAAATAAAATATCAACATGATTGTCATTTTGAAATCAGAATATATAATCTTTTGATCTGAACAAATCTCGATTAACGAGAAGCCGAAGAAAAATTTGAGGGTCTGCCGCCTTTGGATAACCTACATTATTGGAGTTTTTGGGTTCCTTGATATGTACAGACGATTTATGGTACTGATTCTAACAATGAAAATACATATATGAAATACATGCCATGGATAAAAATATTGCAATATTGAATAACCTTAAGAAATCGGATGTATTTAAAGGGTTAACGACCGAACAGAATGACGCCGTTATAAAAAGCGGTTTTAGAAAAAAATTGCAATCAAAGAATATATTGTTTCATCAAGGCGATTCTGCTCAAAAGTGTTACTTGGTCAATCAGGGTCGCTTAAAACTTACCAAACTTAATGAGCAGGGCAAGGAAGTAATTTTTCGCTATATCGGTGCCGGAGAGGTGACCGCGGCAGTTGCCGTCATCAAAAAAAGAGAATACCCTGTCACTGCTGAATCCGTCGAAGAAACAGATGTCACCGGTTGGGATAGACAGACCATGATGCAGTTAATACAACATTATCCGGATATCGCCATCAACCTATTGGGTATCATTCTGGATAGAGTCGAAGATATCCAGAATCGCTACCAGGAGCTCGCCACAGAGCGAGTTGAACAACGCATCGCTCTTACCTTGCTGCGCCTGATGCGAAGCGCAGGCGCAAAGACAACCGATGGTATCTACATAGATATTCCGCTTAGCCGTCAAAATATTGCCGACTATACAGGGACGACGTTATTTACGGTGAGCCGTACGCTCAGTACATGGAAAAAAAAGGGCTGGATAAAATCCAGACGTGAGCAGATCGTCATCACTGATCCCCATTCCCTGGTTAAATTTGGGGAAGCCATCTGACCGAAGCATCTTTTTCAACTCTCCGCCTAATTTTCCAAGGTTTTAATAAATTTTCCAAAAAAAACTCCTTGTTTGCGCCAGCGCAAAGACGCAGGTGAAAGTAGTGGTTTTAACAATGATCGAGGAAGCGAATTTTCGGACGGTCTTGTATCAACTTTGGATAAAATGAAAGAAGAGGTGAAAGTTGAAGGGGAAATGACCATGAATCCAAAGATATCGACCAATATTACCGTCAAACAACTCATTGAACGTTATCCGCAGCTTCTGAAAACGTTCATGGACATGGGCCTGATGTGTGTGGGTTGTCCCACCGAAGCTTTTCACACCATGGCGGATGTTGCCCGGGAGTATCATATCAGCCTTGATCAGTTGCTTGAGCGAATATCCAAGACCATCGGGGATAGTGATGTGATAGAGGACGATTAATAAACAATATCATAACCAAAAAGGAGGACTCTCATGTTTTGTTTTCAATGTCAGGAAACCGCCAAGAACACCGGCTGCACCGTAAAAGGAGTTTGCGGCAAGCCGGAGGAAACCGCCAATCTTCAGGATCTTTTGATTTTTGTACTCAAAGGAATTTCGGTTTACGGTGAAAAGCTCAAGGAACTGGGTGCTGCCGATCGCACCAACGATGACTTCATCGCCCAGGGCCTGTTTGCCACCATCACAAACGCCAACTGGGACGATGCGCGTTTTACAGCTCTGATTACCGAAGGCCTCCAGAGAAGAGACCAGCTAAAAGACAAGTTCTTTGCCGCCTACAAAGCGAAAAACGGTAATGATTTCAACAAAGCAATGCCCGAAGCCGCTACCTGGACAGCCGACCCATCCGCTTTCGCTGAAAAATCCAAGACGGTGGGCGTGCTGGCCACAGAAAATGAAGATGTCCGTTCGTTGCGGCAACTTTTGACCATCGGGTTGAAAGGGGTCGCCGCCTATGCCGACCACGCCGCCATTCTTGGATTCCAAAAAAATGAAATCAACGACTTTATCATGCAAGCCCTGGCCTCCACCACAAAGGGCCTCACGGTTGATGAGATGATCGCTTTGGTCATGAAAGCCGGCGAAACAGCCGTCAACACCATGGCCCTGCTGGACCAAGCCAATACCACGGCCTACGGTAACCCGGAAATCACCGAAGTGAACATCGGTGTGGGGAAAAACCCGGGGATCCTGATCACCGGCCACGATTTAAAGGACATGGAAGAGCTGCTCAAGCAGACCGAAGGCACCGGCGTGGATGTTTACACCCATGGTGAAATGCTGCCGGCCAATTACTACCCTGCCTTCAAAAAGTATGACCATTTTGTAGGAAACTACGGTAGTTCCTGGTGGCATCAGAACAAAGAATTCGAATCGTTTAATGGCCCCATTCTGTTGACCACTAACTGTCTGGTACCTCTGAAAAAGAAAAACACCTACCTGGATCGGCTTTTTACAACCGGAGTGGTCGGTTATGAAAACGCCGTGCACATCGCTGACCGTCCTGAAGGCGGTGCCAAAGATTTTTCAGCCCTCATCGAAAAGGCCAACGCCTGTCCTCCGCCCACCGAAATAGAGACCGGTACCATCGTTGGCGGATTTGCGCATAACCAGGTATTGGCCTTGGCAGACAAGGTGGTGGAGGCTGTGAAATCCGGCGCCATCAAGCGGTTCGTGGTCATGGCCGGATGCGACGGCCGCCAGAAAACCCGAAGCTACTATACGGAAGTTGCCGAAAATTTGCCCAAAGACACAGTGATCCTCACTGCCGGTTGCGCCAAGTACCGCTACAACAAGCTTGCTCTGGGCGACATCGGCGGCATTCCCCGCGTTCTGGATGCCGGTCAATGCAACGATTCCTACTCCCTGGCCGTGATTGCCCTGAAGCTTAAAGAGGTGTTCGGTCTGGAAGACATCAATGATCTGCCGGTCTCCTACGATATTGCTTGGTACGAACAGAAAGCCGTGGCCGTGCTCCTGGCATTGCTATTTCTCGGCGTCAAAGGTATCCGCTTAGGACCGACGCTGCCGGCCTTTTTGTCTCCCAACGTCGCCAAGGTGTTGGTAGAAAAGTTTAATATCAAACCCATTGGAACGGTTGAAGAAGATATCGCGGCCATGATGGCCGGGGAATAATACAATTGATGACAGTTTTAACCGCAGAGGATGCAGCTGCTCTCCGAAAGACAGTTGATAAATATTATCCGTTGAACTTCCTGCTTACTCTGCGGTTAATCAAATTTAAAGGACGGTAGATATGGATAAATATTTGTGTATCCCTTGTGATTATGTTTATGACCCTGAACTGGGTGATCCTGAAAATGACATTCCTCCCGGAACCCGGTTTGAAGATTTGCCCGATGACTGGCAGTGCCCCGTATGCTTTGTTGATAAGGATGAGTTTGAAAAAATCGAAGTATAAAATGTGAGGAATAAGGAGGATGAAAATGTCGATTCCGGGGAATCTTTTAACAACAGCCATGGCGGTAATGCCGCATATGGATGTGGAACGTGCGCTTGAAGTGGCATTGTCTGTGGATATTCCCTTCTGGCCCCAGTTGCCGAATTACAGCTATTACGAAGATATGTATGTCCAGGCGGCTGAGCATTTTCCGGGCATCCTTCTGGATTTAGACAAACGGACCTTAAGATTTTCAATCGAAAAATTCATTCTTGAGTTGGAAGAAACTCTTGGTCATTTTAATGAGCCGTCGTATTTTGATATCAGCTGGGAACATTCAGCGGTTTATCACCGTTTTCTGGAAATGGATCTGCGTGATAGACCGGCCATCAGGGGACAGCTTGAGGGGCCGATCAGCTTTGGTTTTAATGTACTAGACCAGGATGAACGCCCGATTCTTTTCGACGACACCGTACGTCCCTTTATGTTCGAATTCATGGCAAAAAGAATCAACGTGCAACTGGAAAGGCTAAAAGAGCTTAATGAAAATGCATTCATGTTTATAGACGAACCCGGATTGCAGTATCTTTTTTCCGCCATGGCAGGGTATAATGAACTCAAAGCAAAAGGCGACCTTGACCAGTTTTTCTCAATGATTGATCGGCCGCGCGGAATACACCTTTGCGGCAACCCGGATTGGGATTTTTTACTGGGATTGGATCTTGATATTCTTTCTATTGATATTTACACAAACGCTGAAATTTTCTCTTCCTATACCCCCTCCATAAAGCGGTTTCTCGCTAACGATGGTGTCCTTGCCTGGGGAATCGTTCCTACAGGTTTTGAAGCCTTTGAAAATGAGGATTTGGACTCTTTAACTGCTCAATTGGAGAACGTGTGGCAGATTCTGGCCCAAAAGGGCATTGACTTTGACCATCTGCTGCACAGAAGCATGCTTTCACCGGCGACCTGCTGCCTTGTTAATCCTGACAAGGAAAAAACCGTGGAAAAGGCTTTTTCAATTGTACAAAAACTTTCCAAAATACTCCGTGATAAGCATAAATTAGGATCTGCTTGAGAGGCTGGAATTTTGCGGTCACAAAGATTAAATCACAAGCCACACTCCCATATATAATCAGCCGGGAAAAATCTACCACAACTGCGCAGACAACCCCTGTAGCAATGAAAGCTTCTTTTTCGAGCCCACATTTAAGCAGGACTGCGGACCTAAGTGCGCCCTGGTGGCCGGATATGCAGCCGAAAAAGCCTGATAGAGCTCCGCCCAGAGGCAGATATTTTTTGTCAAACTTAATCCGTGCTTCCAGCGATGGCACAAGTTCAAGGAATGCAAACAGAAAAATTAGACTGCCTAAGACCAGCTTGATGGTTTCAACTTCAAAAACCTGCGTACCGATTGTGTATGATACCAGAATAGGAAGGTCACTCAGCTTTGTGAGGATGACCGCTCCGATAGCGGCCATGATCGCCCCGGGGATGATGAATCTGATGACCACTTGAAGGTCGGCCTGTCGCCATAGAAGCCCGAGCTTGAATAGATTGTTTGCCAAGTGGATAACAGCTGTCATGGCAACTGCAATTTCTATGGGAAAAAAGATGGCAAATACCGGCTGATTTTACTGCGGACGAGTTCCTTTTCAATGACTTTTGGTAGATTTCATACGATATATTTTGTATTATGAGGATCAGAGTCTTTTTTACAGAAAGGCAAATTTCCACTCAACTAATGTTCGCACAAGGAAGCTGATTGCAGATGAAAGCCGTTATCGAAGCTAAAGGGCTGACCCGTAAGTTTGGTAATTTTGCTGCGGTGAACCACGTGGAGTTCAAGGTCTATCAAGGTGAGATCTTCGGCTTTTTGGGTCCCAACGGTGCCGGCAAGACCTCGACTGTACGCATGCTCACGGGTGTGATCGATCCCACAGAGGGTACGGCTACAATACAAGGTCATGACATCCGTAAAGAGCCGTTGCTGTCGAGAATGCACACGGCCGTTGTCCCCGAAGAGGCGAATGTATATCTCGATCTGTCTGTCTGGCAGAACCTAATGCTCATGGCGGAATTGCACGGTGTTGCGCGGCATCAATGCCTCCAGGAAGCACAGCGCCTGCTTGTATCACTCGGACTGGCGGAGAGAAAAAGGCAGAAAGCCCGCGTGCTCTCCAAGGGTCTTCGGCAAAGACTTATGCTGTGTGCTGCGCTGGTAACAGGTCCTGAAGTGTTATTTCTCGACGAGCCCACCAGTGGACTGGACGTCCAGAGTGCAAGGCTGATACGCCAGACAGTGAGCGATCTGAACCGGAACGGCCTCACTGTGTTTTTGACCACCCACAACATGAGCGAAGCTGGCGAGATGTGCTCACGTGTAGCGATAATCGACAAAGGCCGTATTGTTGCCATAGATCACCCGGAAAAGTTACGCTCTACTATAAATTCCCGTCAATACGTCGCAGTCTGTTTTTCCAATACGGTACCGGAATATAGTGAGTTAGCGGCTTTGCCAGGTGTGTTACAGGTTGAGTCTGAC
>CAZWEO010000019.1:0-64943 GCA_964633115.1 uncultured Desulfobacterales bacterium
ATTGATTTTCCCTCGCTAAGATTCATCCACGTTAGGCGACCAATAGCGTTAAATGAAAAATATTCGCCGGATGTCAATTTTAGCACCACCAACTCTCCGTTAACATCACGCCAGGTAACTTCATCGGTCGATTTAAAAATATCATTTGGTGAAATTGTATGTTTCACGATCAACCTTGTATCTATATACCATTTTGTGTCATAATGCCGCAATAAAGATCCATAAGAATACTAGAGTCCCCATAAATAGTCAACCATCAAATCGCCCGTGTAACCAGGTGTACTTGTCACTGTCAGTAGTGATCTCAACGATTGCCGTGAACATTTACAATGATTGAAAATGTACTTATCTAGGAATTATATCGACCGCCAAACGCATTACAGCATCCGTGAATCCTATCAGGACGGCGACGACCTAAAAAGTCGGCATCTTTTCAATCTGGGCACCGACCCATCTAAATTTATAATTTATCCTGGCGGCAAAGGCTATTACTTTGATGACGCGGTCCAGGTCGCCCTTAAAAAGCAGGGTTTGAATCCAACCCAAGATGATCTGGATCCCATTTTTTTTGAATTCCTAGACCCTGAAATTCAACGGGTTATTCGTGGCTTTGAGCGCACAACCACAAAGCACCCATCCCACCAGAGCAGCGATAACCAAAGCCATCACCGCTTTGATATGCGTCGGGTTCACTTTCTTAAATTTGGTTCCATGAATCAAAGACAGCTTCAGCAGATGCCGGTCAAATTTTTTAGGGTTCTGAAAGGGAAATCACGTGACGAACTCGAGCAGCATTTTATCATAGCGGAACGAATTATCCGGCCGCGTGAACTCATCCGCTATTTAATGACCATTTTTGACCTTCAAGCGACCATCACTGATTTGGTTGCAAAACCAAAAAAGGCTGGACGGCTTCAAAGCGAAATGGACATTCTCTTCTTAGAGCGGCTCTGTGATTTGTACAATGATGAGACTTTTTGGTCCGGTATGCCCTCAAAGCAGGAAATTGAGGCATATTTACGACGTTATATGATTTTCTATTTTGATCAAGCCGGGAGCTGGACACCCTCCATACCAAGCTATTTGCATGATTTTATTAATCGTCGCCGCACCTATCGGCCGCCTAAAACGGTGCGTCTCAACATGCAGGAAGCCAGCCGCCTATTCGACACGTCGTGGAATGAACTTAAAAAAATGGACGTTAAAACCTTTACGCGTTTATACCGCAAGCAGGCGCTCAAACTCCATCCCGACCAGGGCGGTACCCAGAAAACATTTGTTAAGCTCTCCCAACACTATCAGAAACTGCTCAAAAAAAAACGCCGTGATTCATTCGGAGAGTAACCCAGCCACCCAACTGCAAAATTAATTTGTTCAAGAAGTTTAGGGTGCTGTTAGCCGCCGGCAGGAATCGTCACCGGCATCCCCATAAGCGGCCACAACACGAATACTGCAATTCCGGTAACCACCATTAGAATCAGGCTGGCTGGTATACCGTACAGGAAAAATTCCGCGGTGGTAAATTGACCCGAATCGTAAGCAATCGCATTGGGCGCCGCCCCCACCAATAACAAGAAAGGCATGCCGGCGGTGACCAATGCTGAGAACAGAATCACCTCACCGGCCACACCTATATAGGGGGCAATCACCAAGGCAACTGGCAAAGATATGGCAATGGCGGCCACATTCATGATGACGTTTGTCATGATCATAACAAAGAAGGCGATGCTCATAACAAATATAAACCAGTTCGCTTTTTGAAACATGGCCAACCAGTTGACCGCCATCCAATTTGCTGACCCGGTTTGCCAGAGGCAATTACCAATACTCATGGCACCGGCAAACAACAAGATAATGTTCCAAGGAATGGCTTCCAGATCGTCCAGCCCCATAATGCCAGTGACAAAAAACAGAATTGTAGATAACAGGAGAATGGCAGTTTTATCGACGGGGGCCAGGGCTGGTACAAATTGTTTGGCTGCCATAACCAGAATACAAGTTCCCACAATCACGATGGCCTTGATTTCATTGCTTTTCAAGGGTCCCAATTCAGCATTCAGCTGTCTGGCTTTTTCCCGCAATCCCGGTATGGTCGCCTTTTCCGGTTTAAAGAAAACCATAAAGAATCCCCACAGGAGAAAAGTCATGATCCAACCCACCGGGAACATATACCAGGTCACTTGGAAAAAAGTGATATCCACATTCATGATATCTTTGTAAAAGCCCAGTGCCACCGCCCCCCTGGCAGCCCCCAGCAGGGTAACGATACTTCCGGCACCGGCCACATAGGCCATACCCATAAAAAGTCCCTTGCCAAACTTGGTCTTATTATCACCCTCGCCATAGAGTGCGTAGATGGAAACCAGCAGCGGATATATAGTTGCTGCCACGGCAGTATGAGCCATGAGGTGGGCCAGGGCCGCAGTCACGACAAAACATCCCAGATAGATCATACTGGTTTTTTCACCCACGATTACCAGCATTTTATAAGCAAGACGGCGGGTCAACCCCGTTTTCGTAAAAACCAATCCGATCATGATGGATGCAAAAATAAACATAACCGATGGCACCATAAAATCTGTAAACGCATCTCTGGCCGGCCGGATCAAAAACAAAGCCTGCAATACCCCGATGGCCAGGCTGGTAACACCGATGGGCACCACCTCAAATACCCACCAGATGGCTGCCAGTACGAATATGGCAATAGCACCTTTGCCGGCACGCGTCAGTTCAAAATGTTTGCCCGTGGGATCAACAGCATCCGGCCAGGCCGGCGAGTAATACACCCCACAAAAAAGAGCCACACCCAGTAGCAAGAATCCCGTCTTTTTCCAGTCTATTTGTTTTGTACCTTGCTGATCCCTTGCTGCCTCACTCACAAACAAGCCCTCCCATACTTACGAAATGAATGTACTGATGACAGTAATTATGATTCTCTCAATATTGCCCGGGCAACGAACCGGTAGTCCTTTTTTAATGACGCGACGCAGTCGCGTCCCATAAAATCGCGCAGCGATTTTATTCCATGAAGCATTTTCGCATGGTGTGAAAAATGCCCGCAAATACGTCTGTCAGCCGTATTACCCCCCTGATAGTACCTTCGTTGGTAACCAACAAAGATTGATGGTATCCGATAACAAGCTGGTGAATGGCCTCATCCAAGGTCGCGGTTTCGCTAATATATTCGCCTTCAAGTGGTTTGGTCATATACTTCTTAACATTCTGCTTGCCTGCCTTACGGCAAATATCGTCAAGCGGGCTTTCAAACAAATGGTAATCCTTGATCATGGATTTCATAAATTTTTTTGTAAATCCAAATTGTTGTGACTTCTCACGTGTTAACATTTCATGGTATTTTGGCTCCAATGCCTTGAGAGCATCCAGCTGGCTCAGTTTACCGATGATTTCACCGGCATGATTCGATATCAGAATCGCGCGGTGACGGTAGCGGGTATGATCGAACTCTTCTTGCGCCTTTTCCAGCGCCATAATGGCCTCAAAAAGCGTGGCATCTTCGGATACGACGGCATACTCTGATAAAGGTACCATCAGATCGCTAACTTGATATTCTTTCATACTACCTCCTTTGTAAACAATCCCCGCCTTATAAAGCTGGGACTGTTTATTTGTATTTCCTTTTGATTATGGATGCAAGTTGAGGATTTTGATGGCTAACTATAAAAGCTGAATGGCCAGATCCGAGAGTTCGGAGCGTTCACCTTTCTCCAGATTAATGTGGGCATAGAGCTTCTGGCCTTTCATCTTTTCGATGAGATAGCTAAGACCGTTTGATTGGCTGTCCAGGTAGGGATGATCGATCTGATAAACATCGCCGGTAAAAATAAGCTTGGTGCCCTCACCGGCTCGCGTGATGATGGTTTTAACTTCATGGGGCGTAAGATTCTGGGCCTCATCCACAATAAAAAACACTTTTACAATACTGCGGCCGCGAATATAGGATAAGGGTGTGACAATTATTTTTTCCTGGGATAAAAGTTCCTCTATCCCCCGATTACGGCCGTTCTTCCCTGAAAATTGATTTTGAATAACGGTTAAGTTGTCATACAAAGGTTGCATGTAGGGATCGAGCTTGGAGTTGATATCACCGGGCAGGTAACCGATATCCTTATTGCTCAGTGGTACGATGGGCCGGGCCACAAATATTTGACGGTAATGCCGTTTGCTTTCAAGGGAGGCGGCCAGGGCCAACAGTGTTTTGCCTGTACCGGCCTTACCTGAAAGGGTTACCAGCGGGATATCTTTGTCCAGCAGGGCATTCAAAGCGAACGATTGTTCGGCGTTGCGGGGACGGATACCATAACAGTTTGTAGATTCAATGCGTTTAACACGGTCCAAAACTGCATTATAAACAGCAAGCGCCGATTTGCTGCCATTGCGCATAATTAAAAATTCATTGGCCAACAGATCTCTATCAAAATGAAACTCACCGGCTCCAAACTCAAAGGGGCTGGTATATAACATATTTATAATGCGTTCGGGCACACCCTCGATAATGCTTTTACCACGATAGAGTTCGGAAACATCTTTGACATGATCAGTGGTATAATCCTCGGACAACAACCCCACTGACTTGGCTTTCATACGTAAATTGACGTCCTTGGTTACCAAAACTACACGTTGGAAGGAATGCGCCATGGCCTCATGAAAGGCGGCGTTTAATATATGATGATCGGCTTTGTCTTTGGAGAAATTGGTTACCAACTTGTCGTGAAACGGCTTGCCAAGCCGAATAGAAATGTTACCGCGACCAGGACCGATGGGCACCCCGCCATTGAAGATATTATCGCCGGTTAAGATATCGACAGAGCGCAAAAACTCCCTGGCGTTACAGTTGAGAATATCTTTGCCTTTTTTAAACCGATCCAGCTCTTCAATGACGACGATGGGCACAACAACATCATGCTCGTCAAAATGGTACAAGCAGGTACTATCATGCAGGATAACATTGGTATCGAGAACAAAAACTTTTCTGGACTTCGGAGATCCGGAAGAGAGAGCTGAACTGTTCATACCGCAACATATAGCATACCTTATATCAGGACGCAACAATATGCAGTCGAGATAGGTTTAAAATGATATGAGCTACAACCTGTCTCAAAATAAAGATTAGGCCTTCATGCATGGACAGGACAGATAGAGTGGGGAGCATGACACGTAATATATGAGCATTTTGAGCTGCTTTGCCATGCTGTCCAGAGGAAATAGATTATTTTGAGATAGCTTGTAGATGTTATATTTTCACTTTTCCAGCCCCTTGCATTCAAAATAGTTAGGCTATATCTTATAAATATGAAACCAACAAATAAATCCAATCAAAACAATTCCCAGGAATTTCGGGTCAAAGACGTATTGAAGACAGAAGTTGCCCCGGCCCTGGGTTGCACTGAACCGGTGGCTATTGCCTTGGCGGCGGCGGCAGCGGCCACGCTCATCCCAGAACAAACAATCGATGCCTTGGATATTTGGGTTGACCCCAATATCTACAAAAATGGTATCGCTGTTGCAATCCCCGGAACCCAAGGTCTAAATGGACTGGATCTTGCCGCGGCCCTGGGGGCTTTAGGCGGCGACCCGTCTTTACGCCTGGAAGTATTGGCCACCGTTGAAGATGACACCGTCGCCAGGGCTTTAAAACTGTTGGAACAGCGAAAAGTTAGCGTTAAGCTTTTACAGGACCGAACCAGCCTGTATGTTAAAGCTGTTATTCGGAGTGCTGACCATGCCTCAGAAGCCATTATCGAAGGACTCCACGATAATATCGTATCCCTGAAATTAGATGGCCAGCCAGTTGTCAATGCCAAACTACTTTCAGACATGGAAACCGGCGATGGCAAATCGAAGCTACTGATGGTGGAAGCCTGGCTGAAACAGTTAAGTTTGGCGGATTTGGTGGCACTCCTGGATGATCTGGATGCGGAAGATTATGCGTTTCTGGACGAGGGCATCCAGTTTAATATGCGATTGGCCGATTATGGTCTCAAACATGGCTCTGGACTCGGCATCGGCAAAACAATGGACCGACTTGTACGCCAGCGAATGATATCGCGAGACATGATTGTGACTGCCAGAATCCTTACCGCAGCCGCATCAGATGCCCGTATGGCTGGTGTCCCATTGCCGGCCATGAGTTCGGCCGGAAGCGGCAACCATGGTCTGACCGCCATTTTGCCTATTTGGGCTCTTAAAGATTATGTCGAATCGGATCATCAAGCGATTTTACAGGCTATCGCCATCAGCCATATTATTACCGCCTATGTCAAAGCACATACCGGCAGACTTTCAGCCATATGTGGCTGTTCGGTTGCTGCGGGCGCTGGCGCCACTGCAGGTGTCACGCACCTGCTTGGTGGAACATTGCAGCATATCGCCGGTGCCATTACAAACCTCACCGAAGATCTGGCTGGCGTAATTTGCGATGGTGCCAAAGCCGGCTGTTCACTTAAACTGGCAACCGCAGCGGGGACAGCCATACAATCGGCGCTGTTTGCGCTTCAGGGGGTCCATGTGAAATCGACAGATGGGATTATAGCAGACACTGCCGAAGAAACCATGCAGAATGTCGGTCGCTTGAGTAGTCAAGGCATGATTGAGACCGATCGAACCATTTTGAAGATCATGTTGGAAAAAAATTTTCGAGTTTCATAAAATCGTGCAACGATTTTATTTTGGAAAGGGAAGTTATTATGGAAACAGCTAAAAATATGGTGGCAGATAAGCATCATGTAATTGTTTCGGTGCCCGTGGGCACCAAAATTATAGCCGCGCTTGAGAAAATGAATCAAAAAAAAGTGGGCGCCATTTTAATAACCCGGGATGAAGATATCATCGGAATTTGGACGGAACGGGATCTCATGCGCAATATTGTCAAGGATGATTTCGACCTGAATAGCGCTTTGATCGATGATTACATGACCACCCAGCTTATCACTGCCCCGCATACCGACACCGTTTTTAACCTGATGGATAAATTCCTGGGATTGCGCCTTCGGCACCTGCTAATTGAAGAAGATGGCCAGATTATTGGAATTGTTTCAGGTGGCGATGTAATGAAATGCGTCATCCATTCCAAAGATGCGGAGCTTCGGCAACTCAACTCCATGGTGAGTTGGGATTACTATGAAGATTGGAGATGGAAACCCAAAAAATAAAACCGCTACGCGATTTTATTTTATATAATTTCATGAAATGGAATGTTTTGAAGTGGTTTCAAGAACATCAGATCACGCCCAAGAACAAGGCATGAGCCGACGAAAAAGCACAGCATACATGTTAGTATGTGAGCATTTGGAGGAGGATCATAACGCCGTTATTGGGTGTTAGATGATGTTATAGAAGCCGCTTCTAGGGATCGAGCGGCCTGGGCGGACTCACCAACGCTTCCCCATCCAGTACCACCACGTCATCTTGATTACGGCAAGTCGTCTTCAATTGTACCCTCTTTTTCTCCATTTTTTCGACCACTTCCACGCGGGCTTGAATGGTATCCCCCATGTAGACCGGAGCCAAAAATGTGAGTGTCTGCTGCATATATATGGAGCCGGGACCTGGCAACTGTGTTCCAATCACCGCTGATATCAGACCCGCAGAAAGCATCCCATGCGCAATACGCGTTTTGAAATAGGTTTGGCTAGCAAATGCTTCATTGATATGGGCGGGGTTGAAATCACCTGAAATCCCGGCATACAGGTAAATATCCGCTTCTGAAAACGTCTTTGAAAACTCAGCAATGTCTCCCACCTCAATTTGATCATATGTTTTTCCAATCATTTTATGTCTCCTTTTTTTCCGTTTTAGAGCAGCTGTCAAAATTCGGTTCCCAAATGAAAAAGTGCTTAAGCGGCCCACTTTTCACTCGAATTGAAATAATAATCTAACAATTCCTATAGCCAAAAGCGCATTAATTGTCAAAATCTACGCGCGCGGATGCGCAGTACCACACAAACAATCCGCCGCGATTGGATCATTTTTGAAACCACTCACGAGGCGTTGTCCCATTTCGAGGATAAGTGTGGAGAGCACTTAGGATATTATGAATGAAGAAATCGTTGAAATCGGTAGTGATGGATTCAAATTAAAAATTTGACATTCACTATAATTCCACCTTGACATACAGATCCCTTCAATCCTATGTTGGTGCGTTAATTAAGAAATCGTTTGAATCAGACATATCATGGCCCGAAAATCCCGGCCATTCGACTAATTCATGGATTTACACCGCGATTTTATAGAAACTCTGACTTGAAAGGATTCACAGGGATTAAAAATGAAAAAATATGATATCATTAGTACGGCCACACGGCTTTTTGCCACTCAAGGTTTTGATGGAACCACCACATTACAAATTGCCAGAGAGGCCAAAGTTACCGAACCATTGATCTACTATCACTTTGAAGGTAAGGATGACCTTTTCACCCATATCATCCATGATGGCTTCGAGGCCTATTTTGCCCGCTTGGAAACCTTAAAAAAAGATACATCAAGTCAATTTGAAAAGATTGAAAATCTGTTTGACCTGCATTTCGATTTCCTCAAAGAAAGACCGGACGAAATTTATTTGGTGATTAGCGCCTGCCCGGCAAAGCTCAAGGACGCCAAACACGTCTGCACCCAAAATATCGAAAAGTTGTTCAAATGGCTCTCCACCTACCTTCGGAAGTGCATCAAGGATGGTATTGCCAGTGGTGAGTTTCAGAAGGTGCCGGTGTCCGAGACAATTAATCTCTTGATTGCATTCATCAATGGTATCATCCGGCATCGCACGTTGAAGCTAGGCACCCAAAGAGGCATGCAGAAAGCGGTCGTAGAGTTCTGCCGCCGCAGCTTGATTCAATCGTATTAGACACTACCGTTATATTTCCGCTTGTTCCGATACAACATCGTCTTATTGAGCAAGATACACATTTCGCAACCTTGTTCACCATGGGTTAGCGCATGAGATTATTAGTCAATGTCATTTGAACCGCAAATTGTTCCCACCCTGCGCGAGGGAATCGACCTTATCAAGGTGGTCCTATTTCGGGAATTAAAGCCTTTATTGCAGGCACGATTCAAACAGCAGGATTCGAGTTACGCAAATCGCCTCACTGGTGCAGTAATCAATAATTTATTTGGCGTGAGCCTTGTGGGTGAGGTCGTGGAAAACTTTGCCCAGAAAAATCAAAAAGCCGTAGATACCACATCTAAAATTATCGCCACGGATCTGGAGCATCTTAAAATACCCTTAACCGATGCCTTGCGTATTCAATTTTTGTGTGACAGCCATGAAGGTATCGACAGCACCTCTGTTCTAAAACGGGCGCAGCAAAAAAATATCCTGATTGCCGAGCGGGATGCCCCCATGCCGGGTGCTTTTATGAATATTGTCCGCAGTTTTGGCAGAGCATATGGCATCTTGGAAAATGAAATGCCGGCCCCGCTTGCCGCCAATAAAATGGAAGGGACAAAAGATCGTGATAACAATTAATATCTTAAGCGATGCAGAATTAGACCAAATTCATCAAAGCACACTATCCGTTTTGCAACACACCGGTATATTTATGGATGATAAAATTGCGCTGGATTGCTTCCAAGATGCCGGTGCTGATGTCAACCGTAAAAAAAATATCGTCAAAATTCCACCTCACCTGGTTGAAGCAGCCATCGCATCAGCTCCAGAGAAAGTACTTTTAGCCGGACGGGATCCCCGACACGACCTTATCCTGGGCAGCGGGCGTGTACATTTCACCAATTTTAGCGAAGGGGTTAAAATCAACGATCCAGCCACCGATAAAAACCGGACCCCCCTTAAGCAGGATCTTGCTAATGCCGCCCGGGTCATTGATTATCTGGACGAAATCGATTTCTGTGAAAAAGCCATTGGCGCCCATGATGTCCCCCAGGAAAGTGTTCCCCTACATAATGCCGAAGCTTTTTTGACCAATACCACCAAACATTGTGCCTTCGGTCCTGGTAATGGTCGACTTCTGGAAAAAATTATCCAAATGGCCGCCGTCATCGTCGGCGGAATCAAACAATTTGCCACCCGGCCAATTGTTTCTTTCACCACCTGCCCAGTCAGCCCGTTGAAGCTGATTAAAGAATGTTGCGAGATCATCATGGTCTCCGCCCAAAATAACGTCGTGTGCAATATTCTGTCCATGGCCATGGCCGGCGCTACCTCCCCGGCAACCCTGGCTGGTACGCTGGTCACACACAACGCTGAAATTTTAGGTGGGATCACGCTAAGCCAATTAACCCGCAAGGGCGCCCCGGTTATATACGGCAGCTCCACAACTGCCATGGATTTGAAACTGGCGGAAGCATCGGTGGGCACGCCCGAATGCGCTTTAATTAGTGGTGCTGTGGCCAGGCTGGCCCGATACTACGCGCTTCCCAGCTATGTTGCTGGTGGCTAGGGCGACGCCAAAATATCTGACAGCCAAATGGGCCATGAAAAAACCCTCACCGGACTGATACCCGCATTGGCAGGTGCCGATATGATTTATGGTCCGGGGATGCTGGAAAGCGGCATCACTTTTGATCTGGCTCAATTGGTTCTGGACTGTGAATTTGCCCGCATGATCAAGCATACGATTCAGGGCATACCTGTTAATCAGGAATCTTTGGCCACCGACGTCGTTCGGGAGATCGGTCCCTTTGGCGACTTTTTGGCCCATACACATACCTTTGCGCACATGCGCGAGCAATCCAATGCCAAACTGATTGACCGCAGGATGCGCAGCGCATGGGAGCTGGACGGCAGCACCGATAGTTATACCCGAGCGCGCAATCAGGTGCGCCATATCCTTGAAAACCATCAACCCGATCCCCTGCCCGATGAGGTATTGCAAAAAATCCGTCAGATTGTGACTGATACTGAACGGGAAATGGGCATAATCTAAATAAGGACATAACATGACAAAAAGTGTGTTGAGTCGCATGGGAGACGGCCAACGGATTTGGATATCAGCATCCGAGGTAAAAGCCGATATCGATGAAGGCTCCGCCGAAGCTGCCGAGAGGGCCAGAATATCTGAGTTAACCGATGAGGATAAAACACAGCTGTTCGATATCATCGCCGATCCGGCCAAGGTGGTGAGCGTTCAACCCGGTGAAGAAGTTATTGTCACCGATGATGGTTGCAGCATGAGTTTTTATTCTGGTCAAGATGGCGGTGGTGTTGGTATCCCCATGAGTCGCATGCAGGCGGTTCTGGCATATGAACGTGCGTGTGCCGCCGATACAACCTCCATTGGCCATAGCGACTACTCTTTCAAACCGGTCAAACCCATCATTAATTTTGAAACCAACGATTACTACAACATCTCAATGGTATCAACGGCACCACTATTTTATGGCGCTCAGCCCAACCTGGGCCTCTACTTCCAACCCGACGGCCCTTACCCCAATCCGTCAGAGCTCCTACCACATGGAAAAATAGACGAAGCCCTGGCGGCCCAAGAAGATGCGGCGCAGCACCTGACCCGTGATCTGATTTTTGTGGGCAAACGGTTGGCCGAGGTTGGGTGTGAAGGACTCAATTTTGACACATCCGGATCCGCCGGTGATGCCGATTTCTTTGGGGCGCTGGCTGCAGTGCAAGCGCTCAAACAGGCGGTGCCGGACATGCCGATTCTCATGGGCGCCTCCGGGGAATTTGTGATTGGCATGCATGGTCAAATCGAATTCAATGGTCAGCGTCTGGCAGGCCTTTATCCGCATGAACAGGCCCGGGTGGTGGCAGACGCTGGTGCCAACATTTTCGGCCTGGCCATTGGTACCAATACTACCCGTTCGGTGGCCTGGAACTTGGCCCGGGCAGTCACTTTTCTCAAGGAAACATCGGCAACATCGCCCATCCCAGTGCATGCCAACGTGGGTATGGGTGTTTGCGGGATCCCCATGATGGAACAGACTCCCATCGATAGCGTTACCCGCGTTTCCAAAGCCCTGGTTCAAATCGGTAAAGCCGATGGCTTGTAGATTGGCGTCGGCGATCCCTTTGGGATGCATACGGCTCACATTATGGCTGCATGTATGGGCGGCATTCGGACTTCCGGAGATCTGGTGGCCTGGATGCAGATGACCCGCAGTATGAAAATCCATGCAGCCAAGGATTATGTGGCCCAACGTTTGAATATCGATCTGTTGGATCTGACCGATGAAGAAGTCATGCGACCCCTGCGCGATGATTTGGGAATCGGTATGGTCACCTCGGTAGCCGGGAGTCCCAAGGGAATGCGTGCCAAGTTAAAAATAGCCGAACTTCTGGATGTTCCCATCAGGTCGGTGGCGTTATTCAAGTCTCAATTGTAGACTTATCACTATTGATAAAATCGGTGAGACCCATCCAAAGTTTGACATCGCACACGGCATCCTGATCTAAGAGGATGTTTGTCGCATCTGTTGGTGACAGCAGGTGAATTTCGATGGTCTCGCTGCCCTGGTTGTTCGCGTTCGAGGGTTGACCCTCACATTCGCAATTTACCAGGACCACGGACTCATCAGCCAGACCAGCGGTATTATATAATGGCGGACTCGTGCGGTTAATGTGCATCAAGTCCAAGCCGGTCTCTTCCATAAGTTCACGTCTAGCAGCCTCCTCAATGGTTTCACCGGCGTCAATCAGGCCCGCTGGGAATTCATATTGATACCCTGCCAGGGACACACGGTATTCTCGCAAAATGACTAATTTTTTCTGAATTCGATGGTAGGGAACCATTAACACGGCATCGGGTTTGTCAAAACGACCGGAGACGCACTTGGGTTCTGGGTTCCGTGATACGACTTGCCAGTTTCGGTTGCGGCCGGCTTTGTCGATATAGGCCACATCGAACAGATTGAGCCATTTGCCTTGGGTCAGCTTTTTGCTACCGGTAATTTTCATATTAATTCCTCTCAGGAGAGCTATAGCGATAAAGCATTAATATAATAAGTTAATTAGCGCATAGAATGGCTTGATTGCAGGATTCAAGGATTCCAGGGGTCAAGGATCCAAGTGATTGATTTTGGCCACTATGGTTTCACATAGACTCTATCGGTTATGCCATCATTTATTCAATCATAATTATTCTGATTTATTAAAGAACATTTGAGGATAGGCAACAACTAGCGTAATATAATTACATGATCCGAATCACACCAGAAATCAGCATTCAGGAAAACGATATTTCCTGTGACTTTGTACGTGCATCCGGCCCGGGTGGACAACATGTCAACAAAGTCGCCACGGCAGTCCAACTGCGATACGATCCAAAAGACCTGCCGACAGATACCTATCACCGATTAAAAAAACTGGCCGGGAAACGCATGACAGCTAAGGGCGAAGTGATTATCCAAGCCAGCCGGTTAAAAAGCCAGGAACGCAATCGCCAAGATGCCCTTGATCGATTGGTGGCCCTGATCCGCAAAGCGGCCCAAAAACCAAAAAAACGGCGCAAAACACGACCCACTTTGGCTTCCAAAAAACGAACCCTGGCAACCAAACAGCACCGCAGTCGCTTAAAACGAACTCGTCAACGGGTTACTAACTCAGATTATTAAAAGCCTTCCTTTATTTCCAAGTCTGCAGCTTTATGATATTTGTTCTACTTTAACACACGCACACAAATTCGGAGGAAACACTTGAGAGGATTGATCGCCTTTTTGGCTGTGTATATCAGCATTTATGGAGGTGCCCATTACTATGCTTTTGTAAAATTAAAGCGGGGGCTGGGATTTAACACCTGGATCAGTGTTGCTATCGCCGTTTTTATGGGATTAATGATACTGGCGCCGGTCTTTATGCGCATCGGCGAACGAACAGGCCATAACAACTTAGCTGCCGGCCTGGCTTATGTCGGTTATTTTTGGATGGGGCTATTATTCCTGTTTATTTCCACAGCTTTTTGTTTTGATGTCTATCGCGGTTTTCTGGCTGTCACCCGATTTATCACCCAAAAGTATTTGCTATCCATCACCCCTACGGATGGTTTTTCTTGTATGGTTTCTATTGTGATTGCCTGTTTGGTGATGGGCTATGGTTTTTTCGAGGCCAATACCATCCGTTTGGAAAAAATCGTTTAGAAAGAATCCTCGACCAAGTCAAAAAAGCCAAACCCCATATGTTGGTATCTACTGGCGACTTTGTAGACGGTAAAATGGCCGATCCAGGACGTTTGGCAAGTATGCTCCGATCCATTCAAACCCTTTGGGGAAATATGCGGTAACCGGAAATCATGAATTTTATGCCGGATTACCGGAGGCTCTGGATTTTACTCAAAAGACTGGTTTTTTGCTGCTACGGGGGCAAGCGCATACGCTACAAAATGGTCTAACCATCGCCGGTGTAGATGATCCCACCGGAAGATTTCAGGCACCGCCCAATGCATTGCCCGAGAACAAACTACTAGGAGAAATTCCCGAAAATCAGTTTGTGATCTTCCTGAAACATCAACCGATTGTCGATGCTAATTCCATCGGCCTTTTTAACTTGCAACTTTCCGGGCACACCCACAATGGCCAGATTTTTCCCTTTGGCCTGTTGGTTAGACTGGTTTATAAACTCAATCCCGGATTTACCAAGCTTGAAAAGGGGTCTGTGGCTTATATCAGCCGTGGAACTGGAACGTGGGGACCACCGGTGAGATTTTTGGCGCCGCCGGAGGTGACCCTTATCGAAATCACCACAAATAAATCCTAAGATTTATTTGTTAGAACTGCTTGGGTGAGGTCCGTAATGGAATCAAAAATATAATCCGGCTCGGCCGCCGCAATTTCTTCCGGGGTACCGTACCCATAGCTGACGGCCGCTGTAATGGTACTGTTTTGTTTGCCGCCATCAATGTCATGAATCCGATCGCCTACCATCATCGTGGTCAGGGGATCAAGCCCCTCCTGATTGATAATATGGGCGATTAGCTCACCTTTGTCAGACCAGCGGCCGTCCAATTCACTCCCATAAGCTTTTACAAAAAAAGGTGTCAGATCAAAATGTGCGAGAATTTGTCTGGCAAACACCCTCGGTTTGGATGTTGCTAGAAATAGATTGATCCCCTTGACTCGTAGAGTGTCGAGAGATGCTGCTACGCCTGGATATAATTTGTTCTCAAAAATGCCAATTTGCGAGAATCGCTCACGGTAATAACCGATGGCGCGTTTAAGAATTACTTCATCCTGGGTATTTAACAGATTCTCGAAAGAAATTTTTAACGGTGGGCCAATGCACCATGTCAATTGATCCAAAGGTGGGCTGTCTGTTTTCAATCGTTGCAGCGCATGCCGGATGCATCGCGTAATTCCCGCCTTCGGGTCTGTGAGGGTACCATCTAAATCAAATAAAATCGTTCTTATGGTTTCAAGTGCCAAGAGCTTACCTATGGGGCCTAATTGGTTGGATCAGGATGATATGGGTATTTGCCAAACCATAAAATTTCACGCCGATTGTCGGGATCCGTGGCCCCTTCGGTATTGAAAAACAGCAGGCGCGAATCCGATCCTATACCCAGCTGTTGCTTCAATGATCCCAACTGCGAATCATGGGTGATGAGATCCAGCAACCCGATACCGACGGCTCCGGATTCTCCGGCTTCAACGGCATCATCGCCTTCAAGGGGATGAGCAAGGATTCGGATACCATTGGCGGCAACAACATCGGCGCATCTGATATAACAACAACTGAATGCCCGCAATATATGCCAGGCCATGGGATTGGGTTCGCCGCAGGCCAACCCGGCCATGATGGTCTTTAAATCACCGCTGACGCGATGGGGCTGGTGATCACCCGCGGTCGCTGATTTAAACATGCAGGCAGCATTGTGAGGCTCCATGATAATAAAGCACGGTGCATTTTGCTGATAGTGGTTGACCAGCCCCCCCACCATGGCAGCCGTAAAAGCCCCGTTACCGGCCTGCAGAAAGACATGTGTCGGGGGCTTCAATTGCGACTGCACGATTTGATTCCTAACCTCACAACACATGGTCGAATAGCCCTGCATGATCCACAGGGGAATATCCGTATAGCCTTCCCAAGCGGTGTCCTGAACCACGACCCAATCTTTTTCTCGTGCTATCTGCCAGCACATTTGGACGGTATCGTCATAGTTTAAATCTGTTATCTCGACCGTGGCACCGTGAGCACGTATGTTCTCCACCCGGGAACGGACTGTCCCTTTGGGCATATACACCATGGCAGCCTGGCCCAGCTGCTGTGCCGTCCAGGCGACGCCGCGACCATGGTTGCCATCTGTAGCTGTTGCGAATGTAATTTGGCCCAAACGCTTACGCAATTCCTCGCCGGTTAATTCATCATAGGCGATGGTGTCGATATCCTTCCCAAGCCTCTGGCACAACCAGCGTGCAATGGCATAGCTGCCACCCAGCACTTTAAAGGCTTTGAGGCCAAAACGGGTGGATTCATTTTTGACCCATGCTTCCGCTACGCCCCATGACTGGGCCAGTTGCTGTAAGCGGACCAGACGCGTTGGCTCATAACCGGGGAGCTTGGTGTGAAATCGCAGGACCTTTTTGGATATCTTTTCTGAAAATTCAACCGGAATCGGTTTTCCAGATGGCTGCGCTAATAAATAATCGACCAAACTGGTCGAATGCATTGTCTGCATTATTCAAACCTTATATAAATTTTACCCTGATTGGCTAGCGGCCTCAATCTATTGACCGCGCTGGCGCCGCAGTGTGACGGCTTCACCACCGATACCCCAATTGTCTGTATCGACCTCATCGATGACTACAACGGTTGTGGCCGGGTTTTTGCCTAAGGTCTCGTCCAGCAGATTGGTTACCCCCCGGATCAATTGGGCCTTTTGGTCCACGGTCGCCCCTTCCTTGGTTATTTTAATATTGACATATGGCATCTTGCCTCCTCAATATCTCTCTAATTAATGGATACAGTTTGCAGTTTTTTACAATGGCCCGGCGGTTTAAAGTGACTCCCATTCTACCTGTTTAATATGATCAAAAAAAGTATTACGGACTGCTTCCACCCGCCGGGCTTCTGCATAATCTAGTACAGCCGTATCTTGATGTTTGAATCGGTCGGGTTCCACCTGCAATGCATAGGTATTCACCTGCCTTTCCCAAAACCAATCGGCGCTGCAAAATTGAATATACGCTTGATCGAGTGTCACCGTTTCACTTAAGGCGTTTATAAATTTGCGGCCTATGTCGCAATTGTCAATCGCAAACGCAATATAGGCAATGCGGTATTCGATGGGTGTCGGAATTGCCTTTGCAGGTAATGGATAGATATTATGGAGATCTGACTGGCTCTCATAAACAAAATGCCCGAAACAGCTCTGCAGGGTATAACAAAAAGGTAAGCAATTGAATCGCTTGATGATCTCCACAATGGGCGCATCGATCATATGATCCTTAAGGCCAGTCAGGCTTGACTGTTTTTGAGCCTCAAAATTTGGATTCGGCACCATTGGTTTTGGTGCGGCGAAGGTCTCCATTCAATTATTTCCTTCTTTTCCATGTAAAACAAATTCTATGGCGATATTAGTTTTACCGTTGGAAAGTATGATTGATACCTTGAAACATACCTGGTTAATAAACTTAAATTCATTACTGCTGCTTGTGCACCAATAAAGAAATCAGGTAATGGAGTTCTTTTTGTCCCTCTTCTTCTTTTGTATTTAATGTAGGCTTTCCCAGCTAAGAAGAGAGCTTCTTTTGGAATCTCTAATATATGGAAGCCAGCCTTGCTGATCGCAGATTCCAAATCTTCTATTAATTTAAATCCAATCGATATTTCAGAATAGATTATTGAATTGATGTATAATGATGATTGATCACTATATTCCTCTAATTTGGATTCAGACCAATCACCCCATTCTAAATCATTGAGAAAAACATCCAGAATAACATTTGAATCAACAAGAATCGCTTTCAATTTTCTCCTCTTGTAAGAGCCATTATTTCGTCTGTTGTCATCTTAACATTGGCTATTCCTCTCAATCTTCTGATTTTATGAGTTCTTTTTGTTTTGATTTTACTTTTCACCAAATAAACGCGACCTTTCTCCTCTATGAAATCAACTTCAACGGCTGGAGTGATTCCCAGTTTTTCGCGAATTTCCTGTGGAATTGTAACTTGCCCTTTTGTTGTAACTCTCATGATTACACCTCCGATAATAGTAATACCGGTAATAGTAATACTTATACTTTTAATTGTCAATCATGCTGTTCTCTGGGGTCGGACCGAGATAACTTTTAGTAATAACAGGAAATAAAGACTAAAACAGGCGAATAAAACGTCTTAAACGGCTCTTTTCTAACCCCAATAAGACCGTTTAAGCCAAACAGATTATTTTGATATTTCTTTAGAACAGCAATTTTGATGCTAAAATGCAAGGTTTAAGGGCAAATAACAGCCAATTTTAAGCAGCTAATTATATTTTATCAGACAGTTATCTCGGTCCGACCCGAAATGGAATAGATGTCAAATTGCTTGCAAAGAATGCATATCGCCCGGGCAGGGCCAGCGGAGGGTGTGGTGCAGTTTTCTCTGGTGATAAGCGGTACAGCGCACGCAGTCCTGAACGAATTTTGCTTTCGATGGGAACAATCCGCTCCCGTGAACTTTAGTATATATTTTCAAATAGTTAGACTAATAAAGTAAAAGAAATCAAGGGCGTCCCTAATGGTCCTTTGAGTTGAAGCCCTTATGGAGGATGCTATCATTTCTGATTCTTTTGTTTCAGGATAATCTTTAAGTGAACTTGTATCTTTTGGCTTAAGAGGGGGAACGAATTTCAACTTACCAGTGCTTATTTCAACATCATAATGTATCCCTTGAGCTAGGGTTGGTAGTTTTTCTAATCGATAGAGCATCTCATCCAAAACTGGGCCAACAACGTTACACGCTTTCTTATGATCTGTTTTTGATTCTATGTCAGATAATAAAAATGAGAGAGGGCACTCAGGATAAAGAAATACGAGATGAGATAAAGTTTTTTCAATTTGATCAATATTGCTATGCGCTTTTAATTTACCTACGATTCGTTCCTTTGCCTCTTCAGATAGGTTTTCATAAGAAGAAATTAGTCCAAAATCGAAATGAATTTCAAAAATTTGAGATTGTCCTGTGAAAAAAGCTATGTCACAAACCAATTCTTTTGCACGCTCATAACCATAATCCTTCACAAATAAGGCAATCCATATAAGTTCTGGGACAAAATCAGCACGCCACTTTATTTGTTCGAATCTGCCTATCCACCTTCGTAAGTAAATGGAGGATAATAGGTGTTTCCCTTTTTAAAATGATCTTGAAGTACCTGAGCATGTTTTTTTCTTTTCTTCATAATAATATTTTTCTAACGCGGAGTTGACAGGCGATTTTGCACAGATAATGGACGTGCCAACGGCTGATTGTGTGTGAAAAATCGTCCGGTCAAACGTTTGGTTCGCGCCGCGCAGCGGCGCGAACCACTGATTAACAGTGCTAATTGACCTGATAACCCTCAAAATTAACGAATATCAGGTATAAAAATTGTGCGGTATCAAATTTTAATTGGGATTCATTTATATAAATACTTAAGTGATGGATTATGTCAAGCCAGAAAAAAATGCTGCTCGCTGAAGTCCGTGATACTCTGCGGTCGACTCACAATCGACCTATATCGAGCGATTTTGCCGTGATTGGCCAAGCCGTCATTATTATCGCATAGAATGTAAGAAGGGCAGGATCTCAGAGATGATGAAGAAAAATGGATCCGAAATAATATAAAGCAGCTTTTGATACGCTTCGTGATATGTTAAAGGTAATCCGATTGCATAATTTATAAGGAGAAGCCCAAAATGGAAATCGAATCCAAGTTTTTGGCCCATTGTGGGCTTTACTGCGGTGTGTGTGGTGTCTATTATGCCACGCGCGATAATAACACCAAATTTTTAGAACGCCTGCTAGCAATGTATGCGGAAAAAATCCCTGGATTGGAAGGTGTTTCCATTGAAGACCTAAAATGTGAAGGCTGCCGATCTGACCAGGTGAATCTGTTCTGCGGATCATGTGCCATCAAGGCCTGTACCCAGGAACATGGATATGACGGATGCCATCAATGCGACCAGTTCCCGTGTGACCATATCGAGCATTTCCCCATGCCCGTGGGGAAAAAAGTTATTCTAAGAGCCGTTCCTTATTGGCGCGAGCACGGCACCCAGAAGTGGGTTGCTGATGAAGAGGCACGTTATATCTGCCCCGACTGTGGCCACAAGATATTTAGGGGCGCCAAGCGCTGTAATCAATGTAAGATCCTGGTCGATTTGGACTAGCTATCATGCAGGAAATCATCATTAAAAAAGAAGACGCCGTATTTTGGATGGATGCCAACGGACGTTGGCACAACCAGCACGGCGAGTTCGAGCACAAGCGTGTTATCGATTATTTCAATCAATCCATCGGGTACGATGCAGATGGGTATTTTGTAAGCCAAAAACGAGGGGAATTGAACGAAAAAGTCTACTTCCCATATGTGGAAACCGCTTTTTTCGTGGTGGAAATCCTTGCGGACAAAGACTTATTGCTTCGACTGAATACCGGGGAAAAGATTGCCCTTGATCCCAATAGTCTCGTGATTAAAAAAGACTCCCTTTTCATTCAAACGGATAATCAGCTGATAAAATTTAATGACCGCGCCATGATAAAGCTGTCCAATCACTTTGAAGAAAAGGACGGACAGTTTCAAATTCGATTAAACGGCAAGGACTATCCGATACGCATGGCCGAATAGGATCGCTCCCGCGTTTTTATTTGAACCTATATTTAGCGATTGTCGAGATTGCCGCATGCTACTGCCGTAGATGCGGTGAGATCGGCAAGCCCAGTTTGGCGGGTTGCTGCTTTCAACTTTGCTACAGTTTTTGAGAGGACACCTGGCAAGGCTGGATTTTTAATATTATCTTCGATCAATTGTTCAAAAGCGGTTCCCACCACAACGCCGTCTGCTGTAGATGAAAGCGAGGCCACCTGCGCGGGTGTCGAAATGCCAAAACCAACACAGATGGGGACCTTCGTTTGCGATTTCAGGATATCAGTCTGCCGGTTGACTTCTTCCAGATTAAGACCTTGACTGCCGGTTACACCGGTTTTTGAAACTTGATACAAAAAGCCTTCAGCACTTTTGGCAATCATCGACAGCCGCGCCGGTGGCGTTGTCGGGGCAACCAGGCGGATCAGGCTCAATCTTGAATCCTGCCATTGGGAGGTCATTTCATCTGACTCTTCGGGTGGCAGATCCACCACCAGCACCCCATCCGCACCAGCATTTACGGCATCCCACCCAAAACGCCCACAACCATATTTGAATATGGGATTGTAGTAGCTAAACAGAATGATAGGAATTCCGGTCTGATTACGGATCTGGCGTGTCATGTCCAGCACAGACGCCAACGACGTCCTGCTTTGCAGCGATCTTTGGGACGACCGCTGGATAACCGGTCCGTCTGAAGTTGGATCCGAAAAAGGTACGCCCAGTTCCAGGATGTCCAAACCCGCCTGGCACATTGCCAAAATGATATCAAAAGACATCTCCGCAGTCGGATCCCCTGCCGTGACAAAGCCAACCAAAGCCTTTTCCTTTTTCTGATCTAGGTTCTCAAATGCTTTTTGGATGCGATTCATATATTATCTCCATTCAAATTGCTTTTATTTATCAAATAGAATCCCCAAATCCTTGTCACCCCTACCGGAAAGATTAACCACAATAATATCGTCCTTCGGTCGCCTGGCAGCTTCCTTAAATGCATATGCCAAAGCATGGGCGGATTCCAAAGCCGGCAAGATGCCTTCCAGGACACACAACTTTTGGAAGGCTGCCAGCGCTTCATTATCCGTAATGGTGACGTATTGTGCCCGGTTAAGGTCTTTGAAAAACGCATGCTCGGGACCGACACCCGGATAATCGAGTCCAGCTGAAATTGAATGGGCCTCTTTTATCTGTCCGTTAGAATCCTGAAGCACGTACGATTTGGCCCCGTGTAGCACGCCAATATTGCCTGCGGTTAGGGTAGCGGCATGCTTTTCGGTATCCAAACCAAGCCCCCCCGCCTCAACACCAATCATGGCAATATCGTCTTCAATAAAAGGGAAAAATAATCCCATGGCATTGCTGCCGCCGCCCACGCAGGCGATCAGGACATCCGGCAATCGATTCGTCAGTTCGTATATCTGCTCACGGGTTTCATCTCCAATCACCCGCTGAAAATCTCTTACCATCTGGGGATACGGATGTGGACCGGCCACCGACCCAATCACATAAAACGTATCTTCAACGGCTGAGGCCCAAAACCGCATGGCTTCATTCATGGCATCTTTGAGCGTCCCGGTACCTGACTGGACGGGGACGACACTGGCACCCAAAAGTTCCATCCGGCGAACATTGGGTGCCTGCCGGGAAATATCCTCGACCCCCATAAATATGCGACATTCCATACCGAATAGCGCGGCGGTTGTAGCTGTGGCCACACCATGCTGACCGGCTCCGGTTTCGGCAATCAGCTTGGTTTTGCCCATCCACTTGGCCAACAAACCCTGGCCCAGGGTATTGTTGATCTTATGGGCACCGGTGTGGGTTAAGTCTTCACGCTTCAGATAAATTGCCGCCCCGCCAGCTTCCCTGCTCAGGCGGTCGGCATAGTACAAGGGTGTTGGCCTGCCAGTATAATCTTTAAGAAGCCGGCATAATTCCTCCTTAAATTCCTGCAGAATGCACGTTTGCCGATATGCCGCTTCCAAAGACAAGATTGCCGGCATGAGGGTTTCTCCGACGTAACGACCACCGTAAGATCCGAAATGCCCATTTTCATCTGGATATGGATGTGCGTTTAAATGGTCATGAATCTGCATTAAAAATTCTCCTTTTGGATTGGGTCGTGCGCATACGCTGAACGACCTGAATGATCGACTTTACCCGGTTGAGATCTTTACGCCCGGGAGAAAGCTCCACACTGGAACTAATGTCTACCGCACTCGGTTGACTCTGCTTGATGGCTTCGATGATGTTGTGGATTGACAAACCACCGGCCAGTATCAGAGGGTACCTTTTGGCGAAACCTTGCAATCTGGAAAAATCCCAAGCTCTGGCATTGCCACCTGGAAGCGGCCCCACACCGGATTCCACCAGAAAGGCGACCTCCGGATAGTTGTACGCTTCAAAGTAATAGGGCTCACGGCTAACAAACAGTGCTTTTAAAACCATGAGGCCTTCATCCTTAAGGGCCTCAACCGTCTGTGGCGGCTCCCTGCCATGTAGTTGTACACCGTGCAATCCCGCTGATTGGGCGGTCTTCATAATGTCTTCAACGCTCTCATCCACAAAAACACCGATGCGGAATATCTTTGCCGGCAATTCTGCAGAGATGTGCCTTGCCTGTTCTAGGGTGACAACACGTGGGCTTTTGGCATAAAAAACGAAGCCGATGGCATCGGCTCCCAAAGCGGCGCAGGCC
This sequence comes from uncultured Desulfobacterales bacterium, assembly GCA_964633115.1. GTDB lineage: Bacteria > Desulfobacterota > Desulfobacteria > Desulfobacterales > B30-G6 > B30-G6. Next base: position 23,445 of record CAZWEO010000019.1, read on the forward strand.
ACGGCCTCATCTTTTCGAGTGAGGCCGCAGATTTTGACCTGAGGCGCCATGACATTTGAATTCATACCAACCGATTCAACAGTATGATCTCCGGTTTTATGCATCCCAAACCTCTAGATAAGATCTCAGGCGGTCGCCCGGGGACTCCGCCCGAACCAGGCTCTCACCAATCAAAAAATTTTTCAGGCCCGCCTGGCAGTTGAGGCGGACATCATCCTCATCCTGGATACCGCTGGCCACAATGGGGATCTGGTCGCTACGCAGTTGCTCCCGCAATTCCAGAGCCCGGAAAAGCTGGGTATCAAACGTCATTAGATCCCGGTTGTTGATACCGATCAGGCGCGCATCCGTTTGAGAGACTTTTTTGATATCCTCGGATGAATGCACCTCCACCAGGGCCTCTAAATTCAAATCCTGACACAGGTTCAAATACTGTCGCAGCTGTTCCAGTTCCAACAACCTTGCGATCAACAAAATCACATCGGCCCCCAAAACGGCTGATTCGATGACCTGGTATGCAGAGAGAATAAAATCCTTGCGTAACACCGGCAGACGCGTAGCGGTCTTTACCTGTACCAAGTCCTCAGGACTGCCCATAAAAAACCGCCTTTCCGTCAGGACCGATATGGCCGCGGCACCAGCTTTTTCATAGATTGTCGCCATTCGGGCAGCATCCAGCGAGCGGCGCAGGATGCCCTTGGATGGCGACGCCCGTTTGATTTCTGCGATAACATGCACGCCAGCGGGATTGGCCAATGTTTGCAAAAGTGATTTCCGCGAACTGTTGGGTTGAATTCGATTCATAAGTTCTGCCGTGGAAACTCTTTTCCGGGCAGCCCTTACTTCAGACAGCTTGTGACTTACGATGGTATCCAGAAAGCCTGACATCCCCCTGCCCACCTAAACCGCGCTTTGGGAAAACTGAATCAACTGCTGGAGTTTTGCGGCGGCTGCTCCGGAATCGATAGCCTTGGCGGCCTGGTCAATTCCATCTCGGAATCCCTCTGCCTGGCCAGCTGCCACCAGGGCGGCAGCGGCATTCAGTAAGATGACATCCCGCCCGGGTCCCTTTTCGCCATTGAGTATGCTGCGGGTAAGGGCCGCATTCTCGGCCGGATTGCCGCCAGATAGATCCACACGGTCGGTTTTTCGACTGAAAAATGGTTCGGGTGAAAAATCATATGTAAGGATTCGACCGTCATTCAACTCGGAAATGCGTGTGGGGGCGGTTAAAGAAATCTCGTCCAGGCCATCATGGCCATGCACCACAAAGGCTCTTCGGCAGCCCATGTTTTGTAGTGCCTGGGCGAACATCTCCGTGAGCTCCGGGGTGTAAACACCCAGAAGCTGGCAGTTAGCACCGGCCGGATTGGTTAGCGGACCCAGCATATTGAAAACCGACCGGATCCCCACTTCTTTTCTGGCCGCGGCTGCAAACTTCATGGCACCATGGTAAAGTGGCGCAAAAAGAAAACCGAGCTTGATCTCCCGCAGGCCTTCTTCGACCAACTCAGGTTCGAGATCTAGATTAACGCCTAATGCTTCCAGCAAGTCGGCGCTGCCACATTGACTGGACACGGAACGGTTGCCGTGTTTGGCTACGGTCACACTACATGCGGCCACGACGAAAGCTGTTGTGGTGGAGATATTGAAGGTGTTGGCCCCATCACCACCTGTACCACACGTGTCTAGCACGACATCGCTTGTGGTTTGAACACGTAAGGCTTTTCTGCGCATAGCCTTGGCGGCCCCGGTGAGTTCTTCAAAGGTTTCGCCCTTGGTGGACAAGGCACCCATGAATGCCCCAATTTGTGCTGGACTGATTTGCCCGGATAGAATCTGTGTAATCATCTGCGACATGTGCTCTTCACTTAAATCGGTTCCGGCTATAATCTCTTTTAACCCTTCGGTGAACATCGGTAATCCTCCTTAACCAGTGTTAAAAAATTGCGCAGCAATCGTTTGCCAACCGCGGTCATGATCGATTCCGGATGAAATTGGACGCCTTCGGTGGGATGTTGCCGATGACGCAATCCCATAATTTCCCCGTCATCTGATTCCGAGCTGATAACCAGATTGGGTGGTAGCGTCTCCTTGCTGACAGCCAGTGAGTGGTAACGCATGGCTTTGAATGGTGAACGGACCTTTTGATAAATGGTCTGGCCATCACTAACGATATCTGATGTTTTGCCATGCATGAGGGTTTTTGCGTGTATAATCTCGCCCCCGAAGACCTCGGCGATGGCCTGGTGGCCAAGACATACACCCAGTAAAGGTATCCTTCCGCTAAAGGCCTTGATGGCAGCCATGGAGATACCGGCACCTTTGGGTTTGCCGGGTCCCGGTGAAATAACCATACCGGATGGATTTAATTCCTCAAGGTCTGCTAGCGTTGTTTGGTTGTTGCGGAATACCCGGATGTCGGCACCTAACTCGGCCAAATATTGAACCAGGTTGTAAGTAAACGAATCATAGTTATCGATCATTACAATCATGATGATCTCTCCTTTTTTTATTTCATCACCTTAGAAATAATTATGGAATCATCTGCATGGCCTTCTGAATCACCATGGCCTTACTGACGGTCTCCGCATATTCCTTATCTGGATCGGAATCCGCCACAATCCCAGCTCCGGCGCGGATGCACAACTGCCCGTTTTCGATACAGGCGGTTCGAATCGTAATGGCCAGATCCATGTTGCCACTAAACGCGATATATCCAACAGCGCCGCCATAGGCTCCTCTGGGATCGGATTCGTACGTGGAGATCAGCTCCATAGCGCGCACTTTAGGAGCACCTGTCAGGGTTCCGGCCGGGAAAACAGCCTTTAGCAGATCCCAGACGTCCAGATCATCACGCAGATCACAGCAGATATTGGAAACCATGTGCATCACGTGCGAATATCGTTCGACCAGCATGAGATCTGTGACCTGGACACTACCAATTTCGGCGATGCGGCCCAGATCGTTTCTACCCAAATCCACCAGCATAAGGTGCTCAGCCTTTTCCTTTTCGTCTTTGAGCAATTCATCCGCTAGCAGGCGATCCTCCTTTTCTGTCTGTCCGCGCGGTCGGGTACCGGCAATCGGACGCAGTGTTGCCACACCGTTTTCGAGACGCACCATGGTCTCCGGCGAAGATCCCACCAGGGTGAGGTCACCCAACTTCATAAAATATAGATAAGGTGACGGGTTGATATAGCGTTGGGCCCGATAGAGATACCAGGGATCGGGCGCTGGCTCGTAAACAAAAGACTGCGACATGACCGCTTGGATTATATCCCCTTGATAGATGTGTTGCTTTGTCAATTTAACGGTTTCCTGATAGGACTGATCCTGTTCGGTTAGGACCAGAGACGGTTTGTTATGCTGGAAGTTGCCATGTGGCTTTAAATCCGGTGCATCAATCGTTTTTAGAATCCCCTCAATACGGGAGCAGGCTTTTTGGTATAATGCTTCCGGCGCTTGACCGTCCGCTTCAAAAGCTATTACGACACAGAAAAGCGTGTGGCGGACATTATCAAATATGAGCAGTTCGTCCGGTAAGGTAAAGTGGGCCATGGGTTTAGCCGGATCATGATGGTGAGGGATTGCTTCAAGAAAAGATACCATCTCATAGCTTAGATAGCCCACGAGCCCACCCCAGAAACGGGGCAGATCCGTAATTGGAGCTGGGACATATTGCCTTAAAAAATCTTTGAGCATTTTTAATGGCGCCCCGTGATGCGGGATCTGCTGCTCATTTCCTGCTTCGTGAAATTCAACCCGATCAGAAAACACCTTTATTTGACATTGCGCTGAAATACCCAGGAAGCTATATCGTCCCCACCGTTCACCGCCATCCGCGCTTTCAAGTAAAAAAACAGGATTGGGGCTATCATAAAACTTCTTCAGGACAGAAACAGGCGTATCCGTATCTGCCAGCATTTCAACCCAAACCGGCACCACATTATATTTTTTTGTGAGCTCACAGAATCCCCCTAAATCTGGAAACCGATTAATCTGCATATCGTCTTTCCTCCACTTCAAAAAAAAGGGCCGCGGTTGAAACGCGACCCTATTTACAGAATTAAAAAAGCCGCGGCATATCGAGCTGCCCGCGGCTTGTTTTAGTCTATTAGTTTATCATTTTCACATATAGAAAACTCCGTTGACAGGCCCATAATATAGAACCTGCCACCACCAGAATCGGGAATTGATTTGTTTAAATTTATTCATAGCGACCGCATCTCTATCACAGCGCTGCAAGGCTTACAAGGTATAAAATCGTGTTCCACGATTTTATTCTAAAATTTGAATTCCTCCCACGCTGTTTACAGCGGCCGCTGCAAAGCAACGGGGAATTCAAATTTAAATATTCTTTGGCCCTAGCTTGCTTTGAATCGTTTGGACCGCATCTAAAAAAGTCTGCCGGCTTTCAGCAGCATAGGGATTATATGTGTTCATGTCCTCAAACAATTGCCACGTATCATTTTCCACCACACCCAGGACATGCAGCAAGCGCTTATAACCCTCGGTGTCGATGTCAAGTGGGACTGCCCCGAATTCAGACAATGACCGCCCAATAAAATGGGTCAGTGCTAAGCTAATGGCTATCTGCCGGTCGTGTGCTTCCGCAGAAGTTTCGATAACCACTAAACCTTTGGATTTTAGGTAGGCTATAATTTTTTGATAAACATCGGTTTCTATTCTTTCTCGACACACGACGATCTTGCGACCCACAAGGGAATCGGCGGCACTATCCGGGCCGAACATGGGATGGGTCGCCAGAATAGAGACTTCTTCCGGTAGCAGCTCCTGCATTAATCGAACCGGATATTCCTTGACCGAGCATACATCGACAACCAGGGCGCCTGGAGTCAACTTCGGCGCAATTCGCGCCAGCGTCGCCTGCATAGCTGAAATGGGTACCGCCAAAATCAGCACTTTCTGACGGCATGCGTCTTCAAAGGTTACCGGCAATGCGCCAGCCATCTCAATTTCCCGGTTACAATCGCTGCGGGTATGGACGCATACGTCGTAATCTTTGGAAAGGTACTGCGCCATGAGTTTTCCGAACCGGCCGAAGCCGAGGATGGCTATCATATTATTTACGATCCCTTGCATTTCTGGTTCTCTGTAGGAGCAACATGTCGGCAATCACCAAAGCTGCCATGCTCTCCACAATCGGCACGGCTCGTGGCACCACGCAGGGGTCATGTCGGCCTCTGGCTTCTAAAATAGTCTCGTTGCCTTCAAAATCAACGCTTTTTTGAGGAACCCCGATGGTCGCCGGAGGTTTAAATGCCACCTGAAAATAGATGGCCTCACCGTTGCTGATGCCGCCCTGTATGCCACCGCTAAAATTAGTCTTGGTACGCAGGCCCTCTTCCGATGCCATAAATACGTCATTATGTTCTGAGCCTTGCATGCGTGTCCCCCCAAACCCAGAACCGATCTCAAAGCCTTTTGTAGCCGGAATCGATAGCATCGCCTGGGCTAAGACCGCCTCCAGCTTTGCAAACACCGGTTCTCCCAAACCTGGTGGCACTTGTCGACACACACAGGATACAACCCCACCGATTGAGTCCCCTTGCTCTTTGAGGGAAGCAATTAACTGGGCCATTTTTTCCGCAGTTGGTGCATCGGGGCATCGAACTGCATTCTGGTCCACGTCTTGGCGGCTGAGCTTTTGCATATCGATAATCGGTGCTTCTAGGGAGCCCACGGCACTTACCCAGGCAACAATTTCTATATTGGTATGACTTGTCAAAACCGCTTCGGCAATAGCTCCTCCGGCCACACGGGCTATCGTTTCCCTGGCACTGGACCTGCCGCCCCCGCTGATCGAGCGGTTCCCGTATTTAGCCTGATAGGTAAAATCAGCATGCGAAGGGCGGGGGATATGCCGGAAACGGTCATAATCACCCGGCTTCTGATCTTGGTTGGCCACATAAAAGGCGATGGGCGTCCCCAGGGTAAGACCGTTTTCAACCCCTGAAACAATCGTTATCTGATCCGGCTCGGACCGATCGGTTGTCAGCGGGCTCTGGCCCGGGCGGCGGCGATTCAGTTGCGCTTGAATTTTTTTTACGCTCATGCTTACGTTGGCCGGACATCCATCCACAACACCACCCACGCTCTTTCCATGTGACTCCCCAAAGGTTGCCAGCTTTAAAACTGTTCCAAATTGACTGGACATTTATATTCTCCGAATAGGCTTTTTAGCCTAAAGTTTTTCCAATACTTTCCAGAAATCTGGAAACGACTTGGCCACACATCCGGGATCGGTAATATCGACACCCGGCACCTGCATGCCGGCTACGGCAAAACTCATGGCGATTCGATGGTCGTCGTACGTGTCGATCAGAGCGCTCTGGGGCTCCCCCCCCACAACCTCAAGACCGTAGCCAGTGTCCTTAGCCGCAACACCCATTCTGTTCAACTGAGCTACCACAGCTTCAATACGGTTACTCTCTTTAATCCTTAAGTGGTCAATGTTATGGATATGCGTCTTCCCTTTTGCAAAGGCCGCCACCACCGCAATCGTCGGAACCATATCCGGCATGTCCGACATATCGGCCTCAATGGCCGTAAGCCGGCCCCCGGCAACCCGAATGCCGTCGTTTTCGACTAGAATTCGGCATCCCATGGAATTTAGCAGCTGTAATAATCGAATGTCACCTTGCTGCATGTCTAAATGGGTATTCAATACTTTGACATCGCCGCGGGTGACGGCCGCCGCCGCCCAGAAATAACTAGCCTGGGAACAGTCCGGCTCTATCGAATGGCTTCCCGGTCGGTATGCTTGGCTGCCGTTTACCCAAAAGCGTTGATACCCCGTCTGTTCCACCTGGATGCCGAACTGCTCCATGACATGCAGGGTCATATCGACATAGGGCTTGGAAACGGGTCCTTCAGTTACCCGAATCTCGATTCCGTCACGCGTACAGGGTGCCATCAGTAGCATCGCTGAAAGATATTGGCTGCTCTTGCCGCAACGCAGCTCACTCGCTCCCCCAGAGGTCTTTCCACCCTGGACTTGAACCGGTGGACACCCATCGCCATTCATGCTTATTGCCGGAATATTGATCATCTGTAGGCCGTCCAGTAAATCCTGGATAGGGCGCTGCTGCATCCGTTTGGTTCCGGTAATGGTGTAGGTCCCTTTTCCCAGGGCAGCCAAAGCACACACCAAACGCAGGGATGTCCCCGAATTGCCCAGAAAAATCGGTTTGGTCGATGCAGCCAAATGACCATTTTTCCCTGTGACCCGGACGTGATCTTTTGTTCTCTCTAGCCCCACCCCCAATTGCTGCAAAGCATCCATGGTCAACAGTGTGTCCTCACTGATGAGGCAATTATCAACCACGCTTTCACCATCTGCCAGGGCGGCCGCAACCAAAAATCGATGCGAAAGGCTCTTTGATCCAGGGACTTGGACACAGGCTGCTATGGGTTTTCTTGGTTGAAGCATCATACGACCGAGTCCCCTCCCTCAAGTGCCGCTGCCACCACCCGACGCATCTCTGCCACCGGAGCTTTAATATCGGTCCAAAGCTCAAATTGATATACACCCTGATGGATGAACATGGACATGCCATCGATGGTTTCACACCCGCCGGCTGCAGCTTCCTTCAGAAAGCGCGTTTGCCGGGGCGTATAGATGGCATCCATGACAAGCATGTCTTTTTGAAATATCTTCTTATTTATGGGTGTATGACTGACATCCGGACTCAAACCAACTGACGTGGCATTGATCAAAATATTGCATTCAACCGACATGGCATCTGAGAGCGGCACAAAATGACCCTCAAGATCGGCGGCCAGTTTTTCACCATGATCCACACTGCGATTTACAATAGTCACCACCGCCTGCTCTGTTCGTAGCCCAAATCCGATGGCCCGGGCGGCCCCCCCGGCTCCGATGATGGCTACCCGGCGGTCTTTAATTTCTATCCGCTCTTTGAGGGCTAAAACAGCACCGACCGCATCAGAGTTGTAACCACTCAGTGTACCGTTTTGGTTATGGATCGTATTGACCGCACCAATCTTTTGGGCCTCGTCATCAATACGATCCAGATGGGACATCACCTTGATTTTATAGGGCAAGGTTACACTGGCGCCTTGCATATCAAGGGCCCGCATGGCTGCAATCGCCTCTCCGATTGAGTTAACCCGAAACGGCAAATAGATGCCGGCAAAATCTGTGTTCGCAAAGGCTCTATTATGCATCACCGGGCTGAGGCTATGGGATATGGGATCGCCAAACACGCCATAAAGCTTGGGAGTCTTCCCTTGCCCTTCTGCTGTAAATTGATTGGCCCGCCCGGACCTCGGGGCTGTGGGTTTATTCATAACCTTCAATCCCGTTTTGCGTTTATAAAAACTCGATCCCAGTTCGGACTTCATTAATAGACAACGGTTTTACGATGGCTTTGCCAATTTGCTCCAGCAGTACAAAATGGATATGGCTTTTTTCGCGTTTTTTATCCTTTAGAAGGGCATCCCACAGCAAATCCGCATCAACCCGCGTCTGAACAGGCAGGCCCATACGATCAAGCAGCGTTGTCATCCGATTCACATCGGCCGGTTTCAATAAATCCTTGGCAACCGAGATCTGTGCAGCAATGCGCATGCCGACACTAACTGCCTGACCATGAGAAAGATCAGTGGTCTTTTCGATGGCATGACCAAAGGTGTGGCCGAAATTCAATTTGCGTCGTTCGCCTGTCTCCCGTTCATCCTGGTTGACCACCGCGGCCTTTATGCGTATGGATTCATACACTAGCTTCTCGATGACGTCTGGATTCAGGTGAAGCGCCTCGGAGACATGTGCCTCCAGATAGGTGAACATGTCGGCGTCTGCAATGGCAGCATGCTTAATGATTTCTGCGAATCCTGAGGAAATTTCCCCTTCCGGCAGCGACTGTAACAGCTCGGTGTCACAAAGAACAAATGCCGGTTGGTTGAAAGCCCCGATGATATTCTTGTACCCCTGGTAATTAACACCGGTTTTCCCGCCCACACTGGCGTCAACTTGCGCCAGCAAGGTCGTGGCTACATACCCACACCGCAACCCACGCATGTAGGTCGAAGCCACAAACCCAGCAATATCGCAGACAATACCACCGCCAATACCTACCAGACATGTGGACCGGTCTGCACCCGCGTCCAACAATTGCTGATAGATTCCCTCCACAGTTTTGAGGTTCTTAGCATCTTCGCCCTGTCCAATGGTGACGACTGGACCAGAAGGAAAACGATGAGCGTACAAGTCTGCCACACGGGTATCCGTGAAAATAATCATGTTCCCATGGGGAACGTAACGATTCAAGCGGTCAATTGATTCTCCCACACAGATGATAGATTCGCCTTGTTTCCCATTTATTTGAACTGTTTTCACCAGAGGGGCTCCTGTATTTTATCCATGATGCGAGAATTGGCATGTCCGCCACTACTTAGGTTTCGAAAATAATGACTTGCCAGTTTTTCATGCGCACTCATCAGTAAATTTTCGGTCACCTCCCAAGAGATACATTCATCTGTGATGGAAACCCCGTATTTTAAGGCGGCATGGTCACCGGTAAATTTTTGGTTGCCTTCATACAGGTTGCTCTCTAACATCATCCCCATAATAGCGTCGTTACCATTTGTGAATTGATGCAAGATATTTTTCCACACAACCGCCTGACCTTGAAACTTCTTTTTAGAATTGGCATGCGAACAATCCACCATGATCTTGGCCGGCAGATTATTGGAGACCAGTTCCAAATGAGCCTCTTCGAGACTTAGGGCATCATAATTAGGACGCTTGCCACCACGTAAAACAACGTGTCCTGTGGCGTTCCCATTGGTCTGTACGATGCAAGTCCGCCCCTCCTGATCAATCCCTAGAAACGATTGGGGTGCCCTAGCGGCTACCATGGCATTGATGGCCGTTGAAAGATTGCCATCGGTTGCGTTTTTAAAACCAACGGGCATGGACAAACCACTAGACATCTCCCGATGAATTTGGGACTCGGTTGTGCGCGCCCCGATGGCAGCCCAGGATATTAGGTCGTCCACATACTGGGGTGTTATGGTCTCCAGCAATTCTGTACCAGTTGGCATGCCCAATTCTGTGATATGACGTAAAATACGTCTGGCCTTACGCAAACCTTCCTGTATATCGCAGGTCCCGTCAAGATTGGGATCGTTAATCAACCCCTTCCAACCGACTGAGGTTCTGGGCTTCTCAAAATAAACCCGCATGATAATTAATAGTGTCTCTGCAACCTTTTTTCTTAAATCGTTCAAACGTTCGGCATATTCAATCGCCGCAACCTCATCATGAATGGAACAAGGACCAGCAATCACGATGAGGCGCTTATCTTTCCCCTGTAGTATATCTTCAAAGCCCTTACGGCCGTATATAACCGTTTCAGTGGAAGCATCACTCACTGGGAGCTCTGTCTTCAATTCCTGTGGGGGTACCAATGGCTTATACCCTCCGACTCGTAAATCGTGCGTCTGTTGCATGGTTTTTGTCCTTTTTAATGATACGCGACTGCGTCGCTCAAAACTGTGCGCGGTTTAACAATAAGTTAATAAGGCCGTGGGCTTTTCCCACGGCCTAAAACAAAAAAAAGCCGTGGGCTTTTAGTCTGCCCACAGCTTTTACGCTTCATTTTATTTCGTTATTTCAGCGCAATTCAGGCAGGCCGGTTTGATAATAAAACCAGTAGTAATAAACGTTGCCTGAATTGATAGCTTTCATGTAAGATCCTTTTGTTAGTGTCTGTCCGATTACAGGAAGCCCTTTTGAATGTCAAGATCTTTATAAAAGCTAAATCAAAATGCCCCATTGTCAAAAATATTCATGCTCTTGAGATGGCTTCTAATTTGAACTCTCCGATGCGACAATCCGGTACGTATGTTCCACCTCTGCATTCACCGATGCCATGGCACTGCAATATTTAGTCTCGGACAATTCGATGGCCTGCTCCACCGCCTTGGGCTTAATGTCCCTTCCAGTTAATATATAGGTTATGGTCATTTGGGTGAAGCGTTTAGGATTTTCCTGAGCTTGAACACCTTCGATCTCGATTTCAAAGCCTGATAGCTTGACACGCTTTTTCTTCAATATCACCACAATATCGATGGCCGTGCAGCCGGCCACCCCCATCAGAACCAGCTGCATGGGACTCGCTCCGCTGGCGCCATCAGTACTATCCAGAATAACCGCCGGTCCTTGGCCGGCCCGGGCCACAAATTGCAATCCATCGGTCCATTTTAAATGTGCTTTAATGGTCATACATTACTCCTTTAGGTTTGGCGGTTTTTGACTTTGTGATTCATAAATAGTATAAAATCAAATATTCTCCAAATACACCAGCTATTTTGATTGTGTGAAAGGTTGCCATGATCCGCATATTATCCCCGGTTTTACTTGGTGTGGTTTTCTTCGTATTCGCATGCGGTGGTGCGGGTGATATAAAAAAAGACCCCATCCTAACCCACCCCGGCCACAAGCATCTTCAAAAAGGCGTTGGCTGGTATCAGCGCGGTTGCTTTCACAAATCACTGCAAGCCTTTACCAAGGCGCATGAATTGTTCAGCGCTTCAGATCGCTTACCCGGTGTTGCCATGAGCCTGAATAACATTGGGAATGTTTATCGCTATATTGGCGATACGCGCAGTGCGTTATTGTTTTACCATGAGGCATATGCAATTTACTCACAACTGGGAAATAACGATGGCGCTATTCAGGCTTTGTCCAACAAAGCCGCCATTCTCATCCAGAATAATCGACTCGATGACGCCACGGCCACCATTCAAAAAGCGACAACCTTAGCAGAATCGGTTGGAATCGCCCTAGCCCAGGTATTAAATAACCAGGGGATTCTGCTCACACGCCAAAAGCAATATACCGACGCCGAATCAACCCTAATGAAAGCCCTTGAAGCCACGTCACCCCAAAACTTGCCGACGCGTGCCACCAGCTTTAGCGCCTTGGGCAACCTTATGGCCGCACAAGGAAAATATACCCAAGCCATTGAATTCTACTTACAAGCGTTGGCCCTTGATCAAGAAATAGGCTTTCACCCGGGAATTGCCGACAATCTTAATGCTATTGGCAACGCCTACTTTCAAATGCAACAGTACGACCAGGCCGCAGCCTACCTACAGCGCAGCGTTAAAATTTTTGCCCTTTTCGGAAAAACCAAACAGGTAGCCCGCACCTTGGAACGTTTGCAAACATGCGCCCAACATTCAGATTTAGATTGGACTGTCACCCATCACTTTGTGGAAAAGTGGCTCAAGGGCGAGGTGCTGGAACATCCGTGTCCATAGTGCAGGATTCAAGGGTCCAACAATAGGCCGATAGGCTGAAGACTATCAGGCTGTTAGGTTGCTCATCGTTTATTGCTATACCTATGTGTAGTATTGTTTTTTGACCCCCGGCTGGCAACTTAGTCGAAGTTCGATGTTGAAATAATTCTTTACTTTAATTTATCGTTATCATCCAATTTACCCGCCAGAAGCTCTTTAAGGCGATCCACCAAGGGCGGACCCACGGGCCCTAGCCGGGCGTGCATGGCCTTATTATCTTTCCAGGTAAAATCAACCGCGACAAATTTCTCCGGGATCACCTTTTGGTCGTCGGGACCATACCTTTTCTCTTCAGCATATTCAACAAACTGCATACGATTGGGCGAAATCTCAAAAGTGCTGCTGACCATGGTGGCGATATGGCTTGAACAACTGCGCACAGACATTTTGCTGTCGGGATGATCCCTAGCGATTACGATCACTGGCTTTAGATGGGCCAAATAACCCGCCTGTTCCGCACTCAAATCGTAAATGTTTAGCCGACATTTTCCGCTGCCGAGTTTAAGTTGGCCACCAAATCCTTGCCATTCAAAATCATCTTCGTATATTAGCAAAACATCTCCTCCTCAGGCTTTTACAACATTGAGGTTCACATACGCGTCATAGATCCATAGATCCGCAACAACTTTTCCGGAAGTTCCTGAACATTTGATATCAAAGTATGCTGATATTTTCCATACAAAGCATCGAGGTTCGGTTCAGCGGCAATATTCACAACAATGGCTTTAAAAAATATTTGTTGAGCGTGGGCCTCAAAAACTGCACGGTGTGTATCTGCCAGCGCATAGGCCTGCTTGTAGCCAACATCATTCGGAAATCCGTCTGTTAGTACCAGCAGCAATCGCACCTTTGCTTTAATATTAGCCAAATCATTAGCGGCATGGCGAATAGCAGCGCCCATGCGCGTACCATTGTCTCTTCATGCATAAGCCATCCGGCCGCAAGAGTTCAAATGCCCGCCGCGTTCGTTGAACAAGTCCATGGTAGTGCTTGAGAGTGTCCGCATAGAAATCGTTATCAATCCCCTTAATGTTCCGGTCCACGACGCGTACATAATCGGGCAAATAATCCGCCAAACGGAAATCCCATTCATGGTAGCTGGCAACATACGCGTCAGAATCGATTCCTGTTTCCTCCCCTGGCTGGGCTTGCCTCCCGAAATCGAACCCTTCCTCATCGCTCAAATCTTGGAGTTGATGCAAAGTTGTCTGTTGCGTGCTTGCATTATGATGTGGTTTGGCCGCTATCAATTCCTTTTGGATGGACTGTAGTTCTGAGTTGAGATTGGAATCTAAATTACTTGCTGATATTGTGTCCATATCCAAAGCAAAGAGAGCATATAGCTGGTTCAACAGATGGCGTTCAGCATCGGTCTTCATAATCCGCATCATCTCCCGCTGCATGATCGGCAGCGCGTGATGGATTATTCCAGGATAATTTTCTGACAATAGCAGCCGCTGACGGGTATGCTCATAAATATTATATACAGATTCTGGTTTGCATGCTGGCTGCTAAATACATCCAGCTCTGCGGGCAGATAGATTGCACCCTCATCTGAGCTTACCGTTCCAGGTTCTCCTTGGCAGAGACGAAGACTTTGCGCCCATTGGTTTGGCTGGATAGCTATATGCCGGCCGGTCCGTGTACGCACATACCGCGAGAGTTTGTTCTGCATTTGAGACAAAGGCACGGCCACCTGTAACGCTTTACAAATTTCCTGAGATGTCTTTGACGCTAAAGACATAAACCGGCATCCACGCTTTTGATTGCACTTGAAACGCTCCAACCCCATGGACACAAATCGTTCTAAATCTTCCTGATGTAAATAGACCAAACCCTTTTTAAGCCCTTCTAAAAAGCATTCAGCAGCGTCCAAATCGATTTTAATAATTCGGGATAATGCCACCATCACCCATAGGCGCTTTTGAGGTGCCATATCGCTGACCGCCTTAGGCAGGCTGTAGGTGAGCTGCAGACTTTGGTTATAGGTCATATCGTGGTCATACGCATTACACAGAAGCTCCAAAAAACCACGCCCACTGTTGATATCTCCTTCGTTCAGGAGCTTCGACAAACAGGCTAAAGGGCCACTCAAGGAATAGGTTCCTTTGCGACGCATGATACGAACAGCGCGTAAAAAGAGCTTTAGCAAATCTTTGTCACCGCTCATGAAGACTGGTACCAGATGGGTTGCAAAAATTTTTCCAACGGTGGGGCCTTGGCGACCGGCCTTACGAATAGCAGCTCGAAAGACTGCAAAAGATTTTCTGTCCACATGCGCCAGGAGCTGAGCATAACCACTGGCCACTGCTTTGCCAAAGGCAATCTCTTGGGAAAGCGCCCAAAGTGTATCGTTAACCAGGGTTTCCAGATCAGCGGGCTCGATTGGCACCACGGCGGCAGTCAGTTGGGTTTCGACTTGCAAGGCAAGTTCAGGATCAAATAGTTTGAGTCGCTGTAAAGGTGATCCTTCCTCAAGCATCAAAAATATCCTCAGCAAGTTCTGTAAGGGTTTCTTGAAGTCGATCATCGTCCGAAAGTGGCAGACAAATTGCGGCCCGGCATGCCTCCAAAGGCGGGATACCGTTGTCAATCAGCTGGGCAGCATAAATCAAAAGCCGGCTGCTGGCGCCATCGGTGAGGCCGTATTCCCTGATATTTCGAACCTTTTCGGCAAAACGGACCAACTTGCTTGCCGTTTCAATATCAACATTGCCTCGTGGGATACAATTTGGGTTTCCTTTTCGGCCAGAGCATAATCAAAAGACAGGGAGATGAATCGTTGACGGGTACTTTGCTTGAGGTCCTTCAACACCGATTGATATCCGGGGTTATAGGATATCACCAGCATAAAATCCGGGTGCGCTGGCAGGCTTTCACCTAGCTTATCGATGGTTAGGGTGCGACGGTCATCGCTTAAGGGATGTATTACTACGGTTGTATCTTTGCGGGCTTCCACGATTTCATCCAGATAACAGATGGCTCCGGTTCGAACCGCCTTGGTCAGGGGACCATCCATCCAAATGGTTTCGTCGTTTTTTAACAGATAGCGCCCGATTAAATCAGATGCAAACAGATCTTCATGACACGGAATGGTAATTAACGGTCGTTTTAACCGATAGGCCATGTGCTCCACAAAACGGGTTTTGCCGCAGCCGGTTGGCCCCTTTAGCATGACGGGCAACTTTTCCTTGAAAGCTGCTTGAAATACAGCAATCTCGTTTCCCAAAGGTAAATAATACGGTTCGGTTTGTATGTTCCGCTGCTCTATTCCGGATTGGTTTTGATCTTTCACCCTCGCAACTCCTTTTCAGTATAGCATTGACATCCATGCTGAACTTGTTATGTTTCGGCCTTATATTTGTATCCAAAAAAAGCTAACTCATCAATAGACAACGCCAATATGATTCAACACCTAACCGTTGGACAAAAAAACATTCTGCTTGTGGGCACCGCCCATGTTTCCCAGGAAAGCACGGATCTTGTCAAACAAACCATAGAAACCCAAAAACCTGATACGGTTTGTATCGAGCTGTGTGAATCTCGTTACCAGTCCATTCGGCACAAAAACCGTTGGCGGGATATGAACATCATCAAGGTCATCCGCGAGAAAAAAACATTCCTCCTACTTTCTAATCTGTTGCTGGCCTCTTTTCAGAAACGAATCGCGAATAAACTCGATATCCAGCCAGGTGCCGAAATGCTCCAGGCCATTGAAAGCGCCCAAGAAGTTGATGCCCAAGTTGTTTTAGCCGATCGGGATATACGCGTGACCTTATCTAGAATCTGGCGCGAGACCGGTTTATGGGATAAACTCAAAATAATTTTTCAACTTGCCTTGTCGCTGGGCGACGTGGATGAAATCTCGGAAGAAGATATTGAGAAAATGAAGCAGGAGGACATGCTTCAGGCCTTGCTCTCTGAAGTTGAAAAATCGTTGCCGGTGGTACGCAAAATTCTGATTGATGAACGTGATCGTTATCTCGCCCAAAAAATAAAATCTGCTCAAGGCGATAGTATCGTAGCCGTGGTCGGGGCTGGACATGTACCTGGCATTCAAAAATACTGGGATCAAGAAATCGACACCCAGGCGCTGGAAACAATTCCGCCCAAAGGTAACTTAAGCGGCGTCCTGAAATGGCTTTTGCCGGCCCTAATCATCGGTCTTTTGCTACTGGGATTTTTCTACGGTGGTGCTGCCACCGGAACCGATATGCTGACCTGGTGGGTTCTGGTAAACGGTATTTTGGCAGGGTTGGGGGCAGTGCTGGCCCTGGCGCATCCCATAACGATTTTATCGGCCATTTTGGCAGCGCCCTTAACTTCTCTTAATCCGCTCATAGCAGCTGGTTGGGTCTCCGGAATGGTTGAAGCCTTTGCCAGCCGCCCTAAAGTTCGTGATCTTGAAAGCCTACCGACTGATATTCTATCCATAAAGGGCTTCTGGCGCAACAAACTGACGCGCATCCTGTTGGTGGTGGTATTCACCAACCTAGGTAGCACTATTGGGACCCTGGTGGCCATTCCCTTGATGCTCAAATTACTTTAAGCATTAACTCCAGCGGGCAGCTATAAGCTTTAAGCAGCTAACAGCCTAACCACCTAAAAAACTAGGATTTATCGCTTTTTAGGCAATATATCCACAATTTTGCGTTTGATTGTACTTCCATTCTTCAAACGATATATCCGCTCCACCACACGCAGTCGCCCCTCGGCTAGGTATTGAATGCACTTGGGGTATAGCTGCCACTCCAGGGACAGGCCCTTTTTACGGACAGTATCGAGATCGTCTGATTCTGCAATGGGAAACGCTGCCTGACCGATGATAGGGCCGGTGTCCTCTCCATAGTCGATGAAATGAACCGTACATCCCCCAACCTTGCATCCATATTGAACGGTATCCCCATATCCATCCAGGCCCGGGAAAGCGGGTAGCAAGGCCGGATGAATATTCATAATCTTATGGGTTCCATGCGGCTGATTGATACTGTCGATAAAATAGGGTGTCAATGTTCGCATAAAACCGGCCAATATCAGCAGATCAAATGAATAGGATGCCATTTGTTTTAGCAGGTCCACTTCGGCAGGTATGCGCGAACGGACCATGGATGTTAACTTTTGCGGATCTAGATTAGATTGTTTTGCCAATATTTTGGCTACGAGCTGGTCGATGTCAACCCTTTGTGGGTATCCCGCCTCGCTTGGGTGGTGTTTGGATTTGCGGATGATAGCAGCATAGTCCACAACAAATGATGGGATCCCATGTTTGGCAGCTCGTTCCAAGCCTTTTGCAGCCGCGTTGTCTGATCCGACAAACACGATATTGGCATCAAGTTGGCCCTGTTCACATGCCTCAATGATAGCTTGAAGGTTGGATCCACCCCCTGAAATTAGTACACCGATATTTAATTTTGTTTTCATGGCACCTAAACATATAACAACCATTTGGAGCAGACAACCCCCATAATGAGTGACCGAAACGATTATCGATCTGCTTTTTCAATACGGCACGGGGTTGTTGGTTGACATTGTTTTGGTGACTTATTATATTTCAGCGGTTGGCCGAATTGACTCTAATCATAAACCACCGACATAGTCGGTCGTGGTGCAACATTTGCGATGCAACCTTGTTGCTAAGCTAAATTAAAATAGATTTTAAACCCTTTTCATGCTACCGACAAGGTCGGTGGTGTTGACTATTTCGATAAGGTTTCCAAATTATCTCTGGAGAAAGGAACTTAACATATGAGTGACGTAATCATGGAAGTCGAGGATGGTAGCTTTGACACGGATGTTCTGGCAGCCGACAAACCGGTATTGGTTGACTTTTGGGCTCCGTGGTGTGGACCCTGTAAGGCCATTGGCCCCATCGTAGAAGAACTTTCGCAAGCATACGGCGATCAAGTAACCTTTGCAAAATGCAATGTAGACAACAATCCGGTTACCCCCAGCAAATATGGCATTAAGGCGATACCGACGCTAATATTCTTCAAGGATGGCAATGTCGTCGATCAAATCACAGGGATGGTAGCCAAATCAAAACTCGAAGACGCTATCAGTAAAGTGCTGTAGGATCCACCGTGATGAGAATCCTGGCCCTTTTGTTAACGGCAGCGATGCTGATGACACTTTCGGCGTGTTCAGCACGAGATCCCGATATCGATAAGCCTGCGCATGAACTCGCCCGAAATGGCATGGACGAGTATGCAGAAAAAAATTATCGTAAATCCATTCGATATTTTGAAAAACTGCGCGACTGGTATCCTTTTAGCAAATTCGCAAAACTTGCTGAATTGAAAATTGCGGATGCCCATTTCAATCTCAAAGAATACGACGATGCCATATTCGCCTATCAAGAGTTTGAAGAGCTTCATCCTAAAAATGAAGCCATACCCTATGTAATTTACCAAATCGGAATCAGCCATTTCAATCAACTGGGGACCATTGACCGGGATCAAACGGTAGCCCACAAAGCCATCGATTCCTTTGAGCGCTTAATTAGGAACTATCCCGATGATCTCCATACTGACGATGCGCGCCAAAAAATTAGTATTTGCCGAAAAAGCCTGGCTGAGAATCAGTTCTACATTGGACGTTTTTATTATCGGAGCAAACGATATAAATCAGCTTTGGCTCGCTTTGAAGGGATCGTTGCCAACTGGAACGATTTCCCTGAAATTCAGGAGAAAGCTCGACTGCTCATTCCCCTTTGTCAAGCCGCCCTCGCGGAACAGACTGGAAATCAAGAAAAATCCTCTAAAAACACCAATTAAGTTTTCGCTACGATTGCCACATAGGTCCCGCCGTGGTGGAAATATGAAAAAAGCCTTTACACATGTATTTTATTGGTGTAATAGCCCAGAGTTCGTCTTTCAATAACGACATAATTAGTGCCCAACTATATTTTGGATTTCAAGGAAAGAGTACTGACTAAAAGAATTTTGATGGAGATGAGATCATGTCTAGAGTCTGTGAAATATGTGGGAAAAAACCGATGGTGGGTCACAATGTGAGCCATGCACATAATCTTACCAAGAGAAGATTTAATCCGAACCTGCAAAGTGTTCGCGCGTTGAACAAGGGCAAAGCCAAGAAAATGGTCGTTTGTACCAACTGTATCAAGTCGGGTCGGGTCGTCAAAGCCCCCTAAACCGAATATTTTTTTCTGCCGGTATTGCTGATCGGCCCTGGCGCATTGTCTTTTAGCCTTGGTAGGATTCACTACTGCTTTGGACTGAAATACGGTGCGCCAGGGCTGATTCGCTTTTTGAAATAGCCGATCTGCCCCGAATATCACATCCTTGAGTTATCCCAGCCTTCTAACACTCTGAACATATTTAATTTTTTTTATATCTGCAAGAATCTTATTAAGGTGGGTTTTACTAACAATGCCTAGGGTTAGGATGGAATCAACGGTCTTGTCTACCTTGGTTTCGGTGTTCAGACTGAGAATATTAGCCTCGTTCTTGCTAATGGCCGCGGCCATTTCGGCCAGTAGGCCCACCCTGTCCAAAGAAGTAATCTTGATTCTTACCGGATAGCTCTCGCGCGTTTCCACGCTCCATTCCACATCGATTCGCCGTTCTGGGCTCATTTTAAGTGCATTGACACAACTGGTTCGATGTACTGTAACACCGTAACCGCGTGTGATATATCCAGTAATATCGTCTCCCGGAACCGGTTGACAGCACTTGCCAAATTTGACCAGGATATCATCGACACCTTTAACAACAACGCCGCCGGTAGGTTTCTTTTTACGAACACGGCTAATTAATTTATTAAAAAGCGAATCGTCTTCATCTATCGGTTTGGTTTTTAAGGCCAAGCGGCGTACAATTTGTAACGGTGTTGTTTTTCCGTAGCCAACACTGGCGATCAGGTCCTCAACGGTTTTAAAACCGAAGTGGGCCACGACTTCACGCATTTCATCCGACTTCACAAGCATATTGAAATTGAGTTTGTATTTTCGGAAGGTTTTCTCACACATTTCCCTTCCAAGAGTCAGGCTACGTTCCTTCTCCTGGATTTTAATCCATTGGCGGATGCGGGACCGCGCTTTGACTGTTTTAACAAAGTTGAGCCAATCTTTACTGGGATGACTCCCCTTGGAAGTAATAATTTCAATGATGTTGCCTGTTTGGAGTTCGAACTTGAGTGGCACCATGCGTCCATTGACCTTGGCGCCCGTGCACTGGTTTCCCACTTCGCTATGGATTAAATAAGCAAAATCAACGGGAGTAGCCCCCCGAGGCAAAGATTTGATTTCACCCTGGGGTGTAAAAACATAAACCTCGTCCGGGAAAAGATCGATGCGGACATTCTCTAAAAACTCCTGAGGATCCAAGAATTCGGCCTGATTCTCCACCAGGTTTTGAATCCAAGCAAATTTTTCACTGGCCTGGTTGTCAACACGCTTGCCCTCTTTATAACTCCAATGTGCAGCGATACCCGACTTGGCTACTTGATCCATTTCGCGGGTACGAATCTGAATCTCGATCCGCTCACCATATGGTCCAATTACGGTAGTGTGCAGGGATTGATACATATTGACCTTGGGAACCCCGATATAATCTTTAAATTTTTTTGCAATGGGCTTCCATAATGAATGGACGATTCCCAGCGCTTCGTAACATTGGGGAATGGTATTTAAGATGATTCGGAAAGCAATAATGTCGTAAACATCCTCAAAGCTGAGGTTCTGCTGGATCATTTTTTGATGAATGCTATAGTAATGCTTGTGCCGGCCCAGCACCTCGCTGGCCAAACCACTGGCCGCCATCTTATCTTCAATATAGCTTTTAACTTCTTGGATATACTTTTCGCGTTCTTCATTGTCCTTGTTGATCAGACGCTCGATATTGTTATATTCATGCGGTTGAAGATATCTAAAGGACATATCCTCCAGTTCATTTTTGATCCAATAAATACCCAGACGTGCTGAAATGGGGGCATAAATATCGATGGTTTCCTTGGCGATTGCCCGGCGCTTGTTTCCCTTATGAAACTGGAGGGTTTTCATATTATGCAGGCGGTCCGCCAGCTTGATCAGGATCACGCGGATATCATCAGCCATGGCCAGCAACATTTTACGGATGCTTTCCGCTTGGCGGGCTTGTTTGCTGCCAAAGGTGAGTTTGCTCAGTTTGGTCACCCCCGAAACAATGTGGGTGACCTCGGAGCCGAACATATCTTCAATCTCTTCTGCCGTCGCCTTGGTATCTTCGATGACATCATGCAGCAACCCGGCCGCAATGCTTTCAGCATCCAGGCGCAATTCCGACAGAATCCCGGCCACTTCCAATGGGTGGGAAAGATAGGGCTCTCCGGACAAGCGCATCTGGCCCAGGTGAACCCTGGCGGAATAGACATAGGCGCGCTCGATAACATCGACATCGGCACCTGGATTATATTCCGTCACCCTGTCGACAATATCATTGATCCGAATCATAAAATTTACGCTCCCTATAATAATTGCGGCGCACCAGTTGGTGCGCCGCAATTATTATTAGTAGGATTTGGCAAATACAACCTCCTGCCCCCCGGATTTACCACAGCAGATACATGTTCTTTCATCTGGGGTGCTATCAAAAGGAATACAACGAATGGTAACACTTAGATCTTTCTTTATCTTCTCTTCGCAAGCTTGGCTGCCACACCAAGGTGATAATGCAAATCCACCATGAATTTCCGGCTTTTCTAGATTTGTGGGTGTGAAAAAATCATAGAATTGATCATTTTTTGTAATCGTATGTGTGTTGGCCTCTCTAAAATCGAGCGCCCGCTGGAACAGGCTAGCCTGGATACTGTCGAGCATATCGGTGAATTCAGCCACAAATTGATTGCGTTTGATGGCTTGCTTCTGTTTGTGGTGTTTATCCCGGCGCCCTACAAAAACCGAATCCGCGGCAATGTCCCGCGGACCGATCTCAATTCGCAAGGGAATGCCCTTTTTAATCCAGTCCCATCCGCGTGCTCCGCCAATGTCGCGCTCGTCGATCTCAATTCGAACTGGGCGCCCGTGATATTTCTGCTCTCGTAATTCAGCGGCCAACTGGTTCACATATGGCAAGACCTGAGATCGGTCTTCAGGTTTACGTATAATCGGTAGGACAACTGCATGGGCCGAGGCGATTTTGGGCGGCAAAATAACGCCATCATCGTCACCATGTGCCATGATCAGTCCTCCGATGAGTCGTGTGGACGATCCCCATGACGTGGTCCACGCAAAAGCTTCCTGCTCATCGGCTGTTTGGAATTTGATATTGCTGGCACGCGCAAAATTCTGTCCAAGGAAATGAGAAGTGCCAGCCTGGAGCGCTTTGCGGTCCTGCATCATTGCTTCAATACACAAGGTGTCCACTGCACCAGGGAATCGTTCTGCTGGTGATTTATGACCCTGCAATACGGGCATAGCCAGATAGTCTTCAACACAGCGAGCGTAAACTTCCAACATCATCCGGGTGCGCTCCTCGGCTTCTTCCCGGGTAGCATGTGCCGTATGCCCTTCCTGCCATAGAAACTCGCTCGTCCTTAAAAATATTCGCGTTCGCATTTCCCATCGCACGACATTGGCCCACTGGTTAATAAGCAAAGGTAAATCCCGATAGCTACTGATCCAGCGCGCAAAGGAATCCCCAATAATGGTTTCCGAAGTCGGTCGAACCACCAATGGCTCGCTGAGTTCTCCATCCGGCATCAGACTACCATCAGGCTGTTTTGTGAGTCGATGATGGGTCACCACGGCACATTCCTTGGCAAAGCCTTCCACGTGTTCAGCTTCTTTTTCAAGGAAACTGACAGGGATAAATAGGGGAAAATATGCATTGTGCACCCCAGTGGCTTTAAACATATCGTCCATCTCACGCACGATATTTTCCCAGAGGGAATATCCCCAGGGCTTGATGACCATACAGCCTCGTACTGACGATTTTTCTGCCATGCCGGACGCCCTAACGACTTGTTGGTACCATTCCGGATAATCTTCAGCACGTGTCGGACTTATAGCCGCTTTTTCCTTTTTTGCCATCTTGATCCTTTCCCAATCCTTTATTTCTCACACAAATGTTAATGGGTTCACAGCCAATGTTCAAATTGGGCAACAATCCAATGGTTGATTCGCCATCATTCCTGGAATGTCCTAAGATCCCTTGAGTCTTTTATTCTGGAAATTGCCGTTCATGGGAATCAATCTCTGCCATTAGCACTTCCACTAGCCGGTCCTGGGAAAATGTCCTGAAAACTTCCCCTTTTTTAAATAAAACCCCGCGCCCATCACCCCCGGCAATACCAAAATCAGCTTCCTTGGCCTCTCCAGGACCGTTGACCACACAGCCCATAATCGCAACTTTTAGGGGGGCGCGATAATTGACCGTGGCCTTTTCGATTGCGGCCACGATGTTGACCAAATCAATCTGGCAGCGGCCGCATGTGGGGCAGGATATGATATCCAGTCCCCGCTGGCGAATCTGAAGCGCTTTGAGGATTTCATAAGCAGCCCGAACCTCCTCAACAGGATCACGGGTTAGAGAAACGCGAATGGTATCGCCAATACCCTCTGCCAGCAATGTGCCGATACCAATAGCCGATTTAACCAATCCCGAAAATAGTCCGCCAGCCTCGGTAACACCCACATGCAAGGCAACATCACTTTTTTGGGAGAAAAGCCGGTAAGCTGCGATGGTTCGAGCCACATCCGAAGCCTTCAGCGACACTTTGATCTGGTCAAAACCCAAGGATCCCATCAAATCCAAGTGTCCCATGGCACTTGCGACCATGGCTTCTGCGGTCGCACCTTGGTACTTCTTTAGTAATTTTTTTTCAAGGGAGCCCGAATTAACGCCGATTCTGATGGCAATATCATAATCCCGAGCACAATCGGCGACGGCCTTAACTTTTGATTTTTGGCCGATGTTACCGGGATTAATCCGTAAAGCATCAGCCCCGGCGCGAGCCGCCGCAATCGCTAAACGATAATCAAAATGAATGTCCGCGATTACCGGAATTGCAACTTGCGGCTTAATCTTTGAAATAGCTGTTGCTGCTGCAGAATCCGGAACTGCAACCCTAACAATTTCACAGCCTGCATCCTCTAGCTGGTGTATTTGGGACACGGTTGCGGACACATCCGACGTCAAGGTATTAGTCATGGATTGAACCGAAATGGGCGCTGTGCCGCCTACAGCTACATCGCCGACGCGGATTTGACGGGTTTTTTTCCTGTTCATTAGAAACAGTTAGTCCTCTAAAAGGGCAGTTCTACCTTCCCAAAAACCTGGGTTAGAAACACAACTTATACTGGTACATGTTTCTAATGTGTATATCTAGCACACAAAATTAAACAAATTACCAAAAATGGTTCCCCTATTCAAGCAAAATAGAGTATCCCTACCATATTGAATTTTCGAAAAAGTTACCCTATACTATTGTCCTCTTAGAATGCTTTTCACCTTTATATCAAATATTATTATGGTGAACCTCTTAAACCGCACACTTTTATGTCTATTTTCTGGAATGGTCTTTTTAGCGCTGACCATCGCTTGTGACTTCCCCATGTCTGCACCTGAAGATGATGCGTCCATCCTGAATAAAATTATAAAAAAGGGCGAGTTAACTGTCATCACTCGCAACAATGCCCATTGCTATTATTCCTACCGCGACCAGGAAATGGGTTTTGAATATGACCTGGCCAAGGCCTTTGCAGACCACCTGGGTGTAACCTTAAATATTCGGATTGCGGAAAAATGGGAAGGCATGATCCCAGATCTGATGAATCAAAGCGGCGACCTGATCGCAGCCAGCATGACGATTACACCCAGCCGCAGTCAAAAAGTTCTGTTTTCACACAGCTATATGGATATTCAGCAGCATTTGATTGTTCACCGGGATAATAGCACAATTCGTAGCCTGGAAGATTTATCTGGCCAGGTTGTCCACACACGCAAAGGAACCTCATACCATGAACGTTTGCAAGCCTTAAAAACACAAATACCCGATCTCACCATCGCATTGCATGCGGATGTCCCGACCGAGGAACTCATTCGGCAGGTGGCGCAAAAGGCTATCGGCATTACCGTTGCAGACAGCAATATTGCGCTTTTAAATCGGCGTTATTACCCCCAAGCAATTATGGCAGACCCCTTGGGTGAAGCCGAAGCCCTTGGATGGGCCGTTCATCCCCAGGCGTACCAACTAATTGAAAAAATTAATCAATATTTTAAACAGATCAAATCAAATGGCCAGTATCAAGAACTGCGGCGACAATATTACGCCGAGGTGGAGAGTTTTGACTACTTCGATCTCAAGGTTTACCATCGCAGGTTGGCAACGCGAATGCCCAAATACCAACCGATATTGATGGCAGCCGCCCGTGAATATGGATTTGACTGGCGCTTGATTGCCGCCCAAATGTATCAAGAATCACATTTCCGGCAATATGCCCGCAGCCATGCCGGGGCCTATGGGTTGATGCAATTAACCCGGCGAACCGCCAAAAGTTTTGGTGTGACCAAACTCTACGATCCTGAACAAAACATATATGCCGGTATTCAACATCTGCGCAATTTGCATGATTATTTTGATATAGAAAGTGAATCCGATCGAATGGATATCGCCATGGCGGCATACAATATTGGGCAGGGGCACGTTCGCGACGCACAGAAACTGGCGCTCAAATTGCGCATGGACCCCAATAAGTGGTCAACCCTTAAAAAAGTGCTGCCGCTATTAAGATACCGACGATATTATAAAGATACGACCTATGGATACTGCCGGGGAACCGAGCCGGTGGCCTATATTAAACAGATCAAGATTTATTACGACATCTTAAAACGGCAGGCCATTGATTTTGAACGCTAACTATCGTTGCAACACCCCTTACGGGTGTCCCCATAATTGTAATCAATTCCCAAAACGGGCACGCAAGACCCGCCCGTACAACCTACAAACCCACGAACGGATTGGTGCGTTTTTCCTGACCGATGGTGGTGGGTCCCATATGCCCCGGGTAAACGGTTACATCGTCATCCAGGGTAAAGAGCTTTTCGTGGATGCTGGTTTTCAGTACATTGAAATCGCCACCCGGAAAATCAGTTCGTCCCACAGATCCGGCGAATAGGGTATCACCCACAAATACGGCACTATCTGCGTGCAGGGAGATACCACCGCGAGTATGACCGGGGGTATGCAGAACCTTTAAGGTGATGGTACCCACTTGAATTTCATCACCATCCTCGATGGTTCGATCCGGTGGCGGCGAATTGTCGGACGACATTCCCCAGGCCGCCGCCGTTGCCGACAACTGTGATAACATGGGTGCGTCCAGAGGATGTATTATCAAATCGGCCCCGGTTACTTCTTTCATACGTTTGTTGGCGCCCACATGGTCGAAATGACCGTGCGTATTGATAATATGGGTTACTGTTAATTTGGATTCAGCCAAAAGCATTAAAATTTTGTCGGCCTCATCACCCGGATCGATCACGGCAGCTGATTTGGTTTCTTCGCAGCCCAGGATGAAACAGTTCGCCATAATGGGGCCGACTGTTAGGTCTTTTATGATCATAATCTCTCCTAATAAAATTTTCATACTCTGAAGTGCACACCTAATCGTAATATACCAAATTGATATAGACCTACACTATCAACCTTATTGGGTATTGTATGAAAATTTTATATTTAAACTTTGTTTCTTTGTTTTGCCTGTTCGATGAGATCGATTAGGCTGGTTATTTTGTCCGCTGGTTTGGCGTTCATGAGCGCTTTAAAATCCGATTCGGACAAAATGTCCTCCAGGTAGGTTTTGACATCAAAGGATTCCCACCAACAATCCATGATTTTAAAACAAGGCTTGTCGTCTTCCCCACCTTGACGACAATACTTGAATGTTACCGGTCCACCCAGCCGGGGGCATCGTTGCTCCAAGCTATCTTTTTCATTTTCAAGCGGTATCTTTATGGCACCGGATTCAATGGCTATTCTTAATGCATCAAGGATACCATTAATAAAAGGTCCCGATTCATCGGTTCCAAATTTCTTTGCAATATCAATGGCTTCATTAATTGATACTTTTAACGGAATATCTTCACAATACATCATTTCAAAAACCGCAATCCGTAAAATGTTGCGGTCGACATGCGGCATACGATGTATCTTCCAATTACTTGAGAAACGTTCAATGGTTGTATCAATCAAACGCTGTGTGCGTTTCACACCGGCAACCAGTGTTCGCGAAAAAGGTATCGCTTTCTCTGCAGGATGAAAATGATCGTAGAACATTTCTATCCATTGATTGGAATCGTCGCCAACCATGTCCATGTAAAAGAGCGCCTGCATGGCATGCTCTCTGGATTTGCGCCGGTGGCCCGTCATTATCTTTACCCAATATTTGCTAACAGATTGGCCATTTCGACTGCACTCATGGCGGCACTGTAGCCCTTATTACCTGCTTTGGTACCAGCACGTTCAATGGCCTGTTCGATAGTATCGGTTGTAATAATACCGAAAATTACCGGAACTTCGCTATCCATGCTGACCAAGGCAATTCCTTTGGAAACTTCTGCACTTACATAATCAAAATGCGGTGTGGCCCCGCGGATCACAGCACCGAGACAGACTACGGCATCATATTTCTTTTTCTGAGCCATTTTTTTGGCAATCAATGGAATCTCAAATGCACCCGGTACCTTGACAACATCGATATCATCATCCTTGGCACCGCAACGCACCAGGGCATCCAAAGCACCGCCGACAAGTCTTTCGGTAATAAAATCATTAAACCGGCTCACCACTAGAGCAAACTTTTTTCCTTCCGCAATCAGATTGGCATCGATATAGTTGGCCATCCTCCCCTCCATTTCTATTTTAGTCCCTTA
This sequence comes from uncultured Desulfobacterales bacterium, assembly GCA_964633115.1. Classification (GTDB taxonomy): domain Bacteria; phylum Desulfobacterota; class Desulfobacteria; order Desulfobacterales; family B30-G6; genus B30-G6. The sequence continues at coordinate 51,668 of CAZWEO010000019.1, forward strand.
CGAGTTTTAATGACAGCAAAACGCATATATTTTTGTGACGGATCAGATCATCCAAATCGGGATCAAAATCGAAACTAGCTTTTTTCAGACTTACAATCGATCCCGATAGCGATTTCGATTCCGATAGTTGCGGCTCGTCAACGTTAGGTACTATGTGAGCTGTTAGCTATCAACTATAAGTCCTAAGCCGCTGACCGCTTACTCCTGACTTCTAAGTCCTGTCTCCTCCCACTCAGTCCCTTCCCGTCATTCCCTCGTAAGAGGGAATCCAGACAAAGCTATCAGCTCGAGGCTTATTCTGGATCCCCATTTTCATGGGGATGACAACCGAAGGCTGGGATGCTAGAACGCTATATTTTAAACGAATGATGAATATTGAACATGGAATATAGAATGCTGAAGTACGATGACGGCCAAAAGCAAACTTCGATATTCAAAATTCTGTAATCAATATTCGATATTTCACTTTAGTCCCTTATGAGTTTAATGGTTGCGGCTCGTCCGTGTTGGGGAGTTAGCACATGTTTAAGATGTGCCCCATCTTAAGCCTTTTACACTCAAGATATCCCTTATTGTGTTGATTTGGCTCCACCTCAATTGGCATTTGCTCGGTAACACTGAGGCCGTAACCTTCCAAGCCCACCATTTTTTTAGGATTATTTGTCAACAAGCGCATTTGTCTCACACCCAGCGATACCAAAATTTGAGCACCGATACCATATTCACGCAAGTCATCCTTGAATCCCAATCTTTGGTTAGCCTCCACGGTGTCCAGTCCTTGTCTTTGGAGTTCGTAGGCTTTTAGTTTATTAACCAGTCCAATGCCTCGTCCCTCCTGTCGCATGTAAATGATGACACCAGAACCTTCGGCATCGATCATAGCCATGGCTTGGTGAAGCTGGTCGGCACAATCGCATCTAAGGGAACCGAAGATATCGCCGGTCATGCACTCAGAATGAACCCGGACCAATACAGGTTTCTCTGAGTCGATTTCCCCTTTTACCAGGGCAATATGGGTCAAATTATCCACATCGTTTTCAAATGCTATGATTTTAAATTCCCCGCCGATTGCCGTGGGAATAGTGGTCTCTGCAGCTGGTCTGACGAAACATTCTGTGCGGGTTCGGTAAGCCACCAAGTCCGCCACCGTACAGATGCCAATCTGGTGTTTCTGACTAAATTTTTCTAGCGTCGGCATGCGCGCCATGGTGCCGTCATCATCCATAATTTCACAAATTACCGCCGCTGGTTTCAGTCCAGCCAATCGAGCCAGATCCACGGAACCTTCTGTTTGGCCCACCCGCACCATTACACCGCCATCTCTGGCCCGCAGTGGGAATATATGTCCGGGTCGTGCCAAATCGCTTGGTTTGGCGTTGTCTGCCGCTGCCGTCAAAATTGTTGTGGCCCGATCTGCGGCTGAAATGCCGGTTGAAATGCCAGTTTTAGCTTCAATCGAAACGGTAAAACCGGTTTGAAACCGGGATGTATTGTCATTGACCATTAGAGGCAAATTGAGGGCGTCGCACTTTTCACTGGTCATCGGCAGACAGATCAGCCCGCGACCATATTTGGCCATAAAATTGATGGCATCTGGCGTTACTGCTTCGGCGGCCATGCAGAGATCGCCTTCATTCTCCCGATCTTCGTCATCCACAAGAATGACCATACGACCGGACTTGATCTCTTCAATGGCCTCCTTGATACTCAAATGTGGCATGTTGTCACTCCTAGCCTTTGGAATTTAAGAAACCGGTTTTAGCAAGGAATTCCAGATTGATGGAAGAACCGCCGGTCTTCTTGGTTTGATTCTGATAATGGGACAAGAATCGTTCGACATATTTTCCGATCATGTCGGTTTCGATATTTACCTGCTCACCCACCTTTTTATGCGTAATCGTGGTCCCTGAACCAGTATGGGGAATTATGCTGACTTCGAAATGCCCCTGGGAACACTGGTTTACAGTGAGGCTGATACCATCGACGGCAATAGAACCTTTTTCGATGATGTAAGGGCTCAGACCTTCGGGCACTTCGATGCTGAAAAGCGTGGCATTACCTGCAGGTCGCCGATCTAAAATCGTTCCCACGCCATCCACATGGCCCGATACCAGATGCCCATCAAGTCGGGCAGTTAACATGAGAGCGCGTTCAATGTTGACCCGATCCCCCACCGATGCTTTCTGAAATGTTGTTCGCTGAATTGTTTCCGGAGCCACATCGGCCTGAAAACGGCGTGCCGCTATGGTCACCGCGGTGAGGCAGGCCCCGTTGATAGAGAGGCTATCGCCAATTTTGGTATCTGTCAGGTCAAAATCGGCATCGATGGTCAAGCGTTTTCCCATTTCAGCTAAGCGAACAGCCACAATGGAACCCAACCCTTCGATAATACCTGTAAACATATGCTACCCTACTTTATCTATATGCTGCTCGCAAATTACGCCTAAAGCAACTCGCGGTCAGAATCGCTACCGCATTAACACTGGTTGCTTTGCCGACCATTTTTTTCCATACCGACACCGAATTCGAAACTCGATTTGCAATTGGATAATATAGGCATCAAAGCACCAACAATCAACCTATAGGTATCCTTCAATCATTATATCATCTTCAAACCGATGAATCCGTATGTTAGAAACAGGCCAGGCAGCCTGCATGCGGTCTTTTCCCTGCCCTTTGCAAATAGGGATACCATCATTGCCCCCCAGGATTTTGGGGGCATAAAAAAACATGAGTTTATCTACAATTTCAGCGGCCACGGCTGATGCGATAATTTCACCGCCGCCTTCAATTAATAGACTGGTAATTTTTTCGCGTCCCAATATGGTCATTAGCTGTCCTAAATCAATATGTTTCCGATGAATTGGTGCCGTCAATAACCGAACGCCACTACGCTCCAGTTGCCTTCTTTTTGTCTGCGTTTTATCGGAATGAGCTGCTTCGGCAGATAGGATCCAGGTTTCGGCTTCATGGGTAGATCGGACCACCTGGGCGCTTTCCGAAATGCTTAAGTTTGTATCGAGAATTAAGCGGATTGGGTTTTGGCCATCCTCCTCCGGTAATCGGGTAGTAAGCTGCGGATCATCATTTTGTACCGTTCCGATACCAACCAGGATCGCATCCACGGCATGGCGCAAATGGTGCACATAGTTTCTTGAAGCCGCGCTGCTAACCCATTTGGCATCACCACTGCGGGTGGCAATTTGACCATCCAATGTGGCGGCGCATTTAAGGATCACAAAGGGCTTCCTGGTGGTTATATATTTTACAAAAGCCTCATTTAATTCGTGTGCTTCCTTCTGACATACCCCGCTGACAATTTTAAGGCCTTTTTGGACCAAATAATCAAGACCACCACCACGAACATCGGGGTTGGGATCAGGCATGGCCACCACAAGACGTTCTATTCCGGCTTTTAGAATTTTTTCGGTGCAAGGCGGGGTACGACCGTGGTGGTTACAGGGTTCAAGGGTTACATACAGGGTCGCGCTTTTAGCATTCGAGCCGGCTTCATCTAAAGCATTGACCTCCGCGTGGGCTAAGCCGGCAGCCTGGTGATATCCTTTGCCGATGACTTTTCCATGCTTGACAACAACTGCACCCACCATGGGATTGGGAGATGTGGTGCCGCGACCTAAAGACGCCAGGTCCAGCGCCATTTTCATAAACTGTTCGTCATCGTTCATTCTGTCACTGTTTACTAAGTATGTTCTTTAACTCCGCTACAAAGTCGTTTACATCTTTGAATTCTCGATATACCGAGGCAAATCGGACATAGGCAATATCGTCGAGTTCATGCAACATTGCCATAATTTTTTCACCTAGAACTGAAGCCGGAATCTCTTTTTCACCGGTTTCGCGCAGGTCGCGTTCAAGTTCTTCCACGTATTCCTCGATGAGATTCATACTGATGTCGCGCTTCTCACAGGCTTTTTTTAGCCCCGAACGGACCTTGCCGCGATTAAAAACCTCTCGTCGCCCGTCCTTTTTCATAATCATGATTGGAATGTCCTCAATATGCTCATACGTTGTGAACCGACGGTTACACATGAGGCACTCCCTGCGCCTGCGAATGACATGGCCGTCCTTACTCACCCTGGAATCAATGACTTTGTTATCAATCTCGCCGCAAAATGGACACTTCATGAGCCCTCCCCCTTGTGTGCTTTGATTGCATTATTGGATGAATAGTCCCTCGCCTATTTGTCCTTCAACTTTAAAAACATTGACACCGGCCTCATTTAGCATTTCTTCAGACATACTATCAGCATAGCCGGATAGATAATAGATTGTTTTAATGCCTGCATTGATAATCATTTTTGCACAAATGGAACACGGTAAGTTGGTACAAAATAGCGAGGCATCGCGGATGGAAACACCATGAAATGCAGCCTGTATAATCGCATTCTGCTCGGCATGAATCCCCCGGCATAGTTCGTGACGTTCTCCAGATGGGACCTTGAGCTGCTCCCGCAAACACCCGGTTTCGTGGCAGTGACGTACATGCGTTGGTGCACCGTTGTAACCGGTGGAGAGTAAGCGTCTGTCTTTGACCACCACAGCCCCCACAGACCGTCGCAGACAGGTTGAACGTTTGGCAACCAAAACAGCGATTTCCATAAAGTAGGCTTCCCAAGAGGGGCGTTTACCGATATCATTCATGATCTAAATATCCAACGTTTTCAATTTGTGTACCTTTAAACTCTATCGGAAACTGCCGGCACAGTTCCTCGACGCGATCCTTGACCTTCTGGAGTGTTGCCGGGTCATCAATATTTTTAAGCACATGCAGGATCATATCGGCAATCAGCGCCATTTCTGTCTCTTGCATCCCGCGGGTGGTAATCGTCGGTGTTCCGATACGAATACCACTGGTAATTGCTGGTCCCAACGTATCAAACGGTACTGCATTTTTGTTTACTGTAATACCGGCTAAACCCAGTGCATCCTCGGCGGCCTTACCGGTTACATCCAGACTGCTCAAATCCGCCAACAACATATGGTTATCCGTTCCATTGGATGTAAGGGTCATACCACCGTTCATGAGATGTTCTGCCAGAGTAGTGGCATTTTTAACAGTTTGAATTTGATAGGCTTTAAAATCATCCGATAAGGCTTCCTGAAATGCGATTGCCTTCGCCGCAATGATGTGCATGAGGGGCCCACCCTGGATACCTGGGAATATTTCCTTGTTCAATTTGCTACCATAATCTGATTTTGACAAGATCAAACCGCCTCGTGGACCTCGCAGTGTCTTATGGGTGGTCGATGTGGTGACATCGGCATGCGGTATAGGAGATGGATGTACGCCCGCAGCCACCAGTCCAGCAATATGGGCCATGTCCACCATGAGAAGCGCATTCACAGATGCGGCAATCTCTGCAAATGCTTTAAAATCAATAATGCGGGGATAAGCACTGGCACCGGCAACGATCATTTTTGGCTGGTGCTGTTGGGCCAATGCTGCCATTTGATCATAATCGATAAAGCCCGTATGGGCATCTACCCCATAATGGACAAATTGATATAATCGCCCAGAAAAACTGACTTTACTACCATGGGTTAAATGCCCGCCATGGGCCAAATCCATTCCCAGAATGGTATCGCCTGGTTGCAGTAATGCAAAGTAGACCGCCATATTGGCCTGAGAACCCGAATGGGGTTGCACGTTCACATAAGGGGCTTGAAATAATCGACGTGCCCGTTCGATTGCAAGCTCCTCGGCAATGTCAACGAACTCGCAGCCCCCATAATATCGCTTTTCGGGGTATCCTTCTGCGTATTTATTCGTCATGACACTGCCTTGGGCTGCCATGACTGCTTGGCTAACGATGTTTTCAGATGCGATCAGTTCCAGATTATTCTGTTGGCGCAACATTTCCTTTTCAATGGTAGACGCCAATTCAGGATCTGATTGCCCTATTATTTGCAAATCCAAATTTGATTCCCCCTATTTATTCCATCATGCGAAACCTGATCCTTTGGGCCAGGCCAGAACTATTAGATATACCTAAAATCTAAGCAAGGTGTTTGCTTGCATCCATACAGTCAAACTTGTCGATCCGATTTTGATGTCGTCCCCCCTCAAAATCTGTACCGAGCCAAACATTTACAATTTCTTGAGCCAAAACATCGCCGATCACGCGACCGCCCATTACCAGAATGTTGGCGTCATTGTGTTGGCGACTCAGAGCGGCTGAAAAAATATCGTTGCAAAGCGCCGCTCTAACGCCCGGGAACCGGTTGGCAACCATGGACATCCCCAACCCGGTGCCGCACATCAAAATGCCTCTTTTTTGTTTGCCAGACGATATGGCTGCGGCCACTTTAATACCAAAATCGGGATAATCCACAGATTCAATACCCTGTGGGCCCACATCCTGAACTGTATAACTCTGATTTTCAAGATACGTTTTAATGGTTTCTTTCATCTGATAGGCAGCGTGATCACTGCCGATGAGGATGGTTTTTTGATCCATTGAAATACCCTTTCAAATCCGACTAGCGCCAAATTGTACTCGTTGTTGCGTATTCACTTACTCTTATTCTTTATCGATATTCATCTAATATCGCAAGCAAAAAGGACCCTAAGAAATTGATACTACTCTCTTCAGCCTTTCTTTGCTACCAGTCGGTATGATTTCATAACCAATCCGGTGGGCACAAGTAAAGCACGGGTTGATATGTCGTTCTAAAAAAATAAGTGGGTCGCTTTTCGCTGAAATCCGAACTTTATTATGACAATTCCTATAATTTCGCCGTGCTGGTAGGACTTTCTATAAACACTGGCTGAGACGGTGGCTTATGAAGGGAGTTAAGGTGTATATTTCTTAAATATTAGGCAAGCATTGGTCCCGCCGAAACCAAAAGAATTGGACAGGGATGTGGAAATGCTCTGCTTTCGAGCTACATTGGGTACGTAATCCAGATCGCATTCTTCATCGGTGTTTTCATAATTAATAGTGGGTGGGAGGATGCTGTCCTTGATGGCCAGCACACTGAAAACGGCCTCAATACCGCCAGCGCCCCCGAGCAAGTGGCCGGTCATGGATTTGGTAGAGCTCACCGGAATCTGCCGGGCCTTTTCTTTAAACACGGTTTTGATGGCTCGCGTCTCGTACAGATCGTTTAATGGTGTCGATGTACCGTGCGCATTGATATAATCGATATCCGTATAGGCAAAGCCTGCATCAGCAATGGCAGCCTCAATACAACGCACGGCACCCGAACCATCTGGTGGCGGCGAAGTCATATGATAGGCATCACCACTCATACCATATCCAGCCACCTCAGCAATGATCGGTGCACCGCGTTCCAGGGCATGCTCCAATGACTCTATGATCAGAATCCCAGATCCTTCACCCATTACAAAACCATCCCGATCACGGTCAAACGGCCTTGACGCTTTTTGGGGTTCGTCATTGCGTGTCGACAATGCTTTCATTGAAATAAATCCAGCGATCCCAGTCGGCGCAATGGTGGATTCTACGCCCCCGGCAATCATGGCATCAGCACCGCCGCGTTGAATAATCTTGAAAGCATCACCAATTGCATGCGAACCAGCGGCACAGGCCGTCGCCACCGAAGCATTGGGCCCTTTGGCACCAAAATGGATCGATATCATCCCGGGTGCCATATTTCCAATCATCATGGGAATAAAAAAAGGTGTCACCCGGTTGGGTCCCTTGCTATCCACAACCCGAGTAATCTCCTCTAAAATAGATAATCCACCCAGCCCGCACCCGGTTATAACGCCGACCCGCTCTGCATTGTTTGCATCGATTTTTAGTTGCGAGGCTTCTATCGCCATTCGGGTCGCAGCTATGGCATAGGCAATAAAGAGCGAAGTTCGCCTGGCCTCTTTCTTGGGCAAGAAATCCTGAGGATGAAAATCTTTGACTTCCCCGGCAATACGTGTGGCATAATCGGTGGTATCGAACCGCGTAATCGCTCCAATACCCGATTTGCCTGCACATATCGCATTCCAAGATACATCGACACCAATGCCCACTGGCGTAATCAAACCCAAACCCGTTATGACGACACGTTTAGCCAAAAAAACCCCCTTTTTTAAGATTCAATAGTTCTATTGGGTATGAATAAAATCAATGGCATCTTTAACTGATTCGAGCTTTTCTGCTTCTTCATCGGAAATATCAATATCGAATTCTTCTTCCATGGTCATGATCAATTCCACCAAATCCAATGAGTCTGCTCCCAGGTCATCGACAAATGATGCTTCCGGAATCACTTCTTCTAAATCAACACTCAATTTTTCTGCGATTATTTTTTTCACTTTATCTTCAATTGACATTTTACCATTCTCCTTTCTTCATATCCGGAACAAACCGGAACTGTATAACTTCTGATTATATTTGAGATAATTGACATCTTCTCTTAGCTCGAAGGAGATTCGTATTTGGCTGACCTCACGTCGGCCTCGTGCTCCCTCGACCCCTCGAACCCTCGAATCCTGGGCCCTCAATTTCTTACATATACATCCCGCCACTGACATGCAGGACTTGCCCGGTAATATAGGACGCTGGGTCAGAAGCAAGAAACTGGATCGCGGCAGTAATCTCATCTAAAGTCCCAGCTCTACCCATGGGTATAAAAGCCAGCATCGCTTGCTTGGCCTTGTCGGGAAGTCCCACGGTCATATCGGTTTCCAAATAGCCTGGGGCGACGGCATTCACAGTGATACCTCTGCCAGCCAACTCTTTTGCAACCGATTTAGTTAACCCAATGATACCAGCTTTGGACGCGGCGTAATTAGCCTGCCCTGGATTCCCCATGGCGCCGACAACGGAAGTAACATTGACAATCCGGCCAAATCGTTGTCGTATCATGATGCGAATCACGGACTTGACACAATTGAAGGTGCCTTTTAGGTTGGTTTCCACCACCACGTCCCAATCCGATTCCTTCATTAAGGCGATCAGGCCATCCCGGGTGATTCCGGCATTACTAACCAGCACATCGACCTTTTTTGACGCAGCGGCAATATTCTTAAACCAACCATTCACTGCTTGCAGGGAGGTGACATCGACACAGGCAGCATCCCAGGTCCCACCGGCCGCGGCAATTAATTTGCCAGTCTCCTGGGCTTCTTCTTCCGCTGCGCGATAGTTGAAATAAATATGTGTGTTGGGATCAGCAAATGCTTGGCAAATGGCCCTACCTAGCCCACGGGATCCTCCGGTGACAACTACGATGCGTTTATTCTCCATCGTTATGATTTCCTCTCGAATAGAAAATCCGCCACGGTATCCATCTCGGTGATGATATGGTTATATCCACGCATCATGGCGGCAACATCTGATTCCTGTAGGTACACATCCATCTGGTCTGCAGTCAAAGCCCCCGTTCCCGTGAGAACCAAGGGGATGGTTACCGTCGTTTTCTGGGCCACCTCATGCGCAAATATCCGCGACATGGCTCGGTATTTGGTTGCCAGCGGATGGCCTTCTGTTGCCAAAGTGCTTGCTTTTCTAACTAAACTAGCCCCAACTTCAACAAATGTCATCAAATCGGCCAGCGCAAACATGATATACTGTTGGCGCGTCAAACGATGGCTGTGGGCTTGATCGATGAGGTCGTTCAGTATTTGAGCACTGCGACTCAACAATTCACATCCACCGTTCTTGAAATGGGCGGCCAGCGCTTGCATTTCCGCGCGTATGTTGTCGTAAAACGCACCCTTGGTCTTACGCGTTATTTTCCATCGATACGTGCTAATGATATTTTGCTGGATCTCACTGGTACCTTCATAAATAGAGGTTATTCTGATATCACGCTTTATTTTTTCGACCTCAAATTCCGATATGTATCCGTAACCACCCAGTGCTTGAATGGCATGATCAGCGGCGGCGTTGGCCACCTCGGTAGTGAACAGCTTGGCGATGGAGCCCTCCACCTGAACATCTTTTTCAACATCACGGTCCACTTCAACACACATTTCTTCGATATATGCTGTCGCAGCCGCAAGATTGACAGCATGCGGTACGATCAATTTGTGAGTGTAGCCTTGCTTGTCCGACAGCGGGGCTCCGAATTGAATCCGTTCCTGGGCATATCTGATGGCGATGTCCAAGGCTTCTTCAGCCGCACCCAGTGCCATGGATGCTACCATCAGGCGAGTATAGCCAAAGACTTTGTTGGCCTGCTTTAGTCCCTTACCCGGAGCACCGCCGACGAGATTCTCTATGGGAACGTGAACGTCATTGAAGGATAAGGGAGAGGTATTCGAAGCGCGAATCCCATGTTTTTCTTCACCTTTTCCCTGCTCGAATCCTGGCGTCCCTTTTTCCACAATAAAAAAAGAAGGCCCTTCGGGCGTTTTAGCCAAAACAGTCACAAAATCCGCGTACCCACCGGTAGAAATGAATTGCTTGGTCCCGTTGATACGATACCCGCTCACTTGGCCACCATGGTCCAATACTGGATCCGCTTTGGTTTTGAGTGCTGCCAGGTTGCTGCCGGCTCCTGCTTCGGTAACAGCATAGGCCACCAAAGAGGTCCCTTCCGAAATTTGACCAAGCCATTTTTCTTTTTGCGCCTCTGTACCACCAACAATGATCGGATCTGCACCCAGTTGAATGGCAAAAAAAGCTGTGCCAACACCCAGGCAAATCCTGGCCATCTCGCGTGTAACGTCACAGCAGTCCCGGGCGCCGCCGCCCATCCCGCCATAGGCCTCGGGAATAAAAATGAGCTGCAGACCGATTTCAGGTCCCAGCATCTGGCGAATGGTTTCTTCCGGAAACACCTCATCCTTGTCGTAGACTAGTACCAATTCTTTGGTCAGGAGTTTGCTGCGTAACTGTCGAACCGTTTCAATCACCATCCGTCTTGATTCAAGGTCAAGACCGTAAAGACCGTTTTCTGCATCTGTAGCCAGGCTAGTCATTCTGCAACCCTTGACGCTATTAGAATTATTCTTTAATTATCAATGGGTTAACTGAGATTATTCTTCGGTTTCAATTACGGTGCGCCCTTTATAAGAACCACAACTCGGGCAGGCATGATGGGGTTGAACGGCCTCGCCACATTGGGGGCAGGTGGACAAGTTCGGTGCGGATAGTTTTTGATGGGTGCGACGTTTATCGCGCTTTGACTTAGATGTTTTTCGTTTTGGAACAGCCATTAGTAATCTCCTAACTATATGAATTTATTTATAATATATTAATATTGGCCGCGAGTTAAATCGTGAAATCTCTAGTAATTGAATTCATTACAATTGTCAAGGACTTTTGCCGCTTTTTTTCAGGTGCTCACTTGTATTGGAACTTTTTATATGCTATTGAGGTCACCCAAAATGAGATTGAATCGGAATGGTCCAATTTATCTAACTGTTTTTACAATATTTTTTAACATGTGTCTTTGATTGTCGCCGCTACTATTTGAATGTCTGTAATTACAAACCATACTGTGATACCGCCGTTGGCTTGCTAATGAGATCCAACACAATTCAGACAAAATGACTAATGACTAAGAAGAAATAACAAGTGAAAGTAAAATAGGTGAAACCTATGAATCAAATTATAACCCGCTTCCCACCAAGCCCCACTGGATATCTGCACGTGGGCGGTGCCCGTACAGCCCTATTCAATTGGTTATACGCCCGGCACATGAACGGTAAATTCGTTCTGCGGATTGAGGATACCGACGCGGCCCGGTCCTCCCAGGCATCTGTTGATGCCATATTCGAAGCATTGGAATGGCTTGGGATCGATTGGGACGAAGGTCCTTATTTTCAATCCCAACGGCTCAGCATTTATCAGGAGCACATTGACCAATTGCTGGATGCTGGTCATGCATATTACTGCACCTGTAGCCCTGAGCGATTGGAATCCATGCGGTCCAAAGCGATGGCCAGTGGTGGAAAACCAAAGTATGATGGAACCTGCCGGGATCTGGCCCTACCGAAATCCGACCGTACCGTCGTTCGCTTTAAAGCACCATTGAATGGTACAACGGTGCTTGAAGATGTGGTCAAAGGCAATATCGTGTTTCAAAATGATGAGCTCGATGATTTTATCATTGCCCGTAGCGATGGCTCTCCGACGTATAACTTTGTTGTGGTGGTAGACGATCTTACCATGCAGGTCAATACAATTATACGCGGGGACGATCATGTCATGAATACGCCCAAACAGATCCTCCTCTATCAGGCTCTCGGGGCGCAACTACCCGTTTTTGCCCACGTACCAATGGTACTAGGCAATGATCGCTCCCGGCTTAGCAAACGCCATGGGGCCACTTCTGTAACCGCTTATCGTGACATGGGTTTTTTACCGGAAGCCTTTGTGAACTACCTGGTCCGACTCGGCTGGTCCTTTGGTGACCAAGAGTATTTCACCCGTGATGAACTAATTGAAAAATTTACCCTCGAAAATATCGGCCGGGCCGCTGGCATTTTTGACCAGGAAAAGCTCACAGCTCTCAACGCCGATCATATTCAGGCCGCACCGCCCAGCAGCATCGCCAGGCAACTGGTACCATTTTTAGAAAAGACCGGCATCAATGTTGAACCGGACGACCATCTGGTTAACGTGGTACAAACCTTATTGCAACGTAGCAAAACCCTTGTGGAAATGGCTACGGCGGCAGACTTCTACTTTGCCCAAGATATAAACTATGAGCCCAAAGCCGCCAAAAAGTTTCTGAAATCTCAAACTCGGGAACCCCTGGATCTGCTCATGAAGGCGTTAGAGAATATTTCTGATTTCAGTGAAGAACACCTGGAAAATGCCTTTAAATCGGTCATGACACAGACAAGTTTGAAATTAGGGAAAATTGCTCAGCCGGTTCGGGTTGCCCTGACCGGACGTACGGCCAGTCCAGGTATTTTTGAAATCATTGAGATCATCGGGAAACAGAAAGTAATCCAGCGCCTAAAACAGGCAATTAAATATATTGACCGACTCGAGGAATAAAATCGTGTTCCACGATTTTATGATACGCGACTAAGTCACTTCTAAGCGAAAGGTTGAAATTCCATCCCGCACTGCAAGCAGCGGCGGATTCAAATTTTAAATATGATCTGATGCGATGTATTAACCTCGGTGTTGCTCAACACCAATTTTGGGAATTTTTTCTTGACTTAGCACCTTGTTTTTTTGTATCAGACCAGCTGTAAAGGCTATGCAGAGGAATATCGATTTCAATCGATATGTATTGCAGCGAAGCTGCATCCGTAAATTTGTGAAACAAATTTATTGAGGGATCGTCTAGCGGCAGGACGACGGGTTCTGGCCCCGTTAACCCAGGTTCG
>CAZWEO010000020.1:0-63436 GCA_964633115.1 uncultured Desulfobacterales bacterium
GCAGCAAGCACACGATTTGTGGCATGCCGAGCAACGGATGAAAGATGAACTATCGAATATTGAGACAGTCGCATCAGCCTGATTAGCAAACCAAACCTTCGATTCGCCACATCATTATACATTGAAGATTTCACCATGCCCGGCGATTCCCACCGATTGAAGACTTTGTAACACAATGAAATAAATGAGTAATATTGAAAAGTTGACATTATCAGCGTGAAACCTATTCTGCAAAGAAAGGATCAACTTGTAAGGGCTCAGTTTGTTAATCATTACCTTTTCCGTTTCGTTGCCTCCGGTTTGTTCTAATAATCTTCCCTTCATCATAGAGAGGCTTTTAATCCAAGTCATAATATTGATAAAAATATTGGATATATTGAAAATTCCTATGATCCATAGAATTTGACATAGAGTTAATAATTCTGTATTTTCTGTTAGATATCTCCATCCGGTCCATATTTTTTTCCAATCCTATACATAATTCGAGGGACAAATAGTGGAATGCCCCAAGTGTCAACATGACAACCCTAAAAGTGCTAAATTCTGCAATGAATGTGGAAACAGCAACTATCATTGAAAAACTCCATAGCTTCATCGACGGTGTCAAAAATGATCCAGTCGTGGCGGATATCACACTATCAAGAAGTCTACAGTTTGAGTAATTGGAGTTCTATCACAATTTCAGTGATTTCTGAGTTCTCGCCAGTACACACATAAACCAAATGTCAAAATTTCATTGCTTGACTCATCCCTTCGAATCGTGTACTAATCTTGTAACAAGCTTAAATCACACCAAATCTGATACCGAATTTCAGTTTTTGCATCTAATCTGACCCCAATTTTGAGCAGGTAGTACCTATCTAAAACGTATCATCTTCTTCAAAACCATAAAACAGAAGGTGATTATAGATGCGAACTGCATTAGTTGAAATCTTCGACAAAAATGGATTCATCCATCTGTTCATCATCGCCTTAGTAGTTACCTGCTGCTTGATCTATGGCCTTTGGTATGCGTTTCTATATCCTACCATTCTATTTGTATTAGAATTGATGAATTATGTCGGAGGACTGTCAATCTTCAATCCCGAGAAAAGAATACAACGTGGATATGTGGTTAGTGCTTTTTTTAATGACTCGTTATTCGGTCAAGGGATTGATTACGGCTTTAATTTTTATAATGGCGATTATTCTAAATCGCGAGAAAAGGCACAAAGTGACAAGTTTGAATACGCAATCAAAAAGTTGAATCTTGAGCCCGGCATGTGGGTGATAGATATAGGCTGTGGCTGCGGTGATTGGTTGGATTATTTACACTCAAAAGGCATGAATGTCGTAGGTATAAATATCACCGGGGTGCAGGTTGACGTTTGCAGGTCAAGAGGCCTGGATGTAGTATGGATAAATTGGAAAGATATCGATAAAGATGAGCAATTGCGTAAAAAACTATATGGGAAATTTGATGCGGTTACCTTCTGGGATACGGTAGAACATTATGTTCCCATGAAATACAGAGAAAATATCTCTGCTCAAGATAAAATTTATTCAGATATGTTTTCTTTTGCGTACAAACTGATTCGTTCCGATAGCAAATCGCAAAAGGTTTTCATATCTTGCCTTCATCAAAGACGAAATATTCTCCGGCAAAAGATGAGCATCAAGAAACTTAAAACCATGTATTATATTTACCTGCTGGATACCTTTCATAGCGGATATTATCCGGATGGCGAAACAGACCAACTCGTTATGAACGCCAAGGGTTACTTCGAATTGGAACATCGATTGGATACGACCATGGACTATTATATGACCTCTGTATTGGAGCCGACTCATTTTGGTACGCATCGGTTTAAGTGGAATGTTGAGAGAATAGTCCTATCTGTACTTTTTCTGCTCACCGATTATTGCTGGCCGCAGAGAATTATTTGGTACAAGAGTTCCATCTGGATGTGGCAATTTGACAAAAACAACATAGAAAACTCGGATATGGTGCTTTGGTGGTTAACGTTCAAACATATAGCTAATACGGTTGCTGTGCCGTCTTGAACGTTTTTCAATGATGTGAACAGCCTCGGATCAAACAAATCTGCCCTAAAGCCGAGTGCATAGAATAACAAGTTGCTTTTAATTGATCGCTAGACACCTTGAATGAAGAGATTTCCTATTATCGGAATAAAAAGCTGAGAATAAATTAGATAAGTCCTCATGAAGACTACAGCACTTTTGGGAATACCCTTCAGGTTGTGACTGTAACAGAACTCAAAATAAACATGAAATTAGATAGTTAACATAATCCATGCGAAGTCTAAATATTGCTGTAACAGTTAAAATTCGGTGGCTTGATTCGTTAATCCAAAGGCCTGTATGTTAATAGCCTCATCTACGGTGTCAAAGATAATCCAATCATATAATCAACGCTCATTGTCTGTATCAAAGAATGGCGTAATCTTCAATCTTTCCAGCAATTTTCAATTAACTCTAATCATCTGAGTACACTGAATCAAAACTTACTATAAGACCCGGGTAGATTATAATAATAGGGACAGGTGGACTATAGGAGACTCAAAACAATCAAAATGAGATGTTCGGAATGGAAAACCATAAAAAGTTGATAAAGGGTAACGGCGATAAATCTGCAACAAAAATTGTTGATACTATAGTAGAAGAGTTAGGTAACTTCAGATCCTCAAAATAACAGGAAGATGATATTACTCTTGATATTAAGGTCGAAGGGTGAATGAGTACGCTCAGCTAAGCTGTCCTGGCCTATACTTGTTTGGACAGTATTGGCAATCGGATCGAGAATTCACTAGACATGTGTTATCACAGATTCTCGAAGGACATTTTTACCGTTGATGAGTAGGAGGTATATGGCATCGGATCATAAACGCGGTAACTCGTGGAAACAGCCTATTGCGGACCCCTATGCATGTGGTGTTGCGTCTGGGTTGTGTCGCACGAAAGGCGAGTAAACAGACGCACCCGAAACTAGCCTTTTCGTTTCATCGAAGTCCTCGTCATGGTTGTACTGGACCAAAGGCCTCGAAGAGAGTGTTTTCAGCATTTCCGTCCAACGATTAGAGTAGGTTTCCAGCGTGCTCAAGCCACCTTCATTGCCCTCTATGAAGGCGACACCACCAACGCCATGAAAAACCTCGGGTTGGAAAACATCAAATCCTAAGTATCTGAACGGAAAAAGTATCGGCCAAAGATGAAGCCGCGTGTCTCCTTCCCTGCCGTTGTGAGAACAGGAGTCTTCGCTCGCACCGGTGGTTACACACACGATCACTTTTTTCCCGGAGCAGATACCTTGGTCATAACGCATGACGCTTCGATACATGCGGCCATACACGAAGACCCGGTCCATCCAGCCTTTCAAGATAGCAGGCATGCCGAACCACCACAATGGGAAATGAACAACCAACAAATCGCTTTCCAGCAAGCAATGTATTTCCGAATTTACCTCCGGGGGCAAGGTTTCATTTTCTGCGCTGAAACGCTGCTCGGTTTGCGTATGAAATACCTCCGCGTCTTTGCGAGAACTATAGTGATGCGGTCCCTCGCGTGGATCGAAGCCCATTGCGTAGAGATCAGATAGCGTGGTTTTATATCCAGCGGTATCCAGCACTTGTTGCGAGATGCCCGATAAGTGTGCGTTGAAAGACTTTACCTCTGGGTGTGCCAAAACTATGTGTGCGTGCATAAGTGTACCTATCGGCCTCGAACAAAATTTAGATTAGTGCGTTATCTTGTTGCGGTAAACCCGTTCAGTATTTTCAGTAAGTATCTATGAGCAAGTGAATGGTTGCTTCTGGCCGAAGGTCGCCGCTTACGATTAAGTTATGAGAGCCTGCTTAGAGCGCCAAAGCAGAAGCAAAGGTAAATATATCGGTATCGCCTAATATTATATTATCAGGTAAATTTGTCCTAATAAGATATTAAATTGGAGTTTTCTGGAATATTATTCCAGATTCATCGAAATACCGATTGATGGAGAACATTGCCTGTTTAACCTAATTACAGATACCATCTTTTAAGGGTGTCAAGTCAAGTACATCTTGGTATGCGGAAGTGTAAAGCGATGTTCATCTTTTGACAGCTAAGCCATAAACAAATTCATTTCACATTTAGGATTTTAGATAATGTGCAAGAATCTGGGCTGTTTCCTCAGCCCCGCTCAATTTAATTAACGGTCTTTTCATTTTCTCCTTGTTTACCTGTGATGTAATCGCTCCATAGAGCATCTTGGAACTGATCATTCCCTCTCGCAAGTGAATGCTCTGTTCCCCCGCAGCCTCTTTGAGACTCTTGACGTGCTCTTCCTGTTCCTGGTCATTCAGGGTTCTAGTTACAACAATAGAGGGCACACCTGCAGCAATAACATCGCAGAGACTGTTATACCCGCCATAGGTGATCAAGAGATTTGCGTTTTTAAGGGCATTGAAATATTGGTCGCTTAACTGTTCAAAGCTACAAAAGGGAAGGTTTTCGATGGCCTCCTTTTCTTGGGCAGCATGGTTCGAGAGATCTTTCATATTAACGAAAAAGCGCCAATGTCCATATCGATCTCCCATTTTTTTTAATGTCCCGGAAATTGTATTTAGGAGGTTTTTTGTTTCTTTGGTCATCCATGGCAGAGATACGACATTTGACGCGCCCTTGATGCCATCCTTCTGCCAATGGATTATTTCCATGAACCGCGATACATAACCTGTGACTCTGGCTTGAATTGAAAAAAAGCTCTCTAATCTATCACGGTTTGCACTTCCAAGTATGGACTTATCACCATACCAAAGAAGAGAATCATAGTGTTTCTTGACAGTCCTTCTTGATTCCTCAGACCATAGTTTGTTATCGTCACCGCTAATACTTCTCATCCCAAGCACCCACCTTGTGTCCGTATCCAGAGACAGTATCAGTGAAGACGAAAGTTCATCCTTTCTTCCCAAGGGGAGGTGGTCTACCAGGATCAGCCTGGGTCTAAATTCCCATATAATTGACTCAATGAACTTTTCTCTTGCAGGGCCAAGATAGCAGTTCTTTATATTCAAATCACCGATCTTGCCTCGCGCTCTACCCTTTTCAATTAAAGTCTTATAGGAGGGAAGTTTCATCCAATCAAGGGGGCACTCCCCCAAGAGCATCTGAGTTTCCCTGAATCCGGTCAAGAGCAGGACTTTCAGCTTAGGATAAAGCCTTCTCAATGCCATCCCTATGGCCGCACTCCTGCTCACATGCCCCAGACCTCTTCCATCCTGTGCATATATCAAAATATCAAGTCGGGATTTATCGAAGATCTTTGGATATTTCATGCAAGATTCAGGTACTAATTTCCTTGAACCGGTATACGAGAGATGGTGCCAATTCTTTAAAAGTTTTATTATTCAATTTTTCCTCTTCAAGATTTCCGAAGAGATCCTTATCTTCATTCATGTATTTAAAACAGGACATCCAGGACTCAACCCAATCCTCAGAATACCCTTTAGCGATAAGACCATCCTTGGCCTTTTCATAATCTATCAATTCATATTTCAGATCCCTGCAATTAATCACATCTCCAATGATATTGGCGATTCGATCCATTGAAAGGGCTTTTGGTCCTGGCAGTTGATGTATAGATTGCCCGCGAAAGGAAAGCTTCAACAGGAATCCTGCTGCCGCCTGGGCCACATCTTCCACAGATATCAGGGGTAAAGGAGTGTGAGGATATAGCGGAGATGTTATAATTCCCTTTTTTCTATCAAATAAAAGAAAGTCAAAAAGGCTTTCCATAAAAAAAGACGGTCTGAGATGAACTATGTGGATATCCTTGAGCCAATTGAGCCGTCTTTCAAGATCATAGTTGCCCAATATCGGTCCTGTCTTGTCAGGTCTATGAGCACCCAGACAACTGACGTGTATGATATACTTTAGGGATGAGCCTTTTATTGAATCAAACAATGATTCGACGAGTCTGTGCTGAAAAACATTGAACTCCTTTGTGTGTCGAGGAAAGGGCAATATTATGAGGGCAGCCTCGGCATTCCTGAACAGATGTGACAGAAAATGAGAATCTTCCATAGATCCGACACTTATTTCTGTCCCTTCCTTCAATAGATCAGGAAACATCGTCCTGTCTCTGCCAGTGAGAATGACGCTGCCTTTATGGGAAGGTATTACAAGCTTTGCCACCCTGCTCCCGACCTTTCCACTGGCACCTGTCAGGATTATTCTATGATTTTTATCTGTGGACAACGTTACATCCTGATTCTTTCCTGAAATCCCCACACTGATGTTCCGGACTTTAAAATGAACTTCTTAATCGTATGGTAGTGCACGATAAAAAAGGATTATATAACCTGCTGCAAGTAACAAGGGATAAAATCGCGGAGCTCTGTCTTGCTCCGCCCTATGCGAATTTGAGGAACGCTGTGACTTTAGGACGTCGAAGTATAAGTAATAGCATATATGGTGTCAATGACAAAGGCTATTGACATTGGACAGGAAACACCCAACTATGGGCTAACCGTAACAACCAGTAATATGGATTTCATATGTTTAGCCTTGAAAATATAGTCGGATTAAATATTGAAGTATCATCGATCTGCAACGCGAAATGTCCTTTTTGTAGCCGGAATAGAAAAGTCAGATCCTACGACAATCATCTGATTCGTCTGGCAGATTTCAAGCTGCTGCCCAAGTCCATGTTCAGACATCTTGAATGGATTGCATTCGGAGGGAATTTTGGTGATCTGGCTACAAACAAAGATATGCCAAAAATTTCCGAATACGCCAAACAGCTGAATCAAAGGGTTCTGCTGCACGGGGATTCCAATGGTTCCCTGCAGAAAGCGTCATGGTGGCATGATCTGGGATTGCAATATCAAGATGGTTTCATGATTTTTTCCCTGGACGGGCTTGATGATACCCATTCAATACACCGACGGGGAACAGACTTTAAAACAATCGTAAAAAATGTCCGGGCTTTTGCTGGTGCCGGCGGAGTCGCTTACTGGAAATTTATTTTATTTGAACACAACGAACATCAGATCCGCCAGGCTGAAAAGATTGCCGAGGATATCGGATGTACACGGTTTTTTGTGGTTTCTTCCAGAGAATACAATCGGGAATGGCGTCGCCCGCTTACCATGCAGTTTGATTTGAAAAATGAGATTTATACCCGATATCAAAAGCAAATCTTATCTGAAAATGAGTTTGCCAAATGCAAGCCTTTTTCAAATCAGTCCATTTATATAGCGGCCGATGGGACTGTCCATCCCTGTTGTCTGGCACATTGTATGTATATCACCGAGTACGAGCCGTCATTTAAATTCGCTGCACAATTAATCGAAGATCATCTGGATCGGATTAATTTCAGAACGCGGCCCCTGGAAAAAATTATACAGGGTGAGTATTTTGAGAAAGTGTTTAAATTTTCAAAAACTAACTCGTATTGCATTTCAAGGTGTAATAAATACAAAAAAGAGGCTCAAAAAGAACTGATTCTGTATGATCGGTATTTTTGAGAAGTTTTGGCATACAGATTAAAGCAATACGATGAAATCGATCGAAACAAATATTTCAAAAACATCACTGAGTCATCTCGCTGTCGCCATTAAAGGTGCCGGAGAAATGGCTTCAGCCATTGCCTGGCGTCTCTATATGGCTCATATTCGGCGGATATTTTTGTTGGAACGTCCAAATCCTCTGGCCGTGCGGCGACAGGTCTCTTTCTGTGAAGCCGTATACAAGGGGCGTCATACTGTGGAAGGCGTTGATGCTGTTAGGGTTGAATCGAGCACCCAAGTCCACACAGCCTGGTCAAAAGGCGCGCTAGCGGTATTAATCGATCCCGGTTGGAACGCATTGCACGATCTATCTCCTGGTGTGTGTGTGGACGCCATAATGGCAAAAAAGAATTTAGGAACGGCCCGGTCGGACGCACCTCTTGTTATCGGACTGGGGCCCGGCTTTATTGCACCAAAGGATGTTCATATGGTTATTGAAACCAATCGCGGGCATCATTTAGGCAGAATCATTACCAGCGGATGCGCTGAAAAAAACACAGGCATTCCAGGTAAGATAAACGGTTTTACTGTGGAGCGGGTTCTGAGATCCCCGCAAGACGGATATTTCGAAGCACTATTAGCTATCGGCGATTTGGTGAAACAGGGTGATTCCATTGGAAGCGTTGGCAAGGCGATGGTCCGGTCACAGGTGGACGGTGTGGTACGCGGCATGATCCGCAGCGGCATTCAGGTGACCAAGGGCTTCAAGCTTGGCGACATCGATCCCCGGGGAAATATCGAACATTGCGCCACTATTTCCGAAAAAGCCAGGGCGATTGCTGGGTCTGTACTTGAGGTCATATTAAGAGTGTATCTTGCGCCTGCTGGAGATTAATCTTTATAGAACTCCTTCACAAATAGACCGCCTCTCCCTCCAGCGGGCTGCCGATAACCAGGCGATGGATATTGTGATTGACACCACTTTCCGCAATTGTTTTGGCCACCTTTCTCCCGGTTGTCCTTCGATCCGTATTGCCTGCGGTATTTAAAAAGAGAATTTTGCGGGCGTCCTCCGGAGTTTCCTTAAAAATGCCTTGGGGATGGATTGCTGCTTGAACCATGGCGTCCACAGTGATTGGATGGCCCGTGGAAATACCGGTAATCGACGCAAAACGCTCATGACGGAAAACCCATTCAGGTTCAAGTGGCTTTCCGATGGCCTTGAGGCCCAGAAGCCCAACGACCCAGCTGCTGGAATCCGGTATCACGGGCTCGTGTTTGGCCGGCACCTTCAATGGCTTTTGGGCGGCACCATCCGCTTCCACAAGAATCCACCGGAACAAGCCTGAATGCTTAAGTTGATCGATGACGTCAGGCTCAAACCCGATAATTTTCTCTGGTTGTTCCGGTAATCTAGCGGATGCAGCGCAAAGGGGATTATTTTTCTTTAAAAGCTCTCTCGCCTGATCCAGCAGCGATTGAATTGAAGGGGTTAGGATCACATGGGCCACCTGCGCCATGTTTGGCATCATTATTTTAGTGGTAGTCGTGGTTAATACGGTTTGGCCGAATTCGCTGATCTCGCGGGCCAGGCAGAACATGAGACTGGTTTTGCCGCCTGCTCCAACGATGCTGATAACACCGTTTCCTTCAAGTCCCAGGCTCTGATACAACGTCATCATACCATCCTCCCGTCTTGTGGGAGTGTAACATAAAAAGCGTGTTTGACAACCGGTATAATTGAAACAAAAGCGTGAAACTGTTATGAAACTCCCGCAGAATACCCCGTCATTTCTAGCAGGGATGAGCGCGGAGCCCGGGATGGAGATGCAATCCCCATCCATGGTTTTTAAGATGCCCGGCCTTTTTTGGCGGGAAGTTTCACATTCACGTCAAAAGAAGATTCGCAAGGAAATGGATTGGTAAGATGGCTTCAAAACATCCTACGGTGGGCATCATTTTAGCAGCTGGAATATCGAGCCGTTTTGGCACGCCCAAACAGCTCATAAAAATAGGTAAACGCACACTTATTGAAATTATCGTCGACAACGCCCTTAATTCAAAACTGGACCAAGTAGTGGTGGTTTTGGGGCACGCTTTCGACTGCTTAATGCAGGTCCTATCTAATCGCGTCCAACACTCGCGATTGAGCATCATCGAAAATAAGGAGTTTCGCAAAGGCATGAGCAGTTCGATTCACTGCGCACTTCATTCGGTGCAGCATGACTACCCCTCAGCCATGTTTTTATTGGGTGACCAGCCGCTGATTCGTGGCGAAATGATGGATCTCATACTGGAGCGATTCAGATCATCAGATAAAGATATATGTATACCTGTTTACCAGGGTCAAAGAGGCAACCCCACTATTTTCAGCCAACGCTTTTATCATAATTTTTTCGAAATCAGCGGGGATGTGGGCGGTAAGCAGATCATACAAACTTATCCGCATGACATTTGTGAAGTCGAAGTTGATGATCCTTTTGTTTTTACGGATATCGACAAACTTGAAGACCTTGAAAAGATTAAAACCAGCAGATTTTTCAATGCGCTTTAGATCTGATTTGTCGATTTTTAGTCTGCGCAAATAGCAAGACAATTTTGTTGAATAATTTAAACAATAAATTGCTTGACATACAAATTATTGTATAATATTGGTATGTCCTATGGATACGAAAAGTCTCGAGACATTGAAGCGGATTGCAAAGGGTATCGCCGGCATATTTGGAAATCGCTGCGAGGTGGTCATCCACGATTTCATCGACATTACACGGTCGGTGATCCACATCGAAGGCAACGTGACGAATCGACAGGCCGGTGCACCCATCACGAGCACACTGGGTCGAATGGTGGACGAGTTCGGAGATGAGGTGCCTGATAGGATCGCCTATAAAATCACAACAGATGATGGCAAGGTCCTCAGGTGTGCCTCCATTTTTTTGCGTGATGAGGCCGGTAAGTTAGAAGGCTGTCTCGCTATCAACTTCGACGTTTCCGACTTCATGTTTTTCCAACAGGCTTTTTCCGATTTCACCTTTCTATCTGTCACCAGCGCCACCGGTTCAGATGAAGAGTTGCTGGTAAAGTTCCCGAAAAAACCTTCCGCTTCCATGGAATCGATCATAGACACCACGATCGCTAAGGAATGCAAGTTGCCAGCGATGATGGACAAAAACCAGAAAAAAATGATCGTCCGCAAGCTGGATAAGGCCGGCGTGTTCGCGGTTAAAGGTTCCGTGAACTATTTGGCTCGGGCTTTAGGTGCCTCCAGATATACCATTTACAATTACCTTAAAGAGGTTCGAAAATCAGAGGAATAGAACCGTGATTCGCGAGATACCTTCCCAAAATTTTAAATATATCGTTCAGGATCGAAAAGAGAGCGAACTGCCAATGACCTTCTCACCGGCTACGGCGTTAGGTGTGAGAGCTTTTCATCGCCAGCTACCGGGTTATAAACCGACGCCTATGGTTCGTTTGGAGCGCCTCGCCCGTGCCTGGGGCTTTAGAGACATCTTCGTCAAGGATGAAGCGCACAGATTCGGACTGAATGCCTTTAAGGTACTGGGCGGCAGTTACGCCGTCGCACGACTCATTTGTCAAAAACTGGGTCAGCCGCTCAGTGAAGTTCCCTACGCGCAGTTGGTGAGTAATGAGGTCCGCGAGATGGTCGGGCAGATTACACTGATGACGGCCACCGATGGCAATCATGGTCGCGGGGTCGCATGGGCCGCTGAACGACTGGGTCAAAAAGCAGTGATCTACATGCCCAAGGGCTCAGCTCCAGCAAGGGTTGCCGCCATCCGTTCACACGGAGCGGATGTTGAGGTCACCGACCTGAACTATGATGACACTGTCCGTCTCTCCCGCCGGATGGCAGCAGAGAACGGTTGGTATGTAGTCCAGGACACTTCCTGGGAGGGATATGAGGAAGTGCCGCTCTGGATCATGCAAGGCTATATGACCATGTGCGCTGAGGCCGTGGACCAGCTGCGTGCGGAGGATGTCTATCCCACCCACATATTCGTGCAAGCCGGGGTGGGTGCCTTGGCAGGCGCTGTCGTGGCATATCTGGCCCAAGTCTACCGGGAACCAAGATCAAAGTTCATCATCCTGGAGCCCAACAAGGCTGCCTGTATTTTCGCATCGGCAGCTGCCGGAGATGGCAAGCCCCACGCGGTCAAGGGAGATCTCGATACCATTATGGCTGGCCTTGCCTGCGGTGAACCGAATCCCATCTCCTGGGAAATTCTGCGCGACGTTCCCAGCGGTTACATCAGCTGCGCTGATTTTCTGGCTGCCAATGGTATGCGAATTCTGGCCAATCCACTGCGCGGCGACGATGCCGTGGAAGGCGGTGAATCAGGTGCTATCGGGATCGGCCTGCTGGATGCTCTGGGCACCAATCAAGCCTTTCAAGGCCTCAAGAAAGCGCTCGACATCGGACGCGACGCCACACTGCTTTGTTTCAATACTGAAGGCGCCACCGACCCGGTGAACTACCGGCAGGTCGTCTGGCATGGAAAGTATCCATCGTAGGTAGATACTCGGGTAAAGAGGGCTCTGCTCTGGTATTACCCCATAAATGTATGTACTATAAAAGGTTAAGAAATCATAAATCCGAATATCGAAATACGAAACAATATTAAAATTCGAATGCTCAAATTCTCTAAACATACGCCTTTAGCGTGATACCTGCTTGTTTTGATCATTTAAATTTAACTTAGATAACAAATCAGACAGCATCGAGCCAATAAGAAGGAGACTGCCACATGACCCAGACCAATTTCAATAAAATAAATAAATTAGCAGAATCTTATAAACCTGAAATGACCCGTTTCCTGCGGGATATGATCCGCTTACCCAGCGAGAGCTGCGACGAGAAAGCGGTCGTCGAGCGGATCCGACAGGAGATGGAAAAAGTGGGTTTCGATCGTATTGAAATCGATCGCATGGGCAATGTGCTGGGCTTTATTGGCAGTGGGGATACCCTCATCGCCATGGACGCCCATATCGACACCGTCGGGATCGGTAACAAGGAAAACTGGGAGTTCGATCCCTATGAAGGATATGAAGACGATGAACTGATCGGCGGCAGGGGTGCCAGCGACCAGGAAGGCGGCATGGCATCCATGGTTTATGCCGGCAAGATTATCAAGGAACTGGGACTTGAAGGTGATTATACTCTGGTGATCGTGGGCAGTGTTCAGGAAGAAGACTGTGACGGCCTTTGCTGGCAGTACATCATCAAAGAGTCAAGGCTAAAGCCGGATTTTGTAGTCTCGAGCGAACCCACCGATGGTGGGATCTACAGGGGGCAGCGTGGACGCATGGAGATCAAGGTGGAGGTAAAAGGTGTCAGTGCGCATGGATCCGCACCCGAGCGTGGGGACAACGCCATCTTTAAAATGGGGCGCATCCTGGCAGAGCTCGAGGAGTTGCATGACCGACTGAAAGATGACGATTTTTTGGGCAAAGCCTCTTTGACCGTCTCAGAGATCTTCTACAGCTCT
The DNA here is from genome assembly GCA_964633115.1 of uncultured Desulfobacterales bacterium. Taxonomy (GTDB): domain Bacteria; phylum Desulfobacterota; class Desulfobacteria; order Desulfobacterales; family B30-G6; genus B30-G6. The sequence goes on from CAZWEO010000020.1 coordinate 12,995, forward strand.
CCATCCCGATGCGCTGTGGCGGACGGCTGCAGCATATCCATCGATAGGCGCCTGACCGCTGGCGAGGACAAAGAGCTGGCTCTGGGTCAGATCCGAGACCTCCCCTCCGTCAAAGCTGCCAAGGGTGAGGTGTCCATGTATACCTATGAACGCCCCGCCTACACCGGCTTGGTCTACCCCACCGACTGCTACTTCCCCTCTTGGGTGTTGGATGCAGACCACACCGTGGCCCAGGTTGCTGCGGAGACCTACAGATCCCTGTTCGGGGAAGAGCCCCGCGTTGACAAGTGGACCTTTTCTACCAATGGGGTTTCCATTATGGGGATGTTCGGCATCCCCTGCATCGGATTCGGGCCGGGCAAAGAATCTGAAGCCCATGCTCCCAACGAAAAAACCTGGAAGGCTGATTTGGTTCGTTGCGCCGCCTTTTATGCAGCCATGCCCCAGATTTATCTGGAGCAGAAGGAGGGCTGAGTTATGCGTGCCAAACTAGCCTTCATCGCAATTGGCGGCAACTCACTGATTAAGAGCAAAGACCAGCAGACCGTCGAAGATCAGCACCAGGCCATTCGTGAGACCATGTGTCATGTCGTTGATCTTATTGAACAGGGCTACCAGACCATTATTTCCCACGGCAATGGTCCCCAGGTAGGGTTTATCATGTTGCGCTCCGAGGTGGCCCGGCGAGAGACCGGTCTGCATATGGTGCCATTGGTGAATGTGGTTGCCGACACCCAAGGGTCTATCGGCTACCAAATCCAGCAGGCGTTAAACAATGAACTGGCCGCCCGGAGCATCGCCGGTCAGAGTCTGACTGTTGTTACCCAGGTCGTTGTAGACAAAGACGACCCTGGTTTTATGAACCCCTCCAAACCTGTCGGTGAGTTCTACGATAGGTTGCAAATCGAGGGTGTCCGTCGCGACTACCCAGAGTGGCGCTTGGTGGAGGATGCCGGTCGCGGATTTCGCCGGGTGGTCCCCTCCCCAGAGCCACTGCAGGTGGTTGAAAAACCGGTGATCGAATCCCTCCTCAGGGGCGGTTATCACGTGGTTACCGTCGGTGGCGGCGGTATCCCGGTCGTGCGCACCGAGAATGGGTTGGCAGGGGTGGACGCTGTGATTGACAAGGACCTCGCCTCGAGCATGCTGGCCGGTCAGCTCGGTGCGGAATTGCTGATCATCTCCACCGCAGTCGAACAGGTGGCGCTCAACTTCGGAACAGCAGACGAAATGGCTATCTCCAAAATGACTGTGGCCGAGGCCGAGGAGTACATCGCCGATGGGCATTTCGCGCCTGGTAGTATGCTCCCCAAGGTCCAGTCCGCACTGCGGTTTCTGGAGAGCGGGGGCCGGGAAGTTATCATCACAGCGCCTGAGTTTATTAGGGACGCGGTGATGGCGGGCCGCGGAACCCATATCGTCAAATAACCAAAAAGGAGTCAACCACTATGGATACAATCAAAATCAAAGAGATGATCAAGCAATTGGCCCTATTCGATTATCAGAACATGTACCTCAACGATTTTCTGCTCACCTGGGAAAAAAGTAATGACGAGGTCGATGCCACCCTTCTCGTGGCAGACATCCTGCGAGGATTGCGTCAACAGAATATTTCAAGCCGTATCTTCGATAGTGGTCTGGGGATCTCCCTCTTCCGGGATCAGTCCACGCGCACCCGTTTCAGTTATGCCAGCGCCTGTAATCTGCTGGGCCTGACGGTGCAGGATTTCGACGAGGGCAAATCTCAGGTTGCCCACGGTGAAACCGTGCGTGAAACCGCCAACATGGTCTCCTTTATGGCGGACGTAATCGGTATTCGCGACGACATGTATATTGGCAAGGGCAACGCCTACATGCGCGAAGTTTCACAGGCCGTGCTGCAGGGCTATCAGGAGGGGGTATTGGAGCAACGTCCCACCCTGGTTAACCTCCAATGCGATATCGACCATCCTACCCAGACCATGGCCGACATGCTGCACATCATCAACCACTTTGGCGGGGTTCACAATTTAGACGGCAAGAAGCTCGCTATGACCTGGGCCTACAGCCCCTCATACGGCAAGCCTCTCTCGGTCCCCCAAGGCATCATCGGATTGATGACGCGTTTCGGAATGGAGGTGGTCCTGGCGCATCCTGAAGGATACGAAGTGATGCCCGAGGTAGAAGCGGTCGCAGAGCGCAATGCAAACCAGAGCGGCGGCGGGTTCACCCAGACCAACTCCATGGCCGAAGCTTTCGAAGACGCGCACATTGTTTATCCGAAAAGCTGGGCGCCGTTCGCCGCCATGGAGAAACGCACTGACCTCTACGCTATGGGAGATTTCGACGGCATCGACGCCCTGGAATCGGAACTTCTCTCCCAAAATGCGAACCACAAAAATTGGGAGTGCACAGAAAAATTAATGGCAACCACCGACGCTGGTAGTGCCCTGTATATGCACTGTCTGCCGGCCGACATTACCGCTGTCAGTTGTGAGCAAGGGGAAGTTGAGGCCAGCGTCTTCGATCGCTATCGCGTGCCCATGTATAAGGAAGCCAGCTATAAGCCCTACATCATCGCCGCCATGATTCTGCTCAGCAAGGTAAAGCATCCGGCGGACACCTTGAGCGCACTTTTGGACAAGGGCAGCAGGCGGAAGCAATAACCCAAAAGGTTAAATTTGAATTCCCCGCTGCGGCTCGACTTGAGGCCTTCGAGTGAGCGTTCGAATTCGGCAAAATCTCGAAACACCCTGTCCCGGCTATCGCGGGATTGCAGGGATAGGAATTTTGGTTAATCATAAGACACCGGCTAAGTCAGTGGACGTTGACCGCATAGGAGCGACGATGCCTTTCGCCCTGCGGCGAAAGGTACGCGTTATCATAAAATCGTGGAACACGATTTTATTCGGCCACTGATAGAGCCTTGCGGTGAGAGAGGAGTGGGCCATGATTCAATTTACATTAAACGGAAAGCCGACTGAGTATGCGGGTGACGACAAAGAATCGCTGCTTACCTTCCTGCGCCAGGAAAAGGGCCTTACGTCCGTCAAAGATGGCTGTTCGGGGCAGGCTGCCTGCGGCGCCTGTTTGGTGGAATTGGACGGCAAACCAGCCCTAGCCTGCGTTACGCGGATGAAGCGTGTCTCCGGGAAACAGGTTCTGACCATAGAGGGGTTTCCGGAAAAGGTCCGCCAGACCCTGGGGCGGGCTTTTGTAGCCAAGGGGGCGGTCCAGTGCGGGTATTGTACCCCGGGTATTCTGGCCCGCGCCAAAATTCTGCTGGAGAACAACCCTAACCCCAGCCGGGAGGAGGTCGTCAAAGCATTGAAAGCCAATGTTTGCCGCTGTACCGGTTACGTTAAGATCATCGATGGTATTTTGCTGGCCGCCAAAGCCCTGCGAGAGAACCAAGAGATTGCCTGGGAGAAAAACACGGGCATCGGCCATTCCTACCCCAAAGTTGAGGGATACGAGAAAGCCTTGGGAATCAGTCCCTACATCAATGACATGCACGTTGACGGCATGCTTTACGGGGCGCTGAAGTTTAGCGAACACCCCCGCGCCCGAGTTGTAAGCATTGATTCATCTGCCGCGCAAAAACTGCCGGGTGTGATCCGGGTTTTTACAGGGACCGATATCCCTGGGCAGCGCTATCAGGGCTTGATCGAGAAAGATTGGCCCATGATGGTGATCCCAGGCGAAACCACCCGCTGTATAGGAGATGTATTGGCCTGCGTGGTGGCTGAGAGTGAAGATATTGCGCGTCTTGGCGTTAATGAAATCCGGGTGGAATATGAGGTCCTAGAGCCGTTGACCGATATGCACCAAGCGGCCGCTAGTGAGGTGTTGGTCCATGCGAGCGGCAATCTGCTCAAAGAGACGGTTATTCATCGCGGGGAGCCGGTAGAGGATGTTTTCACTAGATCAGCTTACGTGGCTGAAGGTGTCTTCGAAACCCCTTTTGTTGAGCACGCCTTTTTGGAAACTGAGGCCAGTATTGCCCAACCAGACGGCCGTGGTGGACTGACGGTGTTTTCACAGGGCCAGGGGATTTATGCAGACCGCGAACAGATCGCATCTCTATTAAACCTGCCCCTTGATAAGGTGGATGTGATTCAGGTGTCCGCCGGAGGCGGTTTTGGCGGCAAGGAGGATCTGACGGTTCAACACCATGCCGCGCTGTGCAGTCTGGTCCTGCAGTGCCCGGTCAAAGTACGTTTGGATCGTCCTGAATCGATCCGGATGCATCCCAAGCGTCATAAAACACACATGCGTTACAAGCTGGCCTGCGACGAAAACGGATTGCTGACAGCGCTGCGTGCAAGGATAGTCGGAGATACAGGTGCCTATGCCTCGGTGGGTGGCGAAGTCGTCGCCCGCACCGGGACACATGCCGGCGGCTCCTACCATATCCCCAATCTAGATGTCGTCTCCAGAGCCTATTATACGAACAATCCTCCTGCTGGTGCCTTCCGTGGATTTGGTGTGAATCAGTCAAACTTCGCCATGGAAAGTATGCTGGACGAACTGTGTAAACTCGGTGGCTTTAACCGTTGGCGGTTGCGCTACGACAATGCTCTGGATACAGGTCGCATGACCACAACCGGGCATGTACTGGGACTAGGTATCGGCCTGCGCCAATGTCTGCAAGCTGTTAAAGAGGCATTTGACAACAATCCAAATACCGGCTTGGCTTGTGGTATTAAAAACTGCGGTATCGGGAACGGGTTGGAGGAAGTCAGCGAAACCAGGATCAAAGTCATCGCCCCAGATCGGATCGAGTTAAATCACGGTTGGACCGAAATGGGCCAGGGCATTCATACCATGGCGCGGCAGGTGTTGGCCGAAGTTGCCGGCCTGGATGATTCCGTATCCATTGAAGTTAAATCTTCCACCGGGGCTCACGCCACCAGCGGCACGACAACGGCCAGCAGAGGTACAGTCCTACTCGGCAATTCAATTATCAAGGCTGCCCGTTACCTTAAATCTGATTTAAAAGGTAGCTCCCTGGCCGATCTTGCCGGCAAAGAGTATTTTGGCCGGCACGTAGTAGACTGGACCACCACCCATGAAGTAGACGGTGAGATTATCAGCCACTTTTCATACGGTTTTGCGGTCCATTTGGCCATATTGGATGGTGATGGAAACCTGAAGAGCATATATGCGGCGCACGATGCGGGGACGATCATTAACCCGACATTGTTCGATGGACAAGTTGAAGGGGGTGTGGTGATGGGGATGGGATATGCCGTGAGTGAAAATTTTCCTTTGAAAGACGGCCGGCTTACTTCCATCAGGATGTCCAAATTGGGACTACTCAAAGCCAAGCATATACCCGAAATTAAAGTTATCAGCATCCAATGCACAGATCCAGTGGGTCCTTTCGGTGCCAAAGGGGTCGGTGAGATCGGTACCATTCCAACGGCACCGGCCATTGCCAACGCCTATTGCCAATTTGATGGCGTGCGCCGGTATTCGCTGCCCTTGGCGCCCCTGAAGAAAGCAGACAGCAAATAAATCTTTGAGGTGAAACCATGACATTATATTTGAAAAATGCGGCTTTCATAGACTGGCTTACCCTGGCCATCCATCAGACGCATATCGTCGTAACAGAAGGACCCGATGGTGATATCTCCTTCACCAACACCTTGCCGCAGCAGGATTCACTGATACCAGGGGATCAAATCATTGACTGTGTCGGCAAGTTGGTGACAAAATCTTTTGGTTGTGGCCACCATCATATCTATTCCACACTGGCACGGGGGATGCCGGCTCCCGCAAAGAATCCAACCAATTTCACGGAAGTCCTCCAGTACATCTGGTGGCATATAGACAAACGCCTGGATCTCGAAATGATCGAAGCCAGTGCTTTGGCTTCCGCCATTTATTGTGCAAAAAATGGTGTGACTTTCGTTATCGACCACCATGCTTCGCCCTTCGCCATCGCAGGTTCTCTTGATACGATTGCCAGCGCATTCGATCGCGTGGGCATCTCCCACATGCTATGTTACGAGATATCCGATCGGGACGGGGAGGGGCCCCGAGAAGCGGGCTTGGCTGAAACCGATGAATTTCTGGGCCGGGGGCATCAGGGACATGTGGGGCTGCACGCTTCTTTTACTGTCGGGGACGAGTTGCTGAAAAAGTCCGTTGACCTGGCCCGCAAACACAATACCGGCTTACATGTCCATGTGGCCGAAGACCGGGCCGACCAGGATGACTCCTTGGCAAAATATGGCAAACGCGTGGTGGAACGCTTTCACGATGCCGGTGCCTTGGCGTTATCAAAGTCCATCCTGGGTCATTGTATTCACCTGTCGGACAGGGAGAGGGAGCTGTTGGGTGATTCCAATACTTGGGTTGTGCAAAACGTGGAGAGCAACCAGAACAACAATGTAGGGCTTACCGGCTACGACGCTGCCACAACCAAGGTGATGCTGGGAACCGATGGGATGCACTGTGACATGCTGAGAAGTGCCAAGGCGGCCTTTTTAGTGGGACAGGCCACTGAAGGGATTGGATTCGATGGGACCTACGATCGTTTCCGAAATATTCATCGTTACATCAAGGAATTCGGCGGTGTCGGAGACGGCGATAACAATCTGGTGGTTTTGAACTATGATGCTCCCACCGAATTGACCGCGGACAACTTTCTGGGGCATTTTGTCTATGGATTGGATGCCCGCCATGTCGAGACAGTCATCGCCAAAGGACATGTCATTGTGGAACAAGGCAAGGTAACGCGAGTGGATGAGGGTGAGGTGCTGGCGGTTGCACGGGATATGGGCAGAAAACTATGGGAGAAAATGTAGGCGCGTATACAATCTAGTGTCGGCGACTAGGTATGGCTTGCCTGAAGGAGAATGAAAATGACTAGTGATAAGTTTTGGTGTTGTGACATTGAAACCCTACTTAAATGGATACTGGCGGAGGAAAAGCAAGGACAGATTTTCGGAATTCGCCGCGAGCTCTTTTTTACTCCCAGAGATAATGATCCATTTCAGATGGTCCGTTACGGACAACTTCTGGAAACGCCACTGGGGGTGGCTGCAGGACCACATACCCAACTTTCTCAGAACATCATTGCGGCCTGGCTGACCGGTGCCCGTTATATGGAATTGAAAACGGTTCAGGTGCTGGATGAACTGGCGGTCACCAAACCATGCATTGATATGACGGACGAGGGGTATAATTGCGAGTGGTCACAAGAGCTGAAACTGGATCAGTCGTTTAACGAATATCTCAACGCCTGGATTGTTTTGCACATTCTTAAAGACAAATTCGGTTGGGGACCACCCGGGCAAGCTGGCTTCATTTTCAATATGAGTGTGGGCTACAACCTGGAAGGAATCCTGAGCCCAACCGTACAGCGGTTTTTAGAAAAAATGACGGATTGCTCCAAGGAAAAAGGAGAGAAGATCGAGCGCCTGGCCAAATTTTATCCCCGCGTAAAAGAATTGGACATTGCGGACACTATCTCCGACAATATTACCATCTCCACCATGCATGGTTGTCCACCGGATGAAGTCGAGAAAATCGGTTCCTATTTTGTGACCGAAAAGAAAATGAATACGACCATCAAGCTCAATCCGACGTTGCTCGGGCCGCAGCGGCTTCGCGCTATCCTCAACGACAAACTGGGCTTCGAAACCATTGTGCCGGACTTGGCCTTTGATCATGATCTTAAATATGCGGATGGTGTTGCCCTGATTCATGCATTACTGGTTGCGGCCCAAAAGAGTGGGGTGGAATTTAATGTCAAATTGACCAATACCCTTGAGACCAGCAATCAGGAACAGAATTTGCCCGAATCAGAGCAGATGGTCTATATGAGCGGGCGGGCGTTGCATCCCATAAGTATCAACCTGGCCGCACGCTTACAATCTGAGTTTGACGGTGCATTGAGTATTTCCTTTTCGGCTGGAACCGACTGCTTTAATTTTGCAGAGGTGCTGGCCTGCAACCTGAGACCTGTCACAGTGTGCTCCGACGTGTTAAAACCGGGTGGGTACGGACGCCTGTCCCAGTATCTGGAAGCGGCTGCTCAAGCAATCGAAACTGCTGGTGCCGCCAATCTGGATGAATTTATCGTGACCGGTGGGATAAACGCCGGCGAACCTAAAAAGGCCGGCTTGGTCAATTTGCAAGCATATGCTGAGTCGGTTGTAAACAGGACGGCTTATAATAAGGAGATTTTTCCCTACGACAATATAAAAACGTCCCGGAAACTATCTACTTTCGATTGCATCCAAGCCCCCTGCATGGCCACCTGCCCGGTCAACCAGGATATTCCCGGTTACATGTACCATACGGCGCGTGGGGAGTATGATGAAGCTTTTCGGGTCATCATGCAAAGCAACCCCTTTCCGAATGTCCAGGGAATGGTATGCGACCATCTGTGCCAAGAGAAGTGTACCCGGTTGAATTATGACACACCCATGTTAATCCGGGAGATCAAACGCTTCATTGCCCAGAAATTTGATCGACCGCTTGGACTCAAACGGGCGCCTGATAATGATATTAAAGTTGCCATTATCGGTGCGGGTCCATCCGGGCTGGCCTGTGCTCATTTTCTGAGTCTGGCCGGATTTGAAGTTCATATCTACGAGCAAAAAGCATTTTCCGGGGGCTGGGCATCGGACGCCATCCCGGAATTCCGTCTGGATGATGCCAGTATTAGAAAAGATATCGATGCGATTTTAGCATTGGGTGTAAACATTCATTATGACACCAGGATCGATGCCGAAAAGTTTGCGTCCCTGCGAAAATCACATGATTACGTCTATATTGCCGTAGGAGCCCAGGAGGGAATCGATCTGGGGATCCCTGGTGAGGACGCTGAAGGCGTCATGGATCAACTTGAATTTTTGAGTGCCGTGCGCCGGGGTCAACGCCCGGACTTGGGCAAAAAAGTAGCCGTCATCGGCGGTGGAAACTCGGCAATGGATGCAGCTCGTACCGCCCTTAGGTTTGTGGGCCCAGATGGAGAGGTGAGCGTACTCTATCGCCGAACCCGGCAGGAAATGCCGGCTGCGCCCGAGGAAATCCAGGCCCTTCTGGACGAAGGCGTCAAGTTGGTGGAACTCACCGCACCCGAATGCATGCTCGTAGACGACGGTCGTGTGAAATCCAATGTGTGTTTTCAAATGGAATTGGGTGCAGCCGATGCCAGCGGCCGCCCAAGACCCATTAAAATTGATGGTTCCCAATTTGAATTGCAAGTCGATAGCGTTATCTCAGCCATCGGCCAGCGGGTCAATCTCGATTTTTTTCCAGAGGGAAAACTAGAAATCGATCCGCATTCACACGAGACCCAGCTTGAAAATGTTTTTGCCGGAGGAGATGCTGTGCGCGGTGCTTCGACACTCATCAAGGCCATTGGCGACGGGAAAAAAATCGCTGAGGCAATCGAAGCACGTGCATTGGACCAAAGACGGGTCCCTGTTATCAGTACGGGGAAAACATCCGATTTTGGAGAACTTCACAAGCGGCGGGCTCGGCGTCAGGTCGGTATGCATCTACCTGAAATCGAATTCGATCAGAGAACGGGCTTTGATTTGGTTATCCAAACGCTTGATGATGCCGCGGCAAAAAACGAGGCGGCGCGGTGTCTATACTGTGACGAAATTTGCAGTGTTTGCGTATCGGTATGCCCAAACAGAGCCAATATCGAATTTAAAGTCAATCCGGTGCAGTTTAAGGTCCAACAGGTTCAACAGCTTGAAGGCAAGATCAAGGTCAGCGACATTGAAACTGTGCGCATAAAACAGAGCACCCAGGTGATGAATATAGCGGATTACTGCAACGAATGCGGCAACTGTGCAACTTTTTGTCCGACGAGCGGAGCGCCCTATAAAGATAAGGCTAAAATCCATATATCCAGGCAAAGCTTCGACGAATCTGATTTTGGATTCCATTTTGCTGCAGCCGATCAAATGCTGTGGAAAGAGGGGAGGAGTAACGCTGCTTTAACCCGGACTGAACATGGACTCATCTTTGAAAGCAACGAAATAAAAGCCAGGATCGATTCCGGCAGTTATGTCGCAGAAGTATTGGAGCTAAAGACAGAATCAAACCATGCGCCGGATACGCGAAGTATGTTAGAGATGGCTGTGCTCTATCAAAACTTGAGAAACCAGTTGCCGTTTTCACTGGTAACTTAACTAGCCACCGTGAACATAGCCTTGGCATTAGATCATCTCAAAGGCTGGCATGAACAATTGCGATTCCTTGAGGTGACCAGCTGTTTGGGCATAAAACAAATACAAAAGGAGACGACTCATGGATAGATCACCTATAGGTACGCCGGAGCAATTACGTGATCCGGATTACACACCACCTCTCGCACAAGCGATTCCGCTGGGCATCCAACATGTACTGGCAATGTTTATCAGTAACGTGACACCGGCTATCATCATTGCCGGTGTCGCTGGCTTTGGCTTTGGTTCCAATTCGCCGCATTTTCCAAACTTGATTTACATGATCCAGATGTCGATGCTGTTTGCAGGTATCGCGACACTGTTTCAAACTCTCGGTTTAGGACCGGTCGGTGCTCGCCTGCCAATAGTCCAGGGAACCAGTTTTGCTTTCATCCCGATTATGATCCCGTTGGTGGCTGGCCAAGGTGTGGAAGCCATGGCAGTACTTATGACCGGTGTCTTGCTAGGTGGTCTTTTTCATACCTGCCTTGCGCCTTTTGTCGGTAAGATCCGTTTCGCGCTGCCGCCGTTGGTAACCGGGCTGGTGGTAACCATGATTGGTCTGGCGCTTGTCAAGGTCGGCGTACAATATGCTGCCGGCGGGGTACCGGCTATCGGCACGCCTGAATACGGCAGCCTGCAGAATTGGTTTGTTGCCGGTGTGGTCATCGTCGTGACACTGTGGGTAAAATTTTTTACCAGGGGGTTTCTGTCAGTAGCCGCTGTACTGATTGGTCTCATAGCGGGGTATGTGGTCGCGCTTACTATGGGTATGGTGAGCTTCGCCAATGTTGGTAAAGCCGCATATTTCGCACCGCCCATACCTTTTAAGTTTGGCTTTGAATTCAGTCTGGCCGCGGTTATCGGGTTTTGTCTGATGGCAATTATCTCCGCTATTGAAACAGTCGGTGACGTATCCGGTATCACGAAAGGTGGCGCGGGGCGCGAAGCTAGCGATGTGGAAATCAAGGGCGCTACCTTTGCAGATGGCCTGGGAACTGCGCTTGCGGGTATATTCGGTGGTCTGCCCAACACTTCATTCTCACAGAATGTCGGTCTGGTGGCGATGACCGGTGTGATGAGTCGTCGCGTGGTTACCTATGGTGCAGTTTTTCTGATTGTGTGCGGTCTGATTCCAAAATTCGGTGCAATTATTTCGACTGTCCCCATCGAAGTACTGGGTGGTGGCGTAATTGTTATGTTTGGTATGGTTGTTGCTGCCGGCGTGTCGATGTTGTCCGACGTCGATTGGTCTCGGCGTAATATGGTAATTTTTGCTATCTCATTATCGCTTGGTCTGGGTTTGCAACTGGAACCTGGTGCGCTGCAGCATCTGCCGGCCACCGCCAAGGTATTGTTGTCTTCCGGCCTGTTGCCGGCCGCCACTCTCGCCATCGTGCTCAATCTGGTGATTCCTCAGGATGTGGCCAAAGAATAGTCCAGGCTGACCAGTGTAGTACTTCCTCAACCAGGCAGTGTACCTCAGTCCGGTATCGTACTGGCCGGTATATTTACCCTGGCTATGGATAGAATTTTGCCCCGGAAAAAGTAAAAGTGTGCTATGTTGGGGGGTGTAAAGGAGCGAATTAGTCGCGTTTCATAAAATCGTGGAACACGATTTTATTAGTCAAAATGGATAAGATATCATGGCAGTAGGAAAAGCAGTACACCGCGTGGATGGCGCGGCCAAAGTCACCGGCAAGGCCCGTTATGCCGATGACTTCACCATGCCGGGTATGCGCGTGGCTAAATACTTGCGAAGCATCATCGCCCATGGCAGGGTCGCGCGCATCGACACCAGTCGGGCCAAGGGTTTGCCTGGTGTAGATGGGGTTTTCACTTTTGAGGATATTCCCCGGAATCGATTCGCCACGGCCGGGCATCCCTATTCTCTGGATCCCAACCACAACGATGTGGCCGACCGTTTGCTGCTCACCGATTACGTTCGCTATGAAGGCGACGAGATTGCCGTAGTGGTGGCCGAGAATGAACTGGTGGCCAAAAAAGCCCTGGCGCTCATCGAAGTGGAGTACGAGACTTATAAACCGCTTGTACGCCCGGAGGATGTGATGGCTGCAGATGCACCCGAGTTGCATCAACGGACGCGCAACATAGTAAAAGAACACAGTTTTACGGCCGGCGGCGATCCGGAGCTGGCGCGCAAAGAATCGGACCGTCTGTTGGAAGGAACGTTCGAAACGCAAGTTGTCCAGCACTGCCATCTGGAGAACCATTCGGCCTATGCGTATATGGAAGACCTGGAAAAAATCGTTATTGTTTCCTCCACCCAGATTCCGCACATCGTGCGACGCATCGTGGGTGACGCGTTGAGCATACCCCTGGGTCGCATCCGGGTTATCAAGCCCCACATCGGCGGCGGGTTCGGCAACAAACAGGACGTGATTTTAGAGCCCATGGTGGCATTCTTAACCTGGAAACTGGGCGGTGTTCCGGTACGGCTCAGACTGGATCGAGAAGAGTGTATGGTGGGTACGCGGGTGCGCCATCCCTTCCGAGTGCAGGTGGAAATGGGCGTACAAAAGGACGGCACCGTCAATCTGATCGATTTCGATGCCTTGTCCTGTACCGGGGCCTATGCCTCCCACGGCCACTCCATCGTGGCGGCCGGGGCCGCTAAATCCCATTATATGTATCCGCGGGCGGTTTACCACTGCCGTGGCCGAACCATTTACGGTAATTTCCCTGCTGGTGGTGCCATGCGGGGCTATGGATCGCCGCAGATGACTTTTGCCATTGAGAGCATTATGGAGGACGCGGCCCGGGCGCTGGGGATGGATTCGGTAGAAATGCGGCTAAAAAATGCCGCCCTACCCGGTAATAAGAGCCAGATAACCCAAAAGCCCTTGCTGAGTTGTGGTTTGGTTGCATGCCTTCAAAAAGGCAGTCAACTGATCCAATGGGAACAAAAACGGGCCGACTGGCCCAAGACCCAGAACGGACCGGTACGGCGAGGTCTCGGTGTAGCCAGCTTCAGCTACGGCTCCGGTACTTTTCCGGTTTGCGTGGAGGTGGCCAGCGCCCGCCTGGCATTGAATCAGGACGGTTCGGTTCACCTGCAGGTTGGGGCCACCGAAATCGGCCAGGGGTCGGATACGGCGCTGGCTCAGATGGTGGCGGAGACATTGGGCCAGCCCCTTGATCAAGTACATGTGGTCTCCTGTCAGGATACAGATGTCACACCTTTTGATACCGGTGCCTATGCGTCACGTCAGACCTATGTGAGCGGCCAAGCAGTGATTCGGACTGCCCGTCAACTTCGAGAGAAGATTCTCGATTACGTGGGTGCCATCTCCGACCTGGGGGTCCGGGATCTCGATATCAAGAACGGCCATATCATCATTAGCCGGACCCCGGAAACAGCCGTTATGAGTCTGAAAGACGTGGCCATAGACGCATATTACCAAAAAAACCGCGGCGGCCAGATCACGGCAGAGGTGAGCTACAAGACCCGCAGCAACGCGCATGTATTCGGATGCACCTTTGTGGATCTGGAGGTGGACATCCCGCTATGCCAGGTTAAAATTAATGAGATCTACAATGTGCATGACTGCGGCGTGGTCATTAATCCCCTAAATGCAGCAGGCCAGGTTCTGGGCGGCATGGCCATGAGCATCGGGGCGGCGCTGTATGAGAAGCTCATGATCGATCCTGACTCGGGCCGGATCTACAACAACAATATGTTGGACTACAAAATCCCCACCATCATGGATATCCCGGATCTGGGGGTGGCTTTTGTGGAAACCAATGAGCCCACGCATCCCTATGGAAGCAAATCTTTGGGCGAGCCGCCGGTGCTTTCGCCGGCGCCGGCCATCCGGAATGCCGTCCTGGACGCTACCGGGGTGGCTGTCAATGAGTTGCCCCTCAACCCCAAGACCCTTTACAAATATTTTAAAAATGCAGGATTGATTTAGGCGAGGCCATGTTTGATATCGAAAGTTATCACAAAGCAGATTCGGTGGATGAAGCCATATCCCTGTTGTTGCAGAATCCAAACGCCATCCCCATTGCCGGCGGAACCGATGTGCTGGTTCGTTTACGCCAGGGCAATCCCGATTATGGTCACGTTGTAGATATTCATGATGTGGCCGACTTAAAAAAAATAAGGATAGAATCAGACGGCACCATCGTTGTCGGGTCTGGCGCAACGTTTACTGATTTGATCGCGTCGCATATCATCACAGACAACATTCCGGTTCTGGCCCAAGGGGCCGGCTCGGTGGGCGGGCCCCAGGTACGCAACCAAGCGACCGTGGGCGGCAACATTTGTAACGGCGCCCCCAGCGCCGACAGTGCTGCGCCGCTGCTGGTGCTGGACGCTGTGGTAGAGCTCAAAGGCCCTCAGGGCCTACGACGCATACCGTTGCACGAGTTTTACCAGGGGCCCAGTCGTGTTGACCGGGAACAGGCAGAAATCATGACGGCGCTGCGTATTGCGCCGGATGACTTTCAATGCTGGGTTTCAAGTTACTACAAGTACGCCATGCGTGACGCCATGGACATTGCGACCATCGGTTGTGCGCTAGCGTGTCTGCCGCAGGGAAAAAAGGTAGGTAGGCTGCGGCTGGCATTTACCGTGGCAGGCCCCACGCCGTTGCGCTGTTGGAAGACCGAGGAAAAGGCCCGCGGTGCCGCTCTGGACCAGTCATTGGTAAAGCTGGTCGGCGAATCGGTTTTGGATGACCTGAGACCCCGGGATTCCTGGCGGGCGCCCAAAGATCTGAGAGAGCAGATTATCAAGACCCTCGCCCAGCGCGTGTTAATCCAGGTTTTTCAACAATTGGGAGTATCGCTAGCATGAATCGTAAAATATCCTGCAGCATCAACAGCGAATCTTTTAGCGCCAGTGTTGACGTGCGCAAATCTCTGTTAGAAATTTTGAGGGAGAACGGCTACATTGGCGTTAAGGAAGGCTGTGGCGTCGGGGAGTGCGGCGCCTGCACCGTGCTGGTGGATGACGTTCCGGTGGATTCCTGCCTTTACCTGGCGATTTGGGTCGAAGGCCGCAGCATCCGCACCATCGAGGGCGAGTCACGGGATGGCAGCCTGTCTGCGGTGCAGCAGGCCTATCTGGATAATGGTGCCGTGCAGTGCGGTTTTTGCACACCCGGACTGATCATGACTTCCACAGCTTTTGTTGAGAAGCACAAAGGCCGTAGCGTTTCGCGTGGAGAAATACGGAGAGGGCATGCCGGAAACCTATGCCGTTGTACCGGCTATGAGGATATTCTCAAGGCGGTTGAGCAGTGCTTGGATAATACGCAGGAGAAAAAAACTGACAAAGGCGATAGTTGTAAACCCTAAAGTTGCAGTCTAAAAAATGTGCTAATCAAGGAAATTGATTATGAATAAATTCATGCAAGCCGCAATTGAAGAGGCCCGCCAGGGATTCAATCGCGACCATGGGGGGCCGTTTGGGGCCGCGATTGTAAAGGACGGCGTAGTGATCGCAAGCGGGCATAATGAAGTTTTGAAAACAAATGACCCCACGGCACATGCTGAGATCGTCGCTATTAGAAAAGCTTGTGCGCTTTTGGAGAGCTACGACCTTTCCGCCTGTGAGATCTATTCCACGTCGGAACCGTGTCCCATGTGTTTTTCGGCCATACACTGGTCGAGGTTGAAAAGGCTCTATTGGGGAACAAGCAGGGACGATGTGGCCGCTATAGGATTTGATGATAGTTTAATCTACGATATTTTGAGAGGTAAAGCACAGGTAGATCAGTTGGAGATTGTCAATGCCGATCGGAACAGCTGCCTTGGCTTGTTGCAAGAATGGGATGCCAAACCCGATAAAGTATTATACTAATAAGGGTGATAGTTAATGCAGCAGGTAATTGGATTAAAATGTCTCATTTGCGGTAAGGAATACAGAGCACCCGAAATCGACTATGTCTGTCCGCATCACGGTGATGAAGGCATTCTCGATGTCACATACGACTACGATTTTATCGGACGGCAGATCAGCAAAAAAACCCTTTTGGACTGCAATGATTTTAGCATCTGGCGCTACAAAGCTCTTCTACCGGTAGATTTGAATGCAAACGTGCCGCCACTCTCGATAGGCTGGACCCCTCTCTATGCTGCCCCTCGACTGGCACGGTCCATGGGATGCAAAAATGTGTGGGTCAAAGATGACGGTCGTCAGCCCACGGCATCATTTAAAGATCGGGCCAGTGCTATTGCTATATTGAAAGCCACAGAGAAAAGAGCAGGGATTATCACAACGGCCAGCACCGGCAACGCGGCGGCTTCATTGAGCGGTCTTTGCGCTAGTATACAGCAGCCGAACGTGATTTTTGTGCCGGAAACCGCTCCCCAGGCCAAAATAGTGCAACTACTGGTTTTTGGCTCCCAAGTCATTTTAGTAAAGGGGAGCTATGATGATGCTTTTGAACTATGTTTAGCAGCCGCAAAAACGTATGGTTGGTACAACCGCAACACGGGTTACAACCCGTATATGACCGAAGGCAAGAAAACCGCTGCCTATGAAATTTGTGAGCAACTCAATTGGGAAGCGCCGGATTGCATTTTTGTCAGCGTGGGTGATGGTTGTATTATCGGTGGACTGCACAAAGGACTAAAGGATTTGTTCACCCTGGGTTGGATTGAAAAAATGCCCAAATTGATGGGTGTACAGGCCGCCGGCAGCAGTTATATGTACCAGGCATGGAAGAACGGTGAAGACATTCTCACTAAGCCGCCGGTTAACGCCGATACAGTTGCTGACAGCATTAGCGCTGGACTGCCCCGGGATCGTATCAAGGCGATGGCCGCCGTAAAGGAAACCGGCGGAGCATACATCTGCATTAGCGATGAAGATATTTTGAGAGCAATTCCGGAATTGGCCCGTGAAACCGGTGTTTTTGCAGAACCTGCGGGTGCAGCAGCATATGCCGGCTTCCAGCAAGCGGTCAATCAAAAATTGGTTTCCAAAGATGACAGCGTTGTTGTGCTTAACACCGGCAACGGACTGAAGGATGTGGCCAGTGCTATGCAATCGGTGGAGCTTACGGGGAAATCGTTGTACAAAGTCATACCGGATTTGGAAGCGTTTAAAAAGGTGGTTTCCGACTGGAAAGCAGATGCGCCTATGTTTGCAACGTTAGGGTAAATATGACTTTTTTAAAAAAAGGAGAACCGATCGTGATCGATTTAACGATTCACCCAGAAGCGCTTGAAAGATCCGTGAAAAGAGCAAGAGAAAAAAATGTTATCATTCCCACGTTCAAGCAACAGAGAGATCCCAAGCTGATTCCAGATGCAATCGTTGCCAAGCTGAAGAATATTGGTCTATGGGATGTTGATCCCCTCAACCTTTTCCGAATTACCTGGCATAACGAACCGATTCCCATGGGAGGCGGTTTTAACGACGTTAACTTCATTGAATTTCCGAAGGAACTTACCGGAGTCGAAGCTCGCATCGTCGGGCTTGTCGGGAAGTGGTTTCCCACCGGTGCGCATAAAGTCGGTGCGGCCTTCGGATGCCTGGTTCCCCGATTGGTCACAGGACAGTTTGATCCAACAACTCAGAAGGCGGTCTGGCCTTCCACGGGCAACTACTGCCGCGGCGGGGCTTATGACGCAACGCTGCTGTCATGCGACTCCATCGCTATTTTACCCGAGGAAATGAGTAAAGAACGTTTTGAATGGCTGGCATCCGTTTCAGGCGAGATTATCAAAACTCCCGGTTCCGAAAGTAATGTTAAAGAGATCTTTGATAAATGCTGGGAACTGCGCGAGTCTGGTAAAGACCTGGCGATTTTTAATCAGTTCGAAGAATTCGGAAACTATTTATGGCATTATGAGGTTACCGGTCCGGCCATGATGGAGGTTCTGGAAAAAATAATGGGAGCCAACGACAGGTACCGTGGATTGATTTCAGCCACCGGTTCCGGTGGCACAATTGCCTGCGGCGATTATCTAAAAGAACAATTCCCCACGAGCAAGCTCGTTGCGAGTGAGGCCTTGCAATGTCCTACGCTTTTACAAAATGGTTTTGGTGCGCATCGGATCGAGGGGATCGGTGACAAACATGTCCCCTGGATTCACAATGTCAAGAACACGGATATGGTGGTAGCCATTGACGATGAGACGCCCATCAGTCTCATTCGACTATTCAACGAGCCCGCCGGTAAGAAATTTCTGATCGACAAAGGTTGTTCTGTGACGCAGGTGGATGCCCTGGAACTGCTCGGAATATCGAGCGTGAGCAACCTGGTATCTTCAATCAAATTCGCCAAGTACTATGAATTGGGTGAAGGTGACATTGTGATGACTATTTTGACCGATTCGATGGAAATGTATGGCAGTCGCTTGAAGGAACTGGCTGAAGAACGTGGCGAATTTACTGAGAAGGATGCCATCGCAACATGCGCACAACATCTGCAGGGACTGTCAATAGACAATCTTGAGGAACTGACTTACTATGACCGTAAACGGATTCACAACCTCAAGTACTACACATGGGTTGAACAGCAGGGGAAGACCGGCCAAGAGCTGCAAAATCAATGGTATGATGACGATTACTGGAACCGTATTCATGGTTGTGTTGATGAGATTGATGAACTGATCGAAAAGTTTAACACCGAAACCGGACTACTTAACAATTGAGAACTGCAACACATAGGTTACCTTTTGAGACTTGAATTAATTTAAAGGATATTTTGATACATATTTCAGCTTTATCATGAGTCATGCTGAAATGATTGGTTTTTCAAATATTCAATTTGCAGTGACCGATCCAGGCTAAGATTTCTGCAACCTAAAGGGCAATTCCAATACAAAGGGATTTGCCCTTTTTTCACTATCTGTATCTATCATTAATAAGTATTTTCATACCCGAAGAAGTGTATGTTGAACAGATGAATAAATACTGGGACAGCCGTATAGCCAGGTACAAAGGAAATCAAAAACAATAAATGCGAATAGGCTGAAAAGATGGCGAACATAGTTTTTATTGCAATCAGTTTAGATGGGTACATTGCGGCTAAAGATGGCGGAGTAGATTGGCTACAATCCATACCTAACCCGGAAAACCTTGACATGGGGTATGGTGATTTAATTGACCGCGTTGATGCCCTCGTTATGGGGAGGAACCCTTTTACATCGATGGTGGTATGACCATTCAAAGTTTTCTAAAGGAAGATTTGATCGATGAGATGATTATAACCACCATCCCTATATTACTTGGTGGCGGCATACCACTGTTTGGAGCGTTGCCCAAACCGTTGGCGTTTGAGCACGTGAGGACAGAAGTCTTTTTGAGTGCAATTGTGCAGAACCATTACCGTAGGAAATAGTGTTTGGCGAACTTGGCGTATTGCTACCAAGGCCGAGGAAATATGCAACACGGCGTGTGCCTTGAGATGAAGCCAGTCGGAAAGCCGGATGCGGTAGCTCCGCACGTCCGGTTTGATGAGCGGGGATGGGAAACGGGGCTATATGCTACCGCGCCCATCCTCGACTCTACTATTTCCCCATAATCTCTTAAATTTCATATTTCATAATACAAAATATTTTCTTTTGGTTTGAATCTTTTTAACAGACGACCGTCTATTGCAATTAAGCCCACAAATATTAGCCCCATTCCAACAAAAGCATTCCATCCCAATTGTTCTCCCAACACCATGACCCCGAGTAGTATCGCACTGAGAGGGATTAAGAATGTCACCAGCAAGAGATTAGTTGCGCCTGCTGTGGCCAACACTCTAAAATATATTATGTAGGCCAATGATGTGCTAATAGCAGCAAGTCCAAAGATTGCCATCAATGATGTAGAGCTTGGTGACAAGTTCCATGGTTGTTCAACAAATAAAGTTAAAGGCGTCATCATTATTGTGGAACCACACAGCATACCAGTAGCCACAATCAATGGGCTTATACCTTTGAACTTACGACCATATATGGCAGCGAATGCATATGAAAGGGTCGCTCCCAAGACCGCAATTTGCCCTAGCACTTCGACTCCGAACCCCCGTAGTGATTCAATCCCAATCAATACTGCAACACCCATCCAGCCAATCGCTACGCCTGCAACCCGATTGGTTGTGAGTCGTTCTTCTTTGGTTAAAAAATGGGCAAGAACAACGCTAAAAATGGGTGTCGTAGCATTTAAAATGCTTGCAAGGCCGCTTTCTATATGGGTTTGCCCCCATACAGTTAAACTAAACGGGATCAAGTTATTCAAGGCACCCATAATAATAAATGCCCCCCATAAGCTCGGAGATGATGGCATTTTATCCCCTTTTAAATAAACAATTGCTAAGAGGATAATTGATGCGAGGGCTACTCGGCATAGTACAATAGTTAATGGCGGCATTTCTTTGACCGCCACGCCTACAAAGAAAAAAGAACCTCCCCATAAAATTGACAAAATACCGATCAGGCTCCATTCTTTTATCCCCATAACCTTATTAACCGTTTCAGTTTTCAATATATTGGTTTCGGCTTTCATCGTAATCTCCTTACGGGCGGTTATACCACTCAATAAAAAAGTTGGCGTGTCCGTTGTGCCAAATAGATAATCATGAATAAGAATTATCTGCCACCCGAATATTGCTAAAATTAAGAGCAAGATTCGGGTGGTCATCTTTGATTTTTGTCATTAATGTGTTGTAAGATTAAAATATAAGGAGGGGAAAATGGATGCCATGGATTATTCTCAACATTCGTATGATTACAAGCGGATTGAAAAAGCGATTCAATTCATTGAGGCTAATTTTCAATCCCAACCGACTCTCGATCAAATTGCGGAAAGTGTCTTTTTGAGTAAATATCATTTTGATAGGCTGTTTAAGCGCTGGGCCGGGATAAGTCCAATTCAATTCATGCAATTTATGACGCTCGATTATTCAAAACAGAAACTGGCCGAATCAAGAAGTTTACTTGATACATCATTTGATGCCGGCCTTTCCGGCCCTGGTCGATTGCATGATTTGTTTGTTACTTTCGAGGGAATAACACCAGGAGAGTTTAAAAAACAAGGGGCAGGATTGGAAATATCTCATGGATTCACCGACTCTCCATTTGGTGACTGTCTGATTGCAACCACCGATCGAGGTATCTGTCATCTCGGATTCGTAAAAGGAGACGCTCGATCCGATGCGTTGGATCAGCTTTTTGCATCATGGCCGGGAGCTATTTTCAATGAAAACCCAAAGCCTGTTAATACGATCGTGAGAAGAATATTTGAAAAAGACCAAACAAAGAATATGCGTCCCTTCAATCTACATCTCAAAGGCACGAACTTTCAAATCAACGTATGGAAAGCGCTATTGAGCATACCTGAAGGGTGGGTTGTGAGCTACCAGGATATTGCATCCTATATCGGACGACCGAAGGCATTACGGGCTGTTGCAAACGCCATTGCCATCAACCCAGTCGCTTTTTTGATCCCTTGTCACCGGGTGATTGCAAAGTCTGGAAAAATTCATCAATATCGTTGGGGTGCTGCGAGGAAAAAGGCTATATTTGGATGGGAAGCAGCAAGATCGGCCTAATATCCAACACCACATATTGGAGGTCTTATGATAAAGATAAACTGGAGAATCTGGCATAAATCATTTGCCTTGCACCGTGAATACCTCCAACGATGTTGCAGTTATTAGGGGCCCGAAAAACCACCGATGTGTGATATTTATTACAAATGGCCGAATCTTGTATTCAAAGGTGCCTCCGTGGTACTGTGGAGACGTCCATTTGGTATCGGTAATATTTTAAGATTTTCTAATTATAACGGTTATTTCCATGAATCAAAGGCTAACTATTGAATAAAGCAACTATCGTAATCATTGGTGGTGGTTTACTGGGCACCAGTGTGGCTTACCATCTCACCAGATGCGGGACACGGGACGTAATACTGTTGGAAAGGTTGGATTTGGCAACAGCCGCCTCAGCTCAAGCAGCAGGGTTAATGTTCACGATTTCCTCCAAACCTGCCGTTGACCGGTTGAGCCGAGTAACTTTCAAGGTAATAGATGAATTGGAAGAGCAGTTAGGTGATCACCTTGATTTTCATCGGGTCGGCACAGTTCGTATTGCGGAAACGGGAAAGAGCCATTCAACACTGGAAGCCCTATACGCCAGGGCGCAGCAAGAAGGTATTTCGGCAGAGATTGTCAATGAAGCGTGGCTATCCGAAAACTTGCCCTGGCTCACGGCAGGATCTGATGCATTATCAGTCTTTTTTGCTGATGACGGGTATATCGATCCATATCGGCTTGCAACCGCCTATGCCCGCGCTGCAAAACGGTCTGGAGTTCGCATTGAAACCGGTGTTGCAGTTAAATCAATCTGCTTTGACGGTAAAAGGATGGCAGATGTCCATACTTCCAAAGGAATGTTCCAATGTGAAAAAGTGGTCGTTGCTGCGGGAGCGTGGTCGAACAATCTGACAATACCTTTGGGTATCCCTTTACCAATGACCCCGGTCCGCAGTCATTTCTGGATTACAGCCCGAGGTCCCCAGTCTTACAAAAACCAGCCAATGACAGTCCATGCCGACGCCGGTGCTTATACAAGACCTGAGGTGAACAGCATGCTTTTAGGGGTGCAGGAAGCCATTTCACCTACGTTCGATTACCGCATTTTACCGGATGATATGGACACTTTTACCATCACAGAAAATGGTCATGAATGGGATGCTTTTATTGAGGCGGAGCCGCGCGTTTCGCGCTTTTTTCCGAGTCTAAACAATACCCGTTTTGAAAGCTACGTGGCTGGTCTGTCAGCTTATACGCCGGATGGCCACTTCATTCTCGGAGGATTTGACGAAAGACCGGGGCTTTAGGTGGCAGCAGGTTGCTGCGGCTCAGGGGTCATGTCCTCCGGCGGCATCGGAGAGATGTTGGCTGGATTGATCATAGAAGGTGAGAGCCCACACAACCAGTTGCCTTTCAGACCGGATCGATTTGGATTCGTGGATCCGGCCTCAACAGAATTTCAAATGCTTTGTGCAAAGGCAAGAGCTAGGAAGGCCGAATAATATGATGGCCGCCATGGATCTCCAACTTACGGATACTCTTGCGATTGGGAATCCGGCCAAACCGGTAATTATCGATGACGCTTAACCAGGACATTATTATTCATTAGCGAAGTTCAACCTTTTCAAGAAAATTACCTGCCGTTTGCTACTCTTAAATTTTATTCAGGAAAATCACCGGGAGATGGAATGACTTATCTTTGCCCGAGCTGTTTCATATTCACTCCTGGCCAGAATAATTACGGCAGATATAACCAAGCAACCTCCGAAGATTTTCGGCAAGGTGAGCATTTCCCCCAAAATAATAATCGCCAAAACAACGGCTACAACAACTTCAAAAGTAGATATGATCGCTGCATTTGCCGTATCAATGCGTTTAAGTCCTTCGAAAAATGTGATAAGGCCCAAAACAGTTGAAATCAAAGCACTGGCAACTATTGTCACCCAGCCGGAGATATTCATAGGCCACTGTGGACCTTGAAAACCTAAAACAATTCCATAAATTACGGTACAAGCAAGAATAATAACTGTTGCGGCCGAGAATGATCCTGCCTTCTGGATAGATAGACTGCCGAATATAAGATAAAGTGAATAAAAAATGGCCGTACTAACCGCAAGTATGATGCCTAGGAAATATCCACTGCTATCCATTCCAATGGTTAATAAAATTCCAACTACTGTCATAAGTAATGCTAATATTTTGTAGCCTGTGATCGGCTGTCTGAGGAAGACAGTGGAAAGCAAGGTTACGATTGTCGGATACATGTAAGCGATTACAATGACTAGATTCACCGGAGCCAGATGTATCGCCGTGTAAAAGCAAAGAGTCGTTCCCGCAAGTCCAATTCCGCCTATCAGGGTCAGGGAAACCAGCAATTTTCCTCGAGGGATTGTGAAGCCTCGTGCTATCATAATCAGAAGCATGACCGGCGAAGCAATTAAATACCGGATAAAAAGAAACGTTACGGGATTTGCGCCTGCGTCATAAGAAATACGGGCAAAAATAGCATTTGCGCCAAAAAACGTTGCAGACAGAGCAACCAGCAGTACACCTATCAATCGATCCATAGCAAAAACCCAAAATCTGTGGGATGGGCAAATGAAATAAAAGAACTCAGAATATGATATATAATTTGGGCAATGCTGAATTGGATTGCCACTTTCCTTTTAACCATATTAGTTTTCGATGAATAACTCAAACTGGATCGACCGGGCATTTACGGCTGCCCGTCTTGCCATAAATAACCAACCGCAAAGGCCTTGACCTTTGGTATTACGACTTGAACCACCAACGTTCTGCGCAGCGGTTGCCATCCAGTTCCCAATTCCCCGCTGAATTGTTGATCATCAACCGTTTAGAGGCAGCCTCCACGATGTTGGCGAACATGGGTATGATGACGCCACCTTCGTGGTTTAGAATCTTCTGACACTCAACGTACAATTCATGTCGTTTCGCTTCATCCAGCTCGGCACGTGCCTCTTTGAGGATTCCATTGAATCGCTCATGTTTCCAAAAAGTATCGTTCCAGGAGGAATCAGCGGCATAGGCGGTGGACAACATCCAGTCTGCTGTCGCACGACCGCTCCAGTAACACATAACCCATGATTTTTTCATCCACACTTTATCCCAGTACCCATCATCAGGCTCTATGATGACCTCTATTTTGATGCCGGCACTGGCAGCGTGTTTTTTGTACAGCATGGCAGCCGCTGTCGCATCGACTCCTGGCCAGGCAGCATCGGCAACGTGGAGTCTAAAGGTATGTTCCAACATTCCGGCCTTTTTCATGTGATACCTAGCCTTGTCCGGATCATACGGCCGCTGGGGCAAATCTGAGGCGTAGCATTTTTGACACGGAGCTATGGGGTGATCATTACCAACAGCACCATAGCCGCGAACTACTTTTTTCAACAATTCTTCACGATTTATAGCATATTTCATTGCCAGTCTAGCATCATTGTCGTTAAACGGCTCGCGGTCGGTTAGCATCGG
Organism: uncultured Desulfobacterales bacterium; assembly: GCA_964633115.1. Lineage (GTDB taxonomy): Bacteria > Desulfobacterota > Desulfobacteria > Desulfobacterales > B30-G6 > B30-G6. The sequence continues at coordinate 38,172 of CAZWEO010000020.1, forward strand.
TAAAGAATAATGTTTCGTCCCTGTCACGTTAATAATCTGAATGTCACGCGCTCTTGACAGTAAATGCGTGAGATTCAACTGAAATCGATTCATGGCATCGATCTGTCCGGTGTTCAATGCAACGATCCTGGACGTGGCATCTGGTATGCCAATGGTTTCCAGCTCTTCAAAGTGAGCCCGGTTCACCTTCCAGTAGTTGGGGTTTCGTATAGCAAAAGCACGATAGCCGGGTTCCCACTCCTGCAAAATATAACCTCCGGTACCGAGACCTAGTTCCCAATCGCCCTTTATAGTTCCGGCAGGCACAATTGTCAGGTGAGGATCACTCATAAGGAAAGGGAAGTCCGCATTTCCCTCTTTCAAAATGAGCACAACTGTGTTTTTGCCGTCGCTTTTTATGCTTTCGATTGGATCGACAATACCTTTAGCGGCTGATTTTGAATTTATACCACGGTGATAATTTAGGGAGAATATTACATCGTCGGCTTGCAAGGTTTTGCCATTGTGAAATTCCACATCGCGTCGAAGTTTAAATGTCCATTTTTTTGCATCCGTTGAGAAATCCCAACTTTCGGCCAATTCAGGTATCAAGTTGCCCTTGTTGTCAACCTCTGTGAGACAGTTTCTGGTCTGCCAATTAATATTGTAAACCATGGCGTCTGTCATCGTTGCAGGATCCAGGGAATCAGTGGTCGAACCTCCCCCAAGGCCAACCCTGAGTCGGCCCCCTTTTTGGGGTTTATTTGCTTGCGCCGGAGTGGTGAAAATTGAGTACGATAATGCGCTAGTAATTCCGAGAGCGGAAAGGCGGGTTAAAAAGTCACGACGAGAAATTTTGCCATGTGCCAGCAAGTGCTCAAGTGTTTTCAGTGCGGCCATGATTACACCTCCTGTCTATTAAAGATAGCAATTATATGGTTTCATTTTAAGAAGGTGTAGAAGCAATAATGGTACCAATACCTCTAAAAGTTGTAAAAACGATGTGAAAACAATTAGTTGTAGGATTAAAATGTCCCCAACAAACGATTGGAAGTGATGCAGAAATGAATCACAGAAAAGCAAGAAATGTTTCAATCCGCTGATAGAACAGGATTAAAAAGTGAGATTTAAATAAAAGTCACGGATAACGATGCTTATATAGGCATGATTCCATGGAGTTTCAGTTTGCGAACCACGGTTGACTGACTTAGATTTAAATGTTTTGCAACCTCTCTAGTCGACCGATATTGAGACAATGCTTCTGTTAAAATTTTCTTTTCCAGGCTTGAAAGTTGGGTTTTCAAGTTTTGATTATCATCGGCCTTGCCAGCAGGAAGTATGTTTATATCCAGCTTTAGATCGAGAATCGCGTTAACAATTGATTTCCTGATTGTCCCAATATTTCAGAAGCTTCACTTGAACCGGAAGCGGGAGATCTCCAATCTCGTCTAAAAAGAGAGTGCCTTTATGGGCCAGCTCGAATAGTCCCACTTTTCCTCTAGGATCTGCTCCCGTGAAGGCTCCTTTTTCATAGCCAAACAATTCGGCTTCGAGCAGGTTCTCCGGTATGGCCGCGCAGCTGATTTCGATAAACGGTTTCTTTTTGCGTAGACCATTGTGATGTATGTATTTAGCTACCAGGTTCTTGCCCGTTCCGGATTCTCCCAGAAGCAATATATTGGAAACGCCCAATTTGGCGAACTTATGGCCGGTTTTCAGTATTTGGCGCATTTTCTTGCTTGCCGCAACGATCATTTGCTCTTTCAAATTGGCGATATTCAGTTCAGACAATGCGTCCCTGAATTTTTCAGTTACAAGACGTGTTTCATCCAGTTTTGATTTTAAATTATTTAATTGCGTCATATCGCGGTCATTTACGATAATCATATCGATATTACCTTTTTCATCAAAAACAGGCGTACCGGTTGAAAGAACCTCTTTTCCGGTAGGCTTTATATATATCATCGTATCGACCTGTCTTTTAGTCGCCAGCACTTGCAGTGACACCGATTTATCCATAATGCCTTGTTCGACAAGATCATGGACATTTTTCCCAACAAAGTCAGACGGCTTAAGTCCGGCAGTTTTAGCTGAGGCCTCGTTGCAGGCGATAATATTCCCTTCGCGGTCACTAATGCTTAGCCCATCGGTTGAAACGTGAAAGAGAGCTTTTAATATTTTGTCCAGCTGAACAGGGGGTATCTGACTTTCCGGATAGATTTCAAATTTTTGTGTATTAACAATTTCCTCCAAGGATTCTTCAGCCAAACTGTTTTGACCGCTGGGATTCTTTTGATCACGATTCAAGGGTATCATTCCGGCAATTTTTTGATCTCGAATCCGTGAGGCACGGGAAGGTGTCATTTTATCAAGAAATTGACGACCAGCCTTTTCTTCGATAAGTATTCCATCTTTTCTGAAAAGAATGTAATATACTTTTTCTTTAGTACCTTTATCTAAAACAATATTTAATGAATGTTGCGATGAAAATCAATGAAAATGAAAAAAAGCTGCATTGAAAAAAACACAACAGGAATAGACAATGACCGGCTTATCAAGCCACTAAGTCATCTGTGTGCTAGTTTACATAGGGCGGGCGGTATCATAGCGGCTCAGTTATTGCACTGTGGTTCCACGATAAACCCGGATATAATAAAAGAAAAAGAGGGGCTATATGGCCCTTCAGCAATGATCGATCCGGTATGTGGCCATCCGGTTGTTGAATTGAGTAAAAACCAAATACTGAGAATTGTCGAAGATTATGCCAAGGCAGCTTTTAGAGCCAAGGAAGCAGGATTTAATGCAGTACAGATCCATGCTGCTCACGGGTACCTTATTAACCAATTCTTAAGTGTATCTCGCAATCGACGTAAGGATCATTGTTAAAATATCCATTGCAGATTAAAGAGATGGTCAATTGCCCAGTCATTTCTGTTGAAGGATGGCGCAGCCCTGTGAATATTGCAAAAGCCTTGGAAAAGATAGATGCGATTTCCATTATTTAAAAATTCTATGAATAAGAACTCGGACTTGCTATACATAATATGACCGTTTAAAGGAGGAAACATGATTAAACATAAACCGGTGGATTCTCAAGCATCACCCCGATTCTGCGGTGTACGCACATTCATGCGCTTACCTCATATTCAGACCGTGGATGATATCGATTTTGCCGTGATCGGTGTTCCCTTTGACACGGGTGCTTCATTGAAAGTTGGTGCGCGCTTTGGTCCCGAGGCGATTCGCAACAGTTCTATCATCTTAAAGCCGTATAACATGTTTTTAGAGGTAAACATTTTTGAACATTGCTCCGGCGTCGATTATGGTGATCTACCGGTGGTGCCCGGCTATATCGAGGACTCGAATAATATGATTGCAGAAGCATTGTTCCCATTGGTCGAAAAGGGTGTCATCCCGGTATTGCTGGGAGGTGATCACTCCATAACCCTGCCGGAACTCAGGGCGGTCGCTAAAACATACGGACCGGTAGCGTTGATTCATTTTGACTCACACACGGACACCATGGACAAGTACTTCGGCCGATCCTATAACCACGGTACCCCTTTTCGCAGGGCTGTGGAAGAGAACCTTCTGGACGTGGATCATTCCATTCAGATCGGGTTACGAGGCCAGCAATACCAGCCAGGCGATCTGGAAGAATCCAAGCGCTTGGGTTTTGAAACTATGACGTCGGAAGAGGTGCACGCGGCCGGCCCCATAAAAGTCATCGAACGAATTCATAACCGGGTGAAAGATATCAAGGCTTTTGTCACCTTTGACATCGATTTTGTGGATCCGGCCTACGCGCCGGGCACGGGCACGCCCGAAGTCGGCGGTTTTACGAGTGCCGAAACCCTACGATTGATAAGAGGATTGAATGGATTGAATATGGTCGGTTTTGATGTCGTAGAGGTCTTACCGGCGTATGATCCTTCTCAAATTACCTCGCTTCTGGCAGCGAATATTGCTTATGAATTTATCTCATTAATTGCCTTAAGCAAGAAATGATGCGTCCTTTGCTCCAAGGCCTACAAGGCTGACAGGCAAGCGAATTATCAACCTTTTTAAGTTTTCTTATTGGATTGTATTTATAACAAATTGATTTTATAAGCTAAATAGTAATTCCAGATAATTTTAAGAGAAATCAAATATTTAGCTTGCATTTCATCGATAACGTGTTATTATTTTAGCATTCAAGACGGCCTCGCTATCATTATGCGGGGCAATTCTTTTCTGAAGGAAAGATTTGATTTATTTCTGATGCATCCTCCAGTTTAAGATTTTGAAAATTTTTGAAAGGAGGAAAGTATCATGAATAATGGAATTGTTAAGTGGTTTAACGACCGCAAAGGCTTCGGTTTCATTGAGCAAGAAGACGGAGCGGACGTATTTGTACATCATTCGGCCATTAATGCTGTTGGCTTTAGATCTCTCAATGAAGGTGACCGGGTTTCCTTTGACATAGAGCAAGGCCCCAAGGGTCCTTCAGCCGTCAATGTCACAGTAGGCTAAATACCCCTCTGTTTTATGAAAAAAGGGCATCCCGTCATTTTACGACGGATGCCCTTTGTCTTTTCTAGGTTCTCAGGCTTGGCAGACCACACGTAAGCAATCGTTATTGTATTTTAGAATAACCTTCGCGCTCCTTCCGAGTATGTTACGCAAATTTTGTATGTATTCTTTCCGGGTATACGAGCTGCCGCCGTTGCTAAAGATCTGAAACCTTATGTGAGGCTACTATAGAATCGAAGCAGAAAAGGAATTTAAAGGATGGGAAGACCAAATTATCAATTTAAAAAGCGTCAAAAAGAAATCGCTAGAATGAAAAAAAAAGAACTAAAGCGACAACGTAAGATGAATAAGACCAATCCAGAATCGGAAGTCAATCCAGAGTCGACTGAGAATACTGAAGAGCCTCAGTAAGAAACAAGACTAAATGAAAAGGAGAAAGTGTATGCGTCAAAAGTTTGTGATTTCTCGCAATGATGACAAGAACAAACTTCGAATCAGCGAATACGCAATTATCGACAAGATGCCTAAGTATGCTGTTGTGCCGATACGACAAGATGAGCGTTACACGCTTCTCGGTGAAGAGACCTACAACAGTGAGGTCGTTGCAAGCCACATTTCCAAAGGCAGGGGAGATTTGCTTGCCATGCTTCGAACCAAGAATATGTTTCCCATAGAACCATATGCCAAAAAAATTGTAGATTCCGTAATAACATTGTATCAATCAGCCACGGAGCAATCTACTGAGCTGTTTTTTGATGATGTTGATTTATTACCCGATTATGCTTAACCCCAGTGGGTTAAAAGAAGTAATCACTATTCAAGTGAAATGGAAAGCAATACATGCAAGGCTATATCAAATCATACGATGAAAAAAAAGGTTATGGCTTCATAGAAACAGAAGAACATGGGCTTGTCTTCATTCATAGCTCAGGAATAAAGGATTTTGGGTATTTTGGCCTGCGTAAGGGTGATATTGTTAGCTTTGAAATAAAGGAGACCGCTCAAGGCAAGCAGGCTATTCAACTGAAACATGCAACCTGATCTTAATTAAACATTCCAGAAGATAAATTTTATTTATTTTCTGGAAGATTTCGGGGCAATGTTAGCGTGAATCGCGCGCCTTTACCTAATTCTGTATCAACACTGATGCTACCGCCATGTTTGTGAATAACTTTACGCGTGATAAACAATCCGATGCCGGTTCCGCGGGTACCTTTAGAAGAGTAAAATAACTTAAAGATATTGTCGACCTGGTCCGCTTCGATTCCGGGGCCGTTGTCTGTAATTTCGAATGTGACCTGATTTGTCATAAACGCAAAGTTCATAGGGTGTGATGTTTTCCCCTTTCAGCATGGCAACGGCTTGCTGTCCAGAAACTGTTCCACCGCCAGCTTTTCTTCGGTAATGTCTCGTATGAACCCCTCAATGACAGGGCTGCCGTCCTCATCAAATGCGATCCAGCGATCATGAAGCCATTTGATGGTTCCGTCGGATTTTAGCAGGCGGTATTCTAGCTCACCTTGATTTGAACCAGATGCCACGGCACCCGCATAGGTATCTTCAAGTTTCTGACGATCTTGGGGATGGATTTTTTAAGAAGTGTGTCAGCCTTAATCTCCCGGCGCTTGGTATTGTGCAGACCATAAAGTTGAATGAATGCTGAATAAAAATTAATTTCAATCAGAAAGCGATCAATGCCGGTTCTAAGATAAGTTTCGATGGATACTATAGCTCTATGACTTGATTCATCTCCAGAATGTGTACAATGGTTTGCGGATGGGTCTGATGGATGCGTCTGACAAGCTGGTCGGTAGAAACTTGCATGGAGACAGGAGGAAAAAAGTCATCCTGGTGATGTGGTATCACCATTTTGGGCTGGAGGAAATTGACATACTGATGTGCAATTCGGGTGATAAACGTGTGCCCCTGCATGGGCACCAAGAGAATATCTGTGGGATTTCGGCCAAGTTGTTGCAGTTCCTCATAGCTGGAACCGCCGCTCCCAAAGTGATGAATGATCTTGTTATCAATCGAAAAACGCCAGCTCAAAACCTGGCCTTCTGGGTATTCTTTCAACAGAGGCAAATAGCGTTGGATCCGAAAATTGATACGGGCCAGGGATCGAACCAGCAGCCACTTATCAAAGACCACGTGTTTGCTGAAAAATGCTTGGGCTCCAATTCCCTCGAAGTCAAACTGTTGGCCATCGGATTCCACTGTCTGAATTAGATTCGGGCTTAATCCCTTTTTAACAAGTGTTTTTTCTATTTCTTTGCCACAATAGACCCTGGCTTTTGTTTTGGCGGCGATTTCCGGAACATCATAAATATGGTCAAAGTGACCATGGGAGATGAATATCATATCACCCTGATTGATATCGCTAGCTTGTAGTGGCTGTTTTGGCGTGGCTTGTGGGTTGCGGGTGAAGTAAGGGTCGATCAGGATGATATGCTGATCTGTCTCTATTTGAAATCCGGCTGTTCCGAACCAAGTAAGTTTCATAGTTAGTCCCGTGTAGTTTGATAGGAAAAACCTATCATGGCATCTGGTGATAGTGATATTATAATTTTAATTATTTGAAATTAAACGAATAATTGAAAAAGTTTGAACACCAATATTGCCAACAAGCGCAAACCGCCAATTACCCGCGATTGACACGAACGCCCAGAGCCTTACTTTAATTCATTATATCAAGATTACACAAGCACTAATGAAACTCCCACAGGATACACAGTCATATATGGTTTTGAGGAATGAGCGGCCGGTTGAAAAGTGATGCAATCCACTATCGCATCATTTTAGATTCCCTGCTTTAAAGGTGGGAGTCGCACCTTTACCAATCTATTCCTTGTTTGGTATGCGTTTCTGTAATATAGAGTGGATTCATCTCTTTGAGATGCCTTCATTTAACTACAACTTATCTCAAAATTTTGTGATAGCTTGTAATAGTTATCTGCTCTAAAAAAACAGAGATATGGGATCTATACCGCCGCTAGCGCGCATTCTTTGGAAGCAGAAAAGACATTTTTTCTCGGTCCTGCGTTTTCCGAAGCGTTTCATCATTGGGGTTTGTCTCACCATTTTTTTGATTGGTCTTACCTGTCTAGCGGCTGCCGCCCCTGTCGATTTGAGCGATGATCGTGACTCCTTTGACACCTTTACCATTTATTGGGAAAATGATGTCTTTGCCAATACCGACCGCAACTATACCAATGGTTTCAAGCTGACTTGGAGTACGCCCTATCTCTCCAAGGGGAACTCCCAAACACGCCTACCGCAGTGGTCTTATCCGGTTATCAATAGTTTACCCTTTGTAAATGATCCTGCAGACCAACGGGCGGTATCCCTTTCTTTGGGTCAAAATATCTATACCCCGATGGACACTCAGGAGAGAGACCTGATTGAAGATGATCGCCCCTATGCCGGGTACAGCTATGTTGCAGTTGGCTTTCACAGCAAGGACGGACGTCGCCAGAATACCTGGGAATTTGATATCGGTGTAGTGGGGCCGTATTCCGGAGCGGGTCAGTACCAGAATTTTGTGCATGAGATCATCGATTCGCCCAGCACCAAAGGCTGGGACAATCAGGTCGGCAATGAGTTGACCGGAGAGATCATCTGCGAAAGCAAGTGGAAACTCTTCCAGTTTAGGCATGTTGAAGGGCTTGGATTTGACTCCCATTACCATCTAGGCGGTCGTGTTGGCAATGTTTTTACCTATGCCAATACCGGACTCGAATTCCGCCTGGGCTGGAACTTGCCTAACAATTTTGGCAGCTGCCCAATCCGTGCTGGTTGTGAGACAAATCATGCTTTTCATGATGATAAGAAAGAGTATAGTCAAGCGGATACCTACACGCTGCATCTATTTTTTGGTTGTGATGGCCGCGTTGTTGCCAGAGACATCTTCTTAGACGGCAACACGTTTCAAGACAGCCACAGCGCGGATAAAGAACCTTTCGTGGCTGACTTAATCGGCGGTATTGGCTGCAATAAAGGCCGCTTTAGCCTAAGCTATGCTTATGTTTATCGGACCAAAGAATTTGAAGACCAGGAGAAACCCCAGGTTTTTGGCGCCATTACCATGTCTTTCCTATTCTAGCGGTGACAGTATATTTAGATCATGATATCAACTTGTGGTATTGATTATCTGCAAGAATGTTCTTGGTAGCAGGCTAAAAGTGATGACAGTTAAACAATTCCGTTTACAAAACGAAATGTTTTTAGCTAATTTTTTAGCCAACCTGGTGGCTGTTTTTGGTGTCAATGGCCTGATGAGCACAGCAGGGGCGATACCGAGTTCCAATTTATCCCACTATGCGATTCCATATTGCGACGAAACCGGAGGAGATTATTATGATTTCCTATCCTTTGGCGACCCGCAAAATCCAAAAATTGGTGTGGCCATCGGAGATGTATCCGTGGGTACAGATGGGGTCTGGGAAGCTCGAAATGATAAGGGTGAAATGCTCGGTAAGGAGTCGATTTTAGATGTCATCCGCCAGCATGCTAACAAGGATGCCGACCAAATATTGGCCGCTGTATTTGCCACCGTAAAGCACCACATCGGTGGCCGAAAAATCGAAGATGATATCACATCGATGGTTATCAAAAGGTTGAATGTGGGTTGAGGACTTGTCAAGGTACGCAATATCCATTAAGTTAACCTCTTCAACCCAATTCAGTCTAAAATCCAAAAGTGAATAGCCGGCGCAAGATATCAAGACAGGAGAGTCGCCATGTACTGGAGAAAGCCACTGGATCAGGACCGCATCAAAGTTCCCTACGGTGTAATCCACATCATCGAGGAACGCTGCAAAGGATGCGGTTTTTGTGTTGAGTTTTGTCCCCAAAACGTACTCGACATGTCAGAACGCACCAACGCCAAAGGATATCACCCGCCGGAAATCCAGGACGACTCGCACTGTGTTAATTGCGGACTCTGTGCCCTTTTGTGCCCGGATTTTGCCATTTATATTGAAGATAAGGGTGAGCGCACACCTGAGAAAATTGAATCCAAAGTCAAGAAAGAGGACCCTATATGACCCAACAGAAAGGATTACTTACTGGGGATCATTTCCTTTTGGGAGATTATGCCGCTGCGGAAGGAGCCATTCTGGCAGGCTGCCGGTTTTTTGCCGGATACCCCATTACACCGGCAACCGAGATTGCCGAACGTATGTCCAGCCGCATGCCCCAGGTGGATGGTGTCTATATTCAAATGGAAGATGAAATCGCCTCCATGAACGCCATATTAGGCGCCTCTTGGTCCGGGGTTAAATCCATGACAGCCACCAGTGGACCGGGCTTTTCCCTGATGATGGAAAATCTTGGTCTGGGCATCATGCTGGAAACACCCTGTGTCCTCGTAAATGTGCAACGCGGCGGGCCTTCTACGGGTTTGCCGACCTTAGTAGGGCAGCAGGACATGATGCAGGCCAAGTGGGGCTCCCATGGTGATTATGAGATTATTGCGCTGGCGCCCAATTCTCCCCAGGAGCTTTTTGATCTGACCATTCGGGCTTTTAATCTATCTGAAAAATATCGGACGCCCGTTCTCATCATGACGGATGCCGAAGTGGGACACATGACCGAGAAGGTGGTAATACCAGATCCGGCGGAGATCGAAATCGTTAATCGTCCCTTGGTTGGCAAAGGGGATATTGAGCCGGATCTTTTTCGAATTTACCGAGACATGGACCAGTGCACCGGTGATGCCTGTGTGTCCCCTATGGCCTTGGCCGGTGAGGGCTATCGATTTCATGTGACTGGATTGACTCATGATGAACGCGGGTACCCGGATATGAGCCCCGCGGGTAATGCCTGGAATGTTGAGCGTATCATAAAAAAAATTCACGATAATCTGGACGACATCATCATGTTGCAAGAGGAAAATCTGGATGATGCCGAGGTGGTCGTGGTTTCCTATGGTATTTCAGCCCGGACTTCCTTGTGGCCCATTGAATTAGCGCGCAAGGAAGGCATTCGTGTGGGGGTGCTGCGTCTGATTACGGTCTGGCCGTTTCCGGAGGAGCACATCCGAGCGTTGGCCAATACGGTAAAGGCATTTGTGGTACCGGAAATAAACTTAGGCCAAATCGCCAGAGAGGTTGAACGCTGTGCCGCCGGATCGGCCCGGGTAATTGGCGTTCACCGTCCCGGTGGCGAGGTGTTGGACCCGACCGCGGTTTTGGAGGCCATCCGTGGGGCGGCGGGAGCTTGAGATCAGGAGACAGAAGTCAGAACTCGGTAGTCAGAACCAATTGGGCTATTAGGTTGCAGACTGTTAGGCTGTTAGGCGCATTCGGCTTAAACAGTAAGGTGTAAGCATTAAAGCGTGATCCAACCTGCGAATATCATTCCCATGAAAATGGGGATCCAGAATAAGCTTCCTGGCGAACAGAATTACGAGTTAGTTCAACATCAATTTAGGAGCGTCAAAATACCATGACTGAAAATAAAGCCCCCATCCAAAACCAGGTACATTTATCCGGCTACGAGCCACCGGATGAAAGTGATTGGGAAACAGGACTACATCCCATGGACAATCTTCTGCGTGGGGAGCGCCTGCCCCATATCTGGTGCCAGGGATGTGGCCTGGGAACAGCCCTGACTACCTTTATCAGTTCGTTGCAATGGCTGGAAAAAAATAAGAACTGGGATTTGGACAAAGTCACGGTGGTGTCTGGAATCGGTTGCTCGGGACGCGTGGCTGGCTATGTACGCCTGGATTCTTTTCATACAACCCATGGTCGGGCCATACCATTTGCCACCGGATTAAAGTTGGCCAATCCCGAGTTAAAGGTCGTGGTGTTCTCCGGAGATGGGGATATTGCCGGTATCGGCGGCAACCATTTTATCCACGCCGCGCGTCGCAATCTGGATATTACCGTGATCTGCGTCAATAATTTCAACTACGGCATGACCGGGGGACAGGTGGGCTCCACGACGCCGCATGGTGCCCGAGCGGTGACAACCCAGTATGGCAATTTTGAGTATCCTTTTAATTTGCCCTACTTGGCTGCCGCCGGGGGCGCCTCTTTTATGGCGCGCTGGACCGTCCTACATGCCCGCCGGTTGGAGTGGACTTTGCGGGAAGCCATGGAACACCGGGGCTTCAGTTTTGTGGAAATTATCGCACCGTGTTCCACCGCCTATGCCCGCTGGAATCCTGAAGGCAAAGGACTCGATCCTCAAAAACTACGACGCAGAGGGCTGGAGGTGATGAAACACTATCAAAAGGTGGGCAAGATATCGCCGGATACCCACCCCAAGGATGCTGAAGTGAAAGTGGATGCCAATGGCCTTATAACCGAAATTGTCGAAGGTAAATTCCTCGATGACCCCAAGCCGGATCTTCAGAAGGCCATTGACGCAATGGCTGAAACTGCCGAAAAAAAATGGCTGGCGGTAAAGGACGGCATGGCCAAAAGACCCCAACTTTCAGGGCGCGAAGATCGTGTAGAGCGAACCGAACTGCAGTTGGGTGGTTTCGGCGGTCAGGGGATTATCAGTGCCGGCAAGATAATCGGACAGGCAGCGGCCATCTACGATAAGTTGGAAGCTTGTTTTACCCAAAGCTATGGCCCGGAGGCGCGCGGGGGAGCCGCAGGTTCTCAAGTCGTAATTTCCAGCGAGCCGATCCATTATCCCAACATTACCGAACCAGGCAGTGCCGTGATTATGTCCCAGGGCGCCTATGCAAAATATGCGCCCCTGTTGGCAACCGGTGGTATCCTGTTGGTGGATAATAGTCTAGTAGAACTGCCGGATGATCACCGCACAGACATTATAACCCATGGGATTCCAGCTACGCAGGTTGCCGAAGAACTTGGTAATATTCGGGCTGCCAACACAGTTATGCTCGGATTTTGGGCGTCGGCCGTGGGTGCGGTTTCCCGGGAAGCCATGCAACATTCCTTGTCCGAATCGGTGCCACCCAAAACAGTGGATGTTAATTTGAAGGCGTTTGATTATGGGTACCAGGAAGGGGTAAAGATAGCGATATAGGAGACAGAAGTCAGGAGACAGAATCGGGTTGCGAGTTGCTGGATTCGAGTTACGGGTTCCAGCATACCAGCATCCCAGCTTTCAAGCATCCTAGCGAATAGTGTTAAGTTGTTGGATGTTCGATGTTCAGGAGTTAACTTTTAGTGGTTGTGGAGGATCGTGTCCGTGTCCCAATCGGTATTAATCATTGGTGCCAGCCCGGCCGGTATTCAATCGGCGTTGGATCTTGCCGATGCTGGCGTGGATGTTCATCTCATCGAGCCCTCGCCATTTATCCAAACCGACGTGCACCTGGAGGTACCGACACACGAACAACACACCCGCATGCTGGAAGCAGCCAGGCACCCGCGGATTACACTTCTGACGCATACGGTTGTGGAAACCATCACCAATGGGACTGTGAATTATCAAATCCGGCTTCGCCAAAACCCCCGATATGTGGATTTGGAAAAATGCACAGCCTGTGGGGACTGCCTAAAAGTGTGTCCGGTTACTGTTCCCGGTAGCGACCGTACAGCCGTTTATCTCCAGGAGAACGCAGAACCGGGTTGTGCCGTGATCGATAAGTTGGGGCTAGCTCCCTGCGCCCATGCTTGTCCAGGTGGTATTCACGTTCAGGGTTACGTTGCCCTGATAGCCCAAGAGCGCTTCCAGGAAGCCATTGACCTCATCCGTGAAGCCATACCGTTCCCGGGAATTTGTGGGCGTATCTGCACCCATCCTTGTGAAATCAATTGCCGTCGCAACGAAGTCGATAAACCCGTTTCCATCCGACTTCTTAAGCGCTTTGTATCGGATTGGGCCTATCAGGGGGCGCGTGAGTCTATTGAACCGCAAGCGGACCAATCACAGGTACGGGTTTCCCAAGCCAGTGGGGAAGCCAAACGGATTGCCGTGGTGGGGGCCGGCCCAGCCGGTATGACTGCTGCCAATGACCTGATTCGCAAGGGATATGCTGTAACCGTTTTTGAAAAACTGCCGGTGATCGGCGGCATGCTGGCAGTCGGTATTCCAGCCTACCGCTTGCCCCGAGATGTCATTGAACAAGAATATGAAGTCATTACCAAACAAGGCGTGGATATCCGTCTCAATACCAGCATTGGACCCGGTGGGGATTTCAGTTTGGCGGATCTATTTTCAGAAGGATACACGGCAGTCTGTCTGACAGTCGGTGCCCACAAAAGTTTGTCTTTGGGTATTCCCGGTGAAAAGTTAGACGGCGTCGTACACGGTATTGATCTGCTTAAAGCGGTTAGTCTGTCACAACAGACAGATGAGGCTATATGGCACGAACGCCTGCAAAAACTGCTTCCACGCGGGGTCCTTACCCATGTAGCGGTCTTGGGTGGTGGTAACACAGCCATGGATGTGGCCCGCACTTTACGGCGCTTGGGTTTGACCGAGGTGCAGATATTATATCGACGCACCCGCGCTGAAATGCCTGCCCTTGAAGAGGAGATCGAAGATACCGAAAAAGAAGGTGTTGGCATCAAGCTGCTCACGGCGCCCAAATCGATTTGGGGTGACGCGCAAAATTGTGTCCGTGGCATTGAGTGCCTGCAAATGAAACTGGGTTCGCCGGACCAAAGTGGGCGTCGCCGGCCGGTTCCCATACAGGGGAGTGAATTTCGCCTGGAATTGGATATGGTGGTCTTGGCCATCGGCCAAGAGCCGGATCTTGGATTTTTGGATAGCAAATCCGATATCACAATTGGTAACGATTGGCGCATTCAAGTGGATGCACAAACCTTCATGACCGATCAGCCGGGTGTGTTTGCCGCTGGCGATGTCACTACCCGCAGTCAGATGTCAGCCATTGAAGCCATTGGCATGGGAAAAAAAATGGCCCAAGCGGTGGATTCTTATGTGCGCTTAGGAAGCTTAGAAACTGCAGCGAAAGACACCGAACAGATACCTGTGGCCCAGCGCAGTTTTACTCCGGCGGAGCTAAAACCAAAACCGGTTACACCGGTGCCGGTGATCAGCCTGTCAGAACGCCTACTTGGATTTGGCGAAGTTGAGCAAGGATTTAAGCAAGTGGATGCCGTCCATGAAGCCAAACGCTGCCTTGCCTGTGGTCCCTGCAGTGAGTGCATGGCATGTGTAGAAGCCTGTAAAGCCGAGGCTATTCAGCACATCCAAGTGCCTAGCTTTAGCGATTTGTCTACGAATGCCGTAATGGTGGCCTTGAATGCTCAAAAAAGCACGGTTGCCCTCGCAGACATGCCGGAAAGTGTCATCACCATTTCACCGGACGACCTTATCATGGCCTCTGCTGCCGCCGCGCACGTGCAAGCGGATTATCAACGTATTCAGCCTACCGCTGCCACACTGCCATGGCAAAAGCCAGCGAGCAAGGATACCAGAATTGGCGTTTATATCTGTCAGTGTGGAGACGATATGGGAGGCGTGATAAATACCTCCGACCTGAGGCAAGCATTTGGCAAGCAGGCGCTGGTAGCCCATAGTGATATTGTGGCTTATGCCTGTCGACAGGAAACCGCAGACAGGATTTATCAGGAAATACGTGAGCATCAGCTTGAGGCCGTGGTTTTGGCGGCTTGCTCTTGCTGCGCATCGGACCAGGTTTGCTATAGCTGTACTTTTCAACGGGTTCGCTGTAAAAAAAATCTGGGCATGTATGCGGCTCAGAAACAAGCTTTCCTGCATTCATCTAACGGTAATTCGGCCGGGGTTCATTTTGAGTTTGTTAACATCCGGGAGCAGTGTGCCTGGGTACATGGCAATGATCCTGACGCTGCCACCCAAAAAGCGACCATGCTGATGCATGGCGCCCTTGCAAAGATTCAGACGGCGATACCACAGCCCGCGATGGAGATTAGCCGGGACCCTTCAATTTTGATCATTGGCCAAGGTAAAGCATCCAGCATATGCCAAGATGCCCTGCAAGCATCGGGCGTCGCTGCAATCCATTTTGAATTCTTGTCAGAGCCCCCAAACTTTTCCGAAGGCTATTATCGCCTCAATCAAAACGGGCAAAGCTTTAAATCAATGGCTATGATTCTGACACCGGCAAATAGTAGCGAAGCTGAGGATATTATCAACTTGATTGACGCCGGCAAATCAGCGACGCCGGTGGCATATCGTCATGGCAATATGCAAACCACGCGGCCGGGTATTTATTTTTGTGATCCGGAACTGGATCCGCATACAACTGGCTTGGCGGTGGCAGGTCGCTGCCGTAGCTGGATGGGACGTATTCAGGCTTATCCCAAACACGAAAGCGGCTATGTGAATCCTGTGCGATGTCGCATGTGCTATACATGTATGGAAATTTGTCAAACCGGGGCGCCCCAACCCATCAATCAAGGGTCCCAGCGATATGCCTGGATCGATCCGGCGATTTGTATCGGTTGCGGTGCCTGTGCAGCCAGCTGCCCATCCAACGCAATACAGGCTGCAGATGCTTCTGAAACACAGCTATTAACAATGCTCGAGGGAATGTTGTCCCTGGGGAGGGCCGCGGGTGGAACCTAATCACCTTATCGTATTTACGTGCAACTGGCATGCTTACCGTGGCATGGAGATGGCGGGCGCTTCACAACTGCACTATGATGCCCGGGTTTTACCCATACGTCTCACCTGCCTGGGCCGGATTAGCCCCGGCATTATTCTAAAGGCGTTTGAACAGGGGGCCCTGGGAGTTCTTTTACTGGGATGTCCATCAGGAATGTGTCAATATGAATCCGGCTTTGCACATGCTGAAGAAGTTGTAGAGCAAGCCAGGAAATTTTTAGATTTGCTGGGATATGCCCCATATCGACTCAGGCTGGGAAGTGTAGCGGCGGAAATAGATCAGTCCTTTGCAGAAGTCGTTAATGCTTTTCTCAAAGACATAGATCTAATGGATGTGACGCCCAATAGTGCAGCGGCAATCACAGCGGGATGAAGCGCAACGATGAAATTGGGCTTTTTAGCAAGCCACTAAGTTTTAAGGAAAAAACATCCGATATGAAATCCATGGATGCAATAGTCCAGCAAAATCAAGTTTTGTACTGTCTGACCTGTGGCAAATGCAGCTCGGTCTGTCCCATAACGCGCTGGGAAGATCAGGTTTATACCAGCCCGCGTCTACTGGTTGAAAAAGCGGTAGAAGGTGATCAGGATGCGATTTTTCAGGACCCGCTTTTCTGGTCCTGTCTTGCATGCCGCCAATGTACCCAATTATGTCCTTCACAGGTGGACTTTTGTGGCTTTATTCGAGATTTACGCGCCCTGGCCCGGTCTGAGGGCCTACGCGGAACTGGTACCCATGGCGATATCGTGCAGACTTGGGCGCAAATGATGACAAATGAGAATATTAATCAGAGCCGATTGGGGTGGTTGCAGGACGGACATGCGGTGAGCCCAAAATCCGATACAATCTATTTTAGCGGTTGCCTACCATACTATGAGGTGCTTTTCCATGATATGGGCGTGGAGGCCCTCAGTATTGCTCGCGCGGCTGTCAGTATTATGAATCTGGCCGGTATTGTCCCGCATGTAATGCCCAACGAACGTTGCTGCGGCCATGACCAACTTTGGCAAGGGGATTTGTCTACGTTTGGGCAGCTGGCCCAGCGCAATCTAGCCTTATTTGAAGCAAGTGGCGCCAAACAGATCGTGACCACCTGTCCTGAATGCGCTTATACCTTGAAGTACGACTATCCGCGCCATGGGATTGAGCATGGCTTGAAAATAATACATATGTCCGAGTTGCTTGCTGATCTAGTTGACCAAGACCAAATTGCTGTAAAAGCTCGGCCGATGGGCGAGCCGGTAACTTTCCAGGATCCATGCCGACTGGCCCGGCATATGGGAATATGGGAAGAACCACGAGCTGTATTGACAGCGACTGGTTATGACCTGGTGGAAATGCAAAAAAACAAGACCCAGGCGCTGTGCTGTGGTACCAGTTGTTGGACGGCCTGCGGTCGCGTCAATAAACAAATTCAAACCGAAAGATTGACCCAAGCCAAGGCCACGGGTGCAGGGATGTTGGTAACCGCCTGCGTAAAATGCCAAATCCATTTAAAATGTGCCCAGAAAGACCGAATGTTGCAGGATGATATCGATATTGAAATACGGGATATGACCACGCTGGTGGCAGAAAGTATAGGATTCAAGGATTCGAGGGGCGAAGGGGAGGAGTGAGGCCATTAGGCTGAAGACTATTAGGCTATTAGCCGTTTCGCGCTCATAGTCTAACAGCCTAACAGTCTAAACACCTAACCAGCTCTGGATAGAAATCTTGAACCCTCGAATCCTCGGATCTTAATCTTGAGAGTAACTAAAAGATCGCTGTCATTTACTGCGTGTCATTCGCAGTCATTTGCTTAGCGTAGTTAATTGTGGCACATGGCTGACGGAAATATTTTCAGCAGGGCTTAATGACGCACGTAGTGCAAATATCGTCCAACAGGACCAATGACAGCCGAAGGCGTAATGACGATTAAAGTATTCTGTCGAATGGTTTATCCAAAATATTTTCCGCCAACAAATTTGGTTGGTGAGAAGAGGAACGCGTGTCCTACAACTTAGACCAGGTGGAACAGTTCGATCCCACGTTCCTTAACAGTATCGTCAAGCAGATGACTCAGCTGTTACATCCAGCTGGAAGTGGGGTGTACCTGTTTGATATTGATGCGCAAGAACTTTTGCCAGCAGCCGAATACCATCTGCCGGAAACACCGGTTGATACTAATTTGCTGCAACAGGTTTTTGAGACACGCAAGCTGATTCGGGAGAATAGGGCCGGGCATCCGGCCTTCTTTGCTGCGCCTTTGATTCAATTCGATCATTCACTGGGCGTTTTAATGGCGGCCGATGAAAATTATAATCGTGTATTCAGTGATCGCGATGTTGATCTGGTCTTGTCCATGGCCGATCATGTGGCCCTGGTGCTGCAGCAGGCTGAACGGCTGTCACGCATGACGGCCCAGTTCAGAGCACTGCATGACATTGATGTGGCGCTGACATCCAGCCTGGAATTGGATCGCGTGCTGGAACTGATTCTCGAAAAGGCAGTGGACTTGGTCGGGGCAGAATCTGGATCGCTACGCCAGGTGGATTCGGAGACCGATGCTCTGGAGCTGAAGGCCCATCTGGGCTCAGGCTGGACGCCTGAGGCGCTTGCATTTATTCCTGAAAAGGGCATCGTGCGCTGGGTGGCCGAACATAAATGTTCCTATCTGTGTCGGGATCTCAGCAAGGATCCCCAAAATATTGTTTTGTTTGAGGGAATGCGATCCAGTGTAGCGGTTCCGTTGCTAAAAGGGCAGGAGCTGGCGGATGATAATGATGCCTTGTTGGGAGTTTTACTCTTGGAAAGCTCAAAACTGGCCGCCTTTGAGCACCAGGATGTGGAATTGTTGGAAGCCTTGGCGCAGGAAGCCGTAATTGCCATTCAAAATGCCATGCAGCACCAAAAGCTGCAGTTGATGTACACCAAGTATGCCAAGGAGCAGGAACGACGGGTGGCGGCCGAAAGATGGGCTGTAATGGGACAGGCGGCGACGGCTTTGGCTCATCGGATTAATAATATCATGGGAATTGTACCGGTAAGCGCCAAAGAAGTCCGCTCAACCCTTACGGACATATCCATGCCCAGCTTGGATCGAAACTGGATTGAAGAGAACCTGGAGCGGATTGAGCGCAACGCCAAATTTATATTAAAACTGAGCGATGCCCTTTTTAGACCTTTTAAGGACACGGGACCACCTCTCAGGCTCAATGTCAATTTGTTAATCAACGAAGCAATTGAATCAGCCGATCTGCCCAACGACATTCAAATCGAAATTAATTGTACCGAAGATATCCCGGATGTGGAAAGCAACTCCCTGTTGGTGGATATTTTTGTGGAGCTGTTCACAAACGCGCGCAAGGCTATGCAGGATCGCCCAGAAAAGAAACTCTGCATCCAGACCCGTACAGAATCAAGTCAGGAAGGTATGTGGGTGACTGTGGAAATTACAGATAGCGGATGTGGTATCCCAACTGAAAAAATGGAACATCTGTGGGGTATGTTCCAGCTTAGCCGAGGTGGATTAGGTTTTGGCCTGTGGTGGTTGCGCACATTTATCGAACGGCAAGGCGGAACCATTGAATGCCAGAGTCAATTGGACCAGGGTTCGGTGTTCACAGTCCGCTTGCCGGCGGTGGATAATTCATTGTCAGAGGGGCTACATGACATAAAATCCGAAATTTGAATATCGAAATCCGAAACAAATTCAAAAATACAATATCCCAATGACCAAAACAAAACCTATATTGAAATTCAAGACATATAGCTTGGTTGAATCATTTGAATTTCTGTCATTCGACATTGTTTCGGATTTCAGTATTCGTGCTTCGAATTTCTATTTTGGAGGCATATATGAAAGGTAAAGTTCTAATCGTTGAGGATTATGAAGATTGGCGCGATCTTCTGGGCGGTATGCTGCGGCGGGCTGGTCATCAGGTTACGGCAGTGGCAACGCTGGATGAAGCCATGTCTTATGTCGACGAAACCAAAGATCTGGATTTGGCCATCGTGGACATCCGATTGGTCGAAACAGACGAACATAACCAGGACGGTATGCACCTGCTGGCCCATATTAAAAAGAAACAGGCTTTTACAAAAGTAATCATGATTACGGGGCATGGCACAATGGAGACTCAACGCAAAGCATTTCGTGAATTTCAGGCCTTTGATTTTTTCCGCAAGGAGCAATTTGATTCCGATGAATTCCGGCAGGGATTTGGCGAAGCCATTGAGCAATCGATCCTGGACCGACAGGCTTGGAAAGAAAAAAGCTATATGGACGGCCGTAATTTTGAACACTGGCAGCGAGAGAATAAAGTATAGTAAAAGGAGAACACTCTTATGAGAGAAGCGTTACGCGTCGGCGTCTTCGTCTGTGACTGCGGATCGAATATTGCCGGCATGGTGGATACGGAGGCTGTACGAGAATACGCTCAGACATTGCCAAACGTGGTATTAGCCGTAAGGAATAAATACACCTGCGCGGATCCCGGTCAGCAGGAAATCCAACGGTCTATATACGAGAACAACCTCAATCGGGTGGTGGTGGCTTCTTGTTCACCGACTTCGTATGAATCCATCTTCCGTCAGTGCATTCAAGGCGCCGGCCTGAATCATTATCTGTTGGAGATGGCCAACATCCGTGAACACTGCTCATGGGTGACCGCTGATTCGGATGCAGCCACCCGCAAAGCCAAAGAAATTGTTAAAGTGGCTGTGGCGCGGGCCAAATGGCTTTATCCCCAGGATGAGGAGCACATACCGGTTACGGATGCCGCCCTGGTAATCGGCGGCGGGGTGGCCGGCATTCAAGCCGCGCTGGATATCGCCGATGCCGGCCATCAGGTTTACCTGGTGGAAAAGAAGCCTTCCATCGGCGGGATCATGGCCCAGCTCGATAAAGTCTACCCGGATATTGAGTGCAGCATCTGAATTCTGGGACCCAAGATGATGGATGTCGGTCGACATCCCAACATAGAGCTCCTGACCTATTCGGAAGTGGAAGATATAAGCGGTTATGTGGGCAATTTCAAAGCCAAGATCCGCAGGCAGGCCCGTTATGTGGACGAAAATGAATGTACCACCTGTGGAGATTGTGCCGCCGTATGTCCGGTTGTGGTACCAGATGAATTTCAAATGGGACTGGGAAGCCGTAAGGCAGTATATATATCCTTCCCCCAGGCCGTTCCCTCAGCCTATCTGGTGGCTGCCGATGAATGTTTGGGGCAAAATCCAATTGCCTGTGGCCGTTGTATTGAGGCTTGTGAGAAAAAGTGTATCAATTTTGATCAGCAGGATAGTTACCTGGAGCTGAATGTAGGTGCCATCGTGGTGGCCAGTGGTATGGAATCATATGATCCCACGGCTTTGAACGAGTATGGCTACCGGCAATTCCCCAATGTGGTCACCAGCATGGAATTTGAACGTCTGATTTCAACCGGTGGCCCCTTGGAGGGACATTTGGGGCGCCCGAGCGACTTGAAAATGCCGCAACAGATTGCCTTTATTCAGTGTGTGGGATCCCGTACCCGGGATGCTGATAGAGGGTATCCCTATTGCTCCAATATTTGTTGTATGAACACCATCAAAGCAACCCAATATCTCAAGGATAACTACCCGGAGATTGATATTACCGTATTTTACATGGATCTGCGCGCTTTTGGTAAAGGATTCGAAGAACTGCTCATGCGTAGTAAACACAACGGCGTGCGCTATGTTCGCGGTTTGCCCGGAGATGTGGTTGAAGACGTTGAAACCGGTAACCTGATGGTGACGGTCGAAAATACCACCGCCAAGAGACTGGAGCAGCATGAATTCGATATGGTTGTATTGGCCGTGGGGGCCAAGCCGGCCACCGACACCGAATCGATTCGCAGACTCGTGAGTCTTTCCAAATCGCCCAATGGTTTTTTAAAGGAAGCGCATGCCAAGCTATTACCGGTTAATACACCCACCAAAGGTGTGTTTATTGCCGGCTGTGCCGAAAGCCCAAAAGATGTAAGGGAAAGCGTTACCCAGGCCGGGGCGGCTGCATCCAAGAGCACTATATTGCTTAAAAAAGATACCTTTTCGGTGGAAGCGATTACATCGGTACTGGATGCGGAGTTATGTAAAAAATGCGGCCAGTGTGCCAGTGTGTGTCCATTTAGTGCCATAAGCTGGGCTAAGAAAGAATTGCCTCAACTTACCAGCGCTGCCTGCGTGGGTTGTGGAAATTGTGCGGCTGAGTGTCGTCACGGTGCCATTGAAATGCGCCATTTTACGGATCAGGCCATCTATGCCCAGATCGATGCCATCCTGGAGGAAAATCAGGCTGATAAAATTGTGGCCTTTGCCTGCAACTGGTGCTCGTATGCCGGCGCCGATACCGCCGGTGTGGCCCGTATGGTCTATCCGCCCAATGCACGCATAATTCGCACCATGTGTTCGGCCCGGGTCAACCCGGAGTTCGTTTGGTATGCCTTTAAAATGGGTGCCCCCGTGGTGCTTGTCTCGGGTTGCCACTATGTTGATTGTCATTACATCGATGCCAATCGGAGCACTATGCGTCGCGTGGATGGATTGTGGAACGGATTGGAAAAATCCGGGTTGCGGCCGGACCGGCTCATGCTGGAATGGTGCTCTGCAGCTGAAGGCGCCCGCTGGCAAACCATCATGGAGGCAGTTGAAACCAAACGTCAATCTATTGATGCGGCGGAGATTGACCGGACCCGGGTTGCTTTAGAAAAAGCCAAAGTGCCGCGTCCGCAAAACCCCAAGCCAAAAGATGAAAATAGCGAAGCGGAATTTGTCTGTATGCGCTGTGATAATCAATGGCCGGATCATTACCAGGTAGAAATGGAGCGGATCTGCCCGTCATGCCGTTCCAATAGCATCCGCTGGCTTAAACTTTCCTGACCGTCTTCAATTGATAGTATGATATCACAGCTTTTCAGGAGCCCTTTAGGTTTTGAATATGTTGGCTTCACGCTAACATATATACCGGTTGTCATAAATATATTCCGATTGAGATTCGTTTAAATAAGTAAAGACTTTTTTTACTTAACCGTCCAGATTTCTGTGAAATTATGACAACCGCTATGGTGTTGATTTCATCAACAAAAAACCTAGACTGTTACGGAACATTGTGCCACATTATGATATATGGCACGGTCGTTAATCATCCCTAACCCGAGGAACGCTACGATTGAAGAACTTACGTTGGTTTCCCGGGTTGGCTCTAGTGAAACAGCAACGCGATGTACTGCTATTCAAATCAAGCCTTTTCAGATCAAGCCAATAAGAGGGTTACTTTTCAAAGAACAACACATAGAGCGTTTGGACCAAGCTATTTTGGACGTTATCAATAATCCACAAAAGACTCAAAGAACTGCCGATTTCGGAACGTTATTCTGACAAACGCTCTAATTGTCGTGCTTTTTGTCAAGGAGATGGGCTAAGGATGTTAGGCGGTTATTCCTTGACATTCTATAATGTTCAACATTATAAATACCACATAGTGGTGTAGTCTTCATAAAAAGATCCTACCTTTACTTCCTGTTTCGATTTTGATGCCACTATCAGAAATGGGGTAAACTCAAAGTCGGCCAGTGTGCGTTTACCTTTCATTTCAAATTGTTAAACATCTCATTAGCAAGAAAAATCTCAATGAGATTCGTCTAAATATATCGTTGGATTATTGAACAAAGGGGGTATAAAATGAAGAAAAAACTCCTATTCTGTATTATCATTCTATTGGCTCTGGTATTGTTTGTCTCCTGTACAAATATAAAAGATTTTATAAAACCATCACCACAATCCTTAGCTGAAAAAGCCGCACCTGAAATACCAATCCTTATCGAGACAGAATGGTTGGAGATAAAAAACAACTCTTTGAAACTACGCATTATAGACTACGGAAGGAAACTAGAAAATTATCAAAAGGGGCATATCCATAACGCGGTATACCTTGATCGAAAGACGGTCTGGGATAAAATTAACGATATCCCTGGGATGCTGCCTGCAGTAAAAAATATAGTGCCGGAATTGGAGAAAGCTGGAATCAGCAATGATAGCTTGGTTGTGATCTACGACAGTGGTGATGGATTATGGGCATCTCGCCTTTTTTGGGCATTGGAATATTTGGGACATAATGACATTCATATTCTCAATGGTGGTTGGAATAAGTGGTCACAGGAACAACGCCCAATTCAGATGGCAACACATATAAATCCCAGTGGAATTTTTACCCCTCACCTACAGCACGAACTACTTGCCTCTAAAGATTGGATTGTAGGCAATCTGAGTAATCCAGATGTGCTAATAATTGATACCCGGTCGCCAAAGGAATATGCTGGAGAAGATGTCAGGGCTGCGCGCGGTGGTCATATCCCGGGAGCAATTAATATCAACTGGATTTCTAATTTGAAAAAAGACAATTCGAAAACTTTTGCTCGAGAAGAAATTCTGGTGGATCTCTACAAATCTCAAAGCGTTTCGCATAATAAAAATATTGTCACACTCTGCCAGACCGGTGTGAGAGCAACACACACTTATTTTACCCTCAGGCTATTAGGATATACAAAGGTCAGTGTTTATGATGGATCTTGGGCTGAGTGGGGGAATAATGAAAGTACTCCAATAATAAAACCTTCGCTAGATCGTCACAATTGATAATTAAACGCCATATCGAATTAATTCGTTCATTTTGTCTCTCGCTTTTAAAGATGTAAGGAAGTACGGCAGGCGATCATACCCAACATCTTTTGGTTGGGAAATTCATGCCGAATCTGAAGACTATGCTAAAAGTCTTTATTAGGAGAATAATGATATATTGAGAAACACGCGGGTTGACTCCTATAAAATATCTCATCAATGCACAAGGCCAATTAAATCTATCCGACAACAGCAATTGCACCTATCAAACTATAGCATGTATTAGAAAACATCCGAATAAAATGGCCAGAAATCCGCCCATACGTCCGAGGGAATTTGAAAAGCTGAGAGCCCATGACATTAAGCGCGTAAAATTAGTACGCCCCATTATTCCTAAGACGGATGCAGCAACGATTGAAATCCATCCTATGATGAAAATAGCAGTCGGGTATTTTGACTCTGTTGCGACCATTATTAGTGCTACGCCTATAATGATCCTTACAACAACTGCTAAAACATGCAGACCAACCGATTTCAATCTTCTGCGAAGCAAACTGCTACGTCTCAATTTAGCTGACCCTCCGAGTCCCAAAATAACTGACAAGGC
>CAZWEO010000021.1:0-62817 GCA_964633115.1 uncultured Desulfobacterales bacterium
TATCGGCTTCCAGCCCGGTGCAACTTTGCAGCGCGGCTAGCTTTTTAACAGGTTTATATAGTCTAAATGTTGTAAAAACAATAAGGAAAACGTTAATTTTGGAATACAATTTATTCAGGAAAATATTGCCGTTTTCAATTTAGCCATCAATAAACTCACAACTTTTTATTATAAACCACATATGAAGGTTTCTATGAAAACGTGGTTAAACTTGTCCATATCCTCAGCCGATATACTAATCTTGACTATGCTTAAAGTAGCTTTCTTGATCATCTTTCCAATTGTGGTTTGCACAGCTGCAGCAGAAACTCAGACGGAAACTTTATCGGCCCTTATTGCCCCGACACCGAATGTAAAACCCTTTGACGGACCCGAATCTTATGGCCCGGACACCCTATGGGAAAAGATCAACGGTCAGGCAGAATTCTATCTGCCGGCCGGATTTGGACGACTCAAAAGCCAGTTATTTGTGGCCACTGATAATGCGGATATACTCATCGAGGTCAATATCTATGATATGGGTAACCTGGCCAATGCTTTTTCCGTATTCAGCCTACAGCAACGCGACAATGCCAGGCCCATCGAGGTAACGCCCATGGCCTATCAAACCGAAAACGCCGTCTACCTCGTACATGGCCCTTACTATGTTGAACTCATATCCATGATGCCCCTGGGCGCACGTATGACCATGCTGAGCCAAATGGCCCGGCAATTTGTCAAAGACACGCCGGTCCAGTCAGCCGACATGCACGAGCTCACTTTGTTTCCGCAGGAAAACCAGATTAAAGGCAGCGCCGCCATGATTCCCAAGGATGCATTTGGATATGATCGGCTGGATAAAGTTTTTACGATCACTTATCAAATAGTTGACGACGAAGCAATCGCATTTATCTCAAAACGAAATTCACCGGCAGCAGCTAAAGAATTGGTAAATGGCCTTTA
Source organism: uncultured Desulfobacterales bacterium (assembly GCA_964633115.1). Taxonomy (GTDB): domain Bacteria; phylum Desulfobacterota; class Desulfobacteria; order Desulfobacterales; family B30-G6; genus B30-G6. Next base: position 943 of record CAZWEO010000021.1, read on the forward strand.
CGCATACTTTAAAGAATTTGGCGCCAATGATATCAAAGTGAATACATCCATCAAAGGTGCCCGCATGATCGAAATTATGGGAACCTATGAATATATTTTTTCAATTAATAACTATATTGCCGGTGTGCATGAGGCGCCATCCCAAAAACAGGCAGAGAAATTGGCCCAGATGCTGGCACTATCGCTCCAAAATAAGATGAAATGAATTGCTAACTCGGTCACATTACAAGATATGGTGGTGGAACCGCATCGGACTTGGAATAATGTTAGCGCCTATTGGGATAGGTAACCACCATCCACAGTTAGCACACTGCCTGTCATATAGTTTGATGCATTTGATGACAAAAGCAAAACAGCACCGATGAGGTCGGAGGTTTTGCCAAACCTTTTTAAAGGAATGGATTTACTCAAGCGAGTGTATACAGTATCGGATTCTCTGAGGCTTTTGGTCAGGTCCGTTTCCAGGTAATGGGGAGCAATGGCATTGACGTGAATGTCGTGTCGAGCCCACTCCAGGGCCAGGCTTTTTGTCAGCAGGATAACCCCAGCCTTTGAGGCACAATACGCCGGTGCTCGGGGTACCCCGGTAATACCTGCAGTCGATGCAATATTAACGATTTTACCACCCCCGTTTTTAATCATCGACTTGCCAATATGTTTGCAGCAAAGAAAAGTCCCGCGCAAATTAATCGCCATAACCCGATCCCACTCTGCCACGCTCAATTCCTCAGACGGCGTATAGCTCAATTGAGAAATACCCGCGTTGTTGACAAGGATATCGACTTTTCCATATTCTGAGATGGCCTTTTGCGCCAAAGCCTTCACCTGGACGTCGTCCGATATATCGGTTTGCATGGAAAAACAGCGCGCACCTAACGATTTAATCTGTCTTTCCGTCTCGCGGGGGTCATCAATATCCGCCAAAATCAAAGACGCGCCGCACTCGGCCAACCCCAATGCGATCTTTTTTCCCAAACCATGCGCAGAACCGGTGACTATTGCTGTTTTGCCTTCCAGCGAGAAAGAATCTATTATACTCATCTGTCAAAAACCTTTCTAATTGCGCACTGCAACGACTTTTGATCAGGATATCCCATGATCGGCTCACGACAGTTGAGATCCGTAAGCAGATTACCGTTGGCTTCGCCACTCCATCCATGCGGAACCAGGACAACTCCTTCGGCGACCCGCTCATCCACACTCGCTTTCATTTTAACCTGGCCCGTATTTGTTTCCACGATGATTAAATCGCCGTTTTTGATGCCGAATTTTTGAGCCGTCTCCGGTCCAATCTCAGTAAGCGGATCAGGAAAAATCTTTTTCAACGCTGGCACCTGGCGCTGTTGACTGTGAGTATAATAGATGTTGCGATTGCCAACCGAAAGGATTAGTGGATATTTCTCCAAAAAATCCTTGTTGCCCCGCAGTGGTCCTCTTTCCGGATCCAGATAAGAAGGCAAAGGATCGAATCCTTCTTTTTCCAGGGTTTCGCTATAGATTTCGATCTTTCCGGAAGGTGTGCGAAACAGCTTTTCAGGTATTACGTATTTCTTCTCAGCATAAAAATCGCCTTCCGGCTTTTCATTTAAAAGATAGTTAAATGATAAACCGCTTGGATCAACCATAAAGGCCACAAACTCCTCTTCCGATGCCCAAGGAAACTGATGGTCTAATCCCAATCTTTTACCAAGCTCAGTTATGAACTTCCATTCCGACCAGCTTTCGCCAATCGGTTCAATACACTTTTTTCTCAGCATCAGATAAGGCATACAATGACAGACGTTGTAAGTATACGCGACACCCCACTTCTCAAGGTGCGAACAAGCCGGCAGGACATAATGAGCAGCTTTAGCGGTCTCGGTCATAACTAGATCATGAACCACCAGAAGTTCCAATTTCTCAAATGCCGCCTTAAAAGCATTGCTGTCCGGCATCGAAACCAGGGGATTGCCGCCAATTACTAAAAAGCCTCTAAGCTTTTCAGGGATACTTTCCGGAACCATGGTCACCACCCCGTATGGTGCCTTGCGCCCCCAAAACTCCACAAACAATGGATATTTGTCGCTTCCCAGGGGATCGCCCTCCACGCTGTAACCCGGATGTCCAAATCTCGGGGGCGGACTGGTTACCCAACCACCGGGCACATTAATATTTCCGGTGATTGCCTGCAGGATGCCGAATGCGCGACTGTTCTGGGTACCGTTGGCTGTCTGATCTTGGGTACAGGTACCCTGAAATATACTAGCACCCTTGGTGCCGGCATAGAGCCTGGCTAATTTGCGTATGTCATCAGCCGGTATCCAGGTGATTTCCTCGGCCCACTCAGGCGTATATTTTTGAATGTGAGCCACGAGTCGCTCGAATCCGAACGTGTGTTTTTCGATAAAATCACCATCATATATGTTCTCCTCAATGATAACGTTCATCAGGGCCAGAGCCAGGGCACCATCCGTACCGGGCCGAATTCGCAAATACATGTCCGCCCCATCGGCCAGAGGGATGCGCTTTGGGTCGATGACCACCAGTTTTGCGCCTTTTTTCAAATTCTTTTTCATAAAAAATTTAAGGGGAAAATCAGACTGATCCGGGTTGTGTCCCCAAAGGACATAGAGGTTGGAATCAGGCTCCTCGGTCGGATACTTGCCGAAAGTCATCTGGCGCGTCCGGATACGCATGCGGTAACAAATGCTTTCCACCGAAAAAAAATTCGGGGCCCCGACACCCGATCGAAGCAGGTGGACCAAGGTGGACATCTCCAGGTTTTCGACACCGATAGAACCGCAGAAAAAACCAAAAATCTCCGGACCATACTCGTTTTTAAGCCGCGTCAATTTCACGGCAATTTCATCCAAAGCCTGGTCCCAGGTGATCTCTTCAAAGCCCCCCTTGCTGCGTTTGAGCGGCTGCTTCAGGCGGCTGGGATCGTATATAACATCCAGAGCATTCGCTCCTTTGGGGCATAAGCGGCCTTTATTCAAAGGGTGGGACTCAAGCCCTCGAATTTTAACAGCCTTACCGTCTTCCACCGTCACGCGGGTGCCGCAACTATGATAACATAGCGTGCAATCCGTTAGGATTTCTTTGTTTTCTGTCATGAGATTTACCTCCCATAATAAAATCGTGTTCCACGATTTTATGAATACTGCAAAAATCTAATATAGAATGGTTTGTAAAAAGTTCAAATTCAAGGCGTGCAAATTTCGTAATCATGAGGCGTACTGTTCGTACGTTGAATGATTGCGAGATGCGGCACAACGCAGCAGTTGAACTTTTTACGAACCATTCATATATTCGTCTTCAATGGCCTTGACCAGATTAGTCATGGTCGAAAAACTTGGCGTAGGTACACCCCTCTCACGCGCATAGGCGACAATTTTGCCAGCCAGAAAATCGATCTCAGTCGCTGTTTTGTTTTCGATATCAAAACAAATGGAATCGCGGTGAACACCGGCCTTCAATAGATAATTTACGGCTTGGGCCAGGTATGCTTCTTCAATATCGTAGCCCACGGCCCGGGCAACCGCCAGCGCCTCCTTAAAGCACGCCTCGGCGATTTCCCTTGTGGGTCCAAATTCCAGTGCTTCCTTGATGGTTTTATTGGTAAGCGCACAGATTGATGACATGGTGCATTTCATAACCATTTTTTTCCAGACATAAAGTTTGATATCGTCAACGAACTCGGTGTCCAATCCGCAATCGCTTAGTAGGGCGGTGATTCGCGATCCCAAATTGTGGTTTTCCGGATTCAAGCTTCCCATGTGATTGGGGCGATTGAAAAACGCCACCGCTACTTCTCCGGGAGCATTCAATGCGGCACCAAAATTTAAGGACATACGGAAAACGGCATTTGAACCGAATTTTTCCGCAATCAGATCTTCAGGCCCGAGACCGTTTTGTGTGCTAATTAGCTTGATGCCGGGGCGATATACAGTTTCAAGCTCCTTTAGAATCTGATCAAGATGAAAAGTTTTGGCAGCAATGAAAATCAAATCAGGATTTAAATGCCTCAGCGTCTTAATCTGGGTGACATGATTTTTTACCGGGCTGGTATAATTGATAGCCCCGGATACACGTAGTCCCTGCGATAACAGTATTTCACCCGCCATGGGATTACGACCGACCAGAACGGTTTCAGGATATTTGTCCAGAATTGCTGCCGCCAGCACGGTCCCGGTAGCCCCAACACCAACAACGGCAATTTTAGGCTGTTGCATGGGATTCTCCTTACTGCTCATTAGAAGCTGTTTCAAAACTATTTCTAGACAGATCTTCTGAAAACATCTCCTTTTTGAAAAATACGCTTGAGACTCTCTAACACGTTTATTTTTTCTTCTTCGGGAAACTCCATGAGATACGTTTGGATCAGCTTGTCCTTTTCTGCAGTAATATTCTTGATGGTTTGCTTTCCTTTGGGGGTAATTTCCAGCCAGGTAATCCGTTCGTCGCTGCTATCACCTCTTCTGATGATAAATCCGTCTTTTTCCAATCTTTTGGCGACCCCGGTCATATTAGCACCTGAAACCAGCATGATTCTGCCGGTAATCGTAATCGTATTTTTTCCATGGGGAGAATTTTTCAAAATCCTTAACACATTGTATTGCGAGAAAGTTAAACCGTAATTCCGAAATATCGCCCCGGCATTTTTCTTGTAGGTCTCTGATGCTTTGACAATGGCAACCATCAGTTTTTCGTTCATATCCAGGTCGCCTTTGTAACCACCCCAATTTGCTTTTATATTTTGCATAATATAAGCTCGATTATTAGTTAATATATTAACTTTATACATATTAATAAATATTTGTCAATAAATTCGGTTGCGCAATTTTTTAACCGCAATCCTTTTGCTGCCTTACCGTAGCAATACATTTTCGCTTTGATAATGAACTTATCCTAATTTGGTGATGTTCCACGCTGCAAGACTTAGACGAGGAGGCTGGCTGGGGCGCACTCGAAGGCCTCAGGTAGAGTTCCAGCCGGAAATCAACAATTTTGAAAATGCTTGACAGGTAAATTAACTTAATATATTAATTATTAATATATTAGCTGAATTCTGCATGAAATTTGATGAGAACTATATAAACAAATGCCAAATTGGACTGTAGATCGATTTAATATTTTTTTAAAAGAGCCAAGCAATGAGATATGCTGAAACCGGATATAATTTAGAAATAGACCTATCCCGCAAAAATATAGAGAAGGTCGCCACTGATCCAAAAGACACCGAACTTTTTCTGGGTGGTCAGGGTACTGCGGCCAAGATACTATGGGATCGCGTACAGCCGGATGTGGATCCCTTTTCACAGGATAACCTGCTCATATTCAGCGCTGGCCTATTGCACGCCACACCCGTTCCCGCTGCCAACCGGGTTGCCGTGAACACATTTTCCCCCCAGACAAACCTCATGTCGCATTCATTGATGGGTGGATATTTCGGACCGGAAATGAAACATGCCGGCTATGATAAAATTATCATTCGCGGAAAAGCCGATGATCTCGTGTACCTGTGGATCCATAATGACCAAGTGGAAATTCGGGATGCCGCTCATCTCAAAGGACTAGGCTGTACCGAAACCGGCGATATTCTGAAAAAAGAGCTGCAGGACGATAAAGTTCAGGTGGCGGCCATCGGTCTGGCTGGTGAAAATCGTGTGTATACGGCCTCCATCGACCATGGGCACTCAAGTGCGTCACGCGGTGTTGGCGTGATCATGGGAGACAAGCGCCTGAAAGCCATTGCCATTCGCGGAACCAGGGATATCCATATCGCTCGGCCGACTGAGCTTTTTGAACTGAGTTTCACTATGCACAAAAGGATAGCCGAAAGTGATGGATGTGGCGACTGGATGGCGGTGGATGAAGATGACAGCTTCCACCATAACCATTTTGCCTGGGGCAATGCCCGCACCCGCCGAAAAGGCTACTGGAGCGAGGAACTCGAAGAAAGATGGCGCCATTTAAAATATGATCACATGGATCGACAGACGAGTTGTTATAATTGTCCCAAGCAGTGTCGCAATGTCATCAAATTCCCGGGGCGCAAGCGCTTCGCCTATAAATGCTTCGGAAAAGACACCTACCACATGGCGGCCTTTAAAGAGCTTGATTTCAGCTATGAAATCCTGGGTGAGGCCCAGGAATACGGGCTGGACTCCTACTCCACACCCCAGGTAATGGCTTTTGCGCTGGAGCTGTACGAAGATGGCATTCTCACCGATGAAGACATGCCGGATTTACCCAAGGACAGCGGGGATCGGTTTTTTTATCTGTTGGAGAAAATCGTGCGTCGTGAAGGGATTGGCGATATTCTGGCCGACGGTGTATACTGGGCGGCCCGCCGCATCGGCAAAGGTGCCGAAAAATATGACCACAATACCACCAAAAAATTTGAACAACTGCCCATCAAACTGGGCAAGGTTAATCCCGCCTATTTCCTCATGATCGCCACGGGTGAAAAAATGAGCATTACCCAGATTGAAGGCTCTTTTCCCCAGGACCCATTACCGACAATGGCCGAAAGAGAGGCCTTTGTCAGTAAATGGGATGCCGTGCCCCATAAGAAATTCAAACAATATTTTCTGAATTGGGAGAAACGTAACGTCATGTCCAATCAGGCGTTTTGCGATATCGTCGATTGGAATGAGGCCATGCATTACATCGACGATTCCCTGGGGCTGTGCGGCTATGTGTCATCTTTCCGGGGTCAATTCGGAGGAGATATTGCGTACCACATCAATAATATCCCCGAGTTTATCGAACTTGCAACCGGCATACAAATGGATAAAGAAAAGCTTTGGGAAAACTTTCAAAGAGTCCGGACGCTGGTCCGGGCCATCAACGTGAGAAGGGGTTTACGCCGAAAAGATGAACGCCCCCCCGAAGATCATTGGGCCGTCCGGGACGAAGAAATGGAACAGCTGCTGCTGGACGATTACTACAAATTCAAAGGCTGGAACAAGGATGGTGTGCCCACCCAAGAGATGCTGGAAAAGCTGGGTCTGGATTTTGTAAGTAAGTATTTTCAAGAAAACGGGATTTGGGATGAAAGTCGTTAAGAACATAAAAGTCAATGTCGATAATTGCACCGGGTGTCGATCATGTGAAATGGCATGCTCCGCGTTTCACGCCGAGCCGCGCTACAGCAGTCTCAATCCCGCCAGATCACGGATTCGAGTGTATATGGATGAAATCAATGATGTCTACGTACCCATCCGCGGTGGTCATTACTCACGGGCAGAATGCAACGGGAGAAACCTTTATAACATTGACGCCAAGCAATACACTGAGTGTGCCTTTTGTTCGGCGGTCTGCCCATCCAGAGACCGGTTCAAGCAGCCCGATTCCAATCTTCCGCTTCAATGCGATATGTGTGAAGATACACCACCGCTACCTGAACCCATGTGTGTTCAAGCGTGTAAATTCGATGCGCTGACGTATGAGGTTAGGGAAGAGAACGGTGAAGAAGAGACAGATCAGCGAGAAGAGATTGAGATGGGACTTGAAGCCTTGGCCGACAGATATGGTTTGCAAAAGGTCATGGAAACCGTTTCCAGAATGTCACCCACCACCGAATAGGTCAGTGGTTTATGATGTCAACGCCATCGACGATGTCGGTGGTTTATGAGTGAGTCAAACCATCACAAAAAAACAGACGCCACTCATTTGTCGGTTAAACAATCTGTCCACTGTTTTGTAACTCTTTGGATGCCCGGATGAATTGGACGTCTAATCATTTTTCTCATAATTCGATCTCCTAATGATAGTCATCCTGCTTTCAATGATTTCTGGAAACCGGCGTCCATGATCCGGTTTGCATATTCTGGGGCGACACCAAACAGTTGACTGAACGGATTTTAACCAATCGTTAGACGCCATTACAGCTGTCGTATATTTTCAGACTTAAAGTTCATATCTTAAAAAGCAAACGATTGTTTTGAATACCAAGATATTGACACGCAACGTCAATCCAGAATCTTCTAAGTAGGCTGTAATGTAGACTGGTCAATTGTCATTTAAGTAGACAAGCTTCTTGCTATTTATATATGAACCGCCAACAGACTACGCGTAAAGAAATCGCCCGATTCATGTTGCTTCAGTCAGCACTATCGACCATGTCGATGGCTTATGATTAGAACCACAGCGTTTCTAAACTACCGCGATTTCTTATTAACTTTCCAGGCAAAAGGGGATAAGCACAACTTATCGCCGACCGTGTCCCAGAGGGAGGCCCAGAGAGTGGCTGTCTGGGCACGTATGGCTGGAAAGTTATCAACAGCCCTCGTCGATCTTTTCAATCAGATCCAGGAAAAATGGAAGGACTGAGCCGACAATGATGATACCACCTGCCAAAATAAATCCGCCGGCAAACGTCAGCATTTGTCCCATGTAGCCAAGAAAAAGTGGCAGGAGCCCTCCGCCAAGGACAAAACCTGTCGGGGCTGCCCAGGCGGTGGCCAGGCTTCTGAGATTCGGTTGAACGATCCGTGCAAGCGCGGCAAATCCCGCTGGGAAATAGCAAACGATTATAGCTGGTTGTAGAAATACAACAATTTTGAGCCAGAAGCCGGACACCAGACCCATAGACAGCGTAACCAATCCCGAAATTAACAAAAAGATGAAGATTGCTTTTTTTTCTCCGATTCTATCCGATACCCATCCGGCAAAAAAAGTCATGAAAATTGCGGATATCTGTGACAGCCCGATCAACATGTTGGCGGTCGATTCGGACAACCCGCCTTCAGAGATCAGGTAAAGCGGCAACATGGCATAGATACCAACCTGTCCCCCCATACCCAGGGCAAACAGAACGATCATGATCCAGAAAGATCGATTTCGCATGATGATCCGCGCCAGGGAAAGGTCGGGTGCCTCACCTGGAAATTCACCGACTTTTCCAAACCGTAACAATACCAAGGCCATGGTCATACCGACTACTGCAATCAGCACCATCGGTGCGCGCCAGCTAAACCAAGTCAATAGCAGAATCGTCAGCAGAGGGCCCGTAACCAAACTTAATGGTGGCGCTGACTGCTGGATGGCCAGGGCCTTGCCCCAGTCCTGACGGTTAACCATAGCAGTAATCGTGGCCACATTGGACGGTAAGTTCATCCCCGCCATAAATCCAAGCATGAGTATAAATCCGCGCAAGGCCCACAAAGAAGTGAAAATTGTGCAAAACAGCAGCGCCAACCCTGATCCGAAAAGGGACAGGGCGATAGTCCCTTTGTGCTGTATGCGTGATGAGATAAAGCCGGCTGACAATGAGCCCATAAATACGCCCACAGACCCGGATAAAAATAGGGATCCGGCCTGGCTGGGCGACAGCATTAACTCGGTACTCATGGCCGGCATCAATGGCGCAAAAATAAAGCGGCTAAGGAAGGTCGTAAAGAATAGCAGTGTTAGGAATAGGATACTGCTTATTACACCGCTGAACGGCTGCGGCTGGGGACACGTTTTATCCTGCATGATGTTTCATTGGGGCTTACAGAGCATACTGCTCCGCGCCGTTTTCATTGTTGGAAAGGCACTCAATCACATAGCTTCTGGCAGTCTGAATATGGTTACGGATGGTTTCAACACTCCTTAAGACATTTTTATCTTTCATTTGCTTGAGAAGTATGCGGTGTTCTGTCGGTGCTTGGGTCATGCGTTCGGTATCATAGTTGTCCAGCTTGGCACGTAGGTAGACGTGTTCGAAGTTCATGCGCAGATGCCACTTGAGGACGCGGTTTCCGGTCATCTCGGTGATTTGCAAATGAAATGTAGCATCCAGAAACAGTTTTTTACGGTCATAATATTTGGGCTGGTAGCTTTCATGTTCAAGAAGCTTCGTTTCCAGAGACTTAAAATCATCCCGCCCGGCTTTGGAAATTGCTTCGGCAACCGCATATGTTTCAAGGGCCTCCCGCACACCGAAGGCATCCCACACTTCTTGGAGGTCCATGGGGCTGACATAGAAACCGCGAAACGATTCGGATTTGACCAGCCCTTGCTGTGCCAGGCGGTTCAAGGCGTTGATAATGGGCGTGCGTGACATATTGAGTGTTCTGGCCAGATCATCATAAACAAGCCGCTGCCCAGGAATCAACTGCTGATTATAAATCAGCTGCTTGATTTTTCGATAGGCATCCTCGATCAGTGAAATACTGTCCTTTCGATTCGAGTTGGCGGATGCGATCTTAAATTTCTTTTTCTGTGCCATTTTAATCACACTTTCTGCAGCCCATGCCGCCGAAATGAATAGGAAACGCAATGCATGGGCTTCTTCAGCCATAGGGACGACCGAAAAGCATTATAAAGTTAGTAAGTTAATCAAACATTGATTCCTGTCAAGTTGTCTAAAATTTAAAAGCAGAATTCAGTCCTCGTTATTGCGCAGCTTCTTCAGACTCCTAATGAGCATTTCATCGGCAAGGGTATAAGGATCCGCCCGACCAGCCATAAGGTCATCTACCATCGCTGTTCTTTCGGTTTCACTCGTCCACTGCAGACTGGCAAGTTCTGCCAATCTTCCTTTCAGAATTGATTCGACCTCTTCGAACACCATTCGCCGCCGCCAGGCATCCTGGAACTGAGGGGCCGCAATCTTTTTTTCAATCTCATCGGCAAGATCGGTAATACCCGTGCCCGTTAGGGCATCCGTTTGGACCAGCGATTTTTCTTTCTGATTTGTTGCGGATTCTTGCAGTAGAACACCTTGCAGGTTATTCACAACGTGCTTCGATTCCGGCAAATCCGATTTGTTGGCCACGTAGATATCGGCAACTTCCATAACACCAGCTTTTAAGTATTGGATACCGTCCCCTTGACCCGGCGCACAAACCAACAAGACAACCTGGGTCGCCCGCGTAATGGCGATCTCATCCTGGCCCACGCCGACTGTCTCCACCAGAATGTAATCCTTACCAAAGGCATCCAGTATACGGATGACATCCCGGGCGGCCTGGTGAATCCCGCCCACGGCTCCACGGGAGCTCATGGAGCGGATAAAGACTTCATCCAGAGTAGTCAGCTCATTCATCCTGATCCTGTCACCCAGAAAAGCGCCGCCGGTCACATGGCTGGATGGATCCACAGCGATTACCCCCACGCAATTGCCCCTGTTCACCAGTTCGCGCACAAGCTTACCGGTAAGGGTGCTCTTACCCGACCCCGGATACCCGGTGATACCAATGGTTGCCGCCCGATTGGCCCTTGGATACACCTGTTTCATCACCTCATGCCAACCCGGTTCCCGGTTTTCCACCAAAGAAATTAACCGTGATAACGCCAGTTCTGAACCAGATATCATTTGATCGATCAATGACTGCCAATCCATGATCGATTGCTCCTTAATATAATCGCTACACAATTTGCGGTCAGGGCTCTGCCGGTGACAAAGCCGCATACCCAAAAACGGATAAATCGATATTGATCCATTATTGCGGCTCAGTAGCCGACCAAGCTGGGCAGAAAGGTGGCAATTTGGGGAAATATGAGCAGTATGATGGTCATGATCACAAGTGCGGCCAGGAATGGTAAAATCCCTCTGAAAATTTGTTCTAAAGGTATATCAGGGGAGATCCCCTTAATCACAAATACGTTGACGCCTACCGGCGGCGTGATCACCCCCATCTCGCTAACCAGTACAATGATAACGCCGAACCAGATCGGATCAAAACCGAGCTTCATAACTATCGGAAAAAAGATCGGAATGGTCACAACTACCAAACCCATGGAGTCCATGAAGAACCCGCCCAAAAAGTAGATGAAGATGATGACCCCTATGATAGCCATGGGATGGATAGGCAGACCTCCCAGCCATTCGGCCAGTATGAATGGTATTCTGGATACCGACATGAAGTGTCCAAATACAACGGCACCGGAGATGATGAAGATTACCATGCAGGATGTCCGAATAGCCGCTTTACCGGCATCGACAAAGGTTCCCCAGGTAAGTTTACGCCTGACCAGACCGATGAGTAAAGCACCACCGGCGCCGATGGCTCCGGCCTGCGTGGGACTAAACCAGCCTAGAAAAAGGCCCCCGATGGCCAACAGGAAAAGCAACAGGGCCTCGATAATCCCGGTAAGTGCCTTTAGCTTTTCTCCCCAGCTGGTGGGAGTGCCTGGGGGACCAATGGCGGGGTTGCGCCAGCATAAGACTGCTACTGTCAGGGCAAACAGGATCGTCATGAGTATCCCCGGCAGTATGCCGGCAACGAAAAGTTTGCCGATGGATTCTTCGGTCAGTATGCCGTATACAATCAGAACGGTACTCGGCGGGATGAGAATTCCCAAGGTACCGGCAGCGGCTACGGTACCGGTGGACAATGTATCGTCATAATCATACTTTTTCATCTCCGGCAGGGCGATTTTCCCCATGGTGGCCGCCGTAGCCGTACTTGAACCGCAGATCGCACCAAACCCGGCACAGGCAAAAACTGTAGCCATGGTCAGACCTCCCCGGTATTGTCCTATCCAGGTATAGGTAGTCTTGTAAAGCCTCTGGCTGATGCCGGAAGCAAAAGCGAATGTGCCCATGAGAATGAATAGGGGTATCACGCTCAAGGGGTAGGATGAAAAGGTATCATAGACATCGCGGCTTAAAAGATGTAAGGCTGCTGCCGGGCTGGTCAAAAGGGCAAAACCGCCGAATCCCACCAGGGCCATGGCAAAGGCCACCGGCATCCTGAGAAGAAAAAGAACGAGAAGTAAAGCGATGCCGATTAATCCGACAGTTGTTGGATTCATTTCTCTTGCCCCCCCGCGACAGCTTTAATAAACGTCTGGATTAGTACCAGGCAAACTGGGATACAGGCAAAGGCGAGGGCATAGGCAAAAGGATACAAGGGGATGTATATCGTTGGACTGTACTCCCCGGATTCCTGAAATGAATAGCCCAGCACGCACACCTGCCAGATAATCAGGACAAAAAGCCCCAGAGAAAGCAACAGAACGAAACCGTGGATGACCTTCTGCAGCGGGCGCGGCATAAGCTTGAAAAAAAATTCAACACTAATATGCTGGCCTACTATCAGCGTCATGCTGGCTGCGAATCCGATGGCCACGATCTGGGAAAGCGTTACGATATCGAGGGCTCCCAAAAGACGCCACTTGAAAACCTTGGCACCCACGACATCCACACAGGTTACCGCCATCATCAAAAAAAGAGCCGCAAACCCTATCCACTCAAACCATCCACTTATCAGACGGTTAAACCTTTCAAATTTGTCCGGCATGGAGTTCTCCTGATGACTTTCAGCAGGTGCGCGGAGGAGGCATCCCCCCCCGTACGCACCGTGAAGCTGGAATCTTTCTAAAGTCCAACTTGATAAATGTTAATAAAATTATCATCAAATTTCATGCAAGATTCAGGTATTATTTATTTGAGTGCTGCTGGTCTTACTTCGGGAGGCCCAGCAGCCGACGGAATGCGCAAGGCAATCTGTTTTTTGGTGTAGTAGTCCGATCGCTCCCGGAGATATTTGATCCAGCCTCTGACCTCCTCCTCGGCAAACCCTTTTGCCACCAGGCGTTTCACATAACCATCGAAGACAGGTTGAACAGCAGCTTGCCACTTGGCCGTCTCATCTGCAGGCAGTTCGATAATTTCCACTCCCTTTTTCTGACCGAAAGCCTTGCCAACGAAATCGATGGAGTTCCAGGTCATGATGTAGCGTTCCTTGTACTCCCCGACTAGCTTGTCAAAGATAGGTTTAATGTCTGCCGGCAGTTTCTTGTAGCTGTTCTTGTTCATCACCAAATAAAATGGATAGGGACTGTTGATCTGCCAGATGGAAGTAGAATACTTCACCACTTCGCCGAACTTAAAGGCGAAAAGGGTTTCAAAGTTTGATGCTTCTCCGTCCAGAACACCTTTGGCAATCGAATCATACACTTCCATCATTGGCGTGGGTGCCGGTGTTCCGCCCAGTGCCTTGATGACCTCTCCGATCTGCCCCGGTGCTCTGATGGTGAGCCCTTTAAGATCGGCCAACTTGCGAACGGCCTTTTTGGAGGTGGCAATGGCGCTGTTGGAGGAGGTATTCAGCCAAAGCACTCTTACTTTATCAAACTCTTTGGGTTTGAATTTCTCGTAAAAATCATTTATCACCTGACCCGCCACCCAAGCACTGGGATAACCGATGGGCAAACCCACCGCTTCTGTGACCGGCATGCGCCCGGCGGTGTAGTAGACATGCGAATAGCCGATATCGGCAATCCCGTTGACCACACCGTCAAACATGGCCGGGGCTTTTAGCAATGAACCACCTGCATAGTAATCCACCTTCACCGCGCCATCAGTGCGGGCCTCCAGATCTCTGCAAAATTCTTCCAGGACTTTGGTTTGAAAAGCCGGAGGTGGGAAATACATGGCCACCTTCAATCGTATGGTTTTGGCGTAGGCTCTCTCAGTAGGCAAAGCGGTCACCAGGAAACTTAAGCACACCATCACCGCGGCGATCATGAAAAATCGTTTTTTTAACTGCATTGTTGATCCTCCTTTTATTTAGGGTTTAATCTCAATACAGCCATGCTAATATAGTAAAGTTCCATTGCATGTCTGACGATCCTACACGGCTCTTTTAAATTTGAATTCCCCGCTGCTTGGCAGCGGCCGCAGTAAACAGCGGTAGATGAATTCAAATTATGGATAAAGATCCTTTTTTTTGCGAAAGTGCGGTGCCGAAATTCGAAAAATTTCGGCAAAATTCCCGTAATACCCTGTAGCTTGCTGCAGGGATAGGGATTTTAGCTATCATAAGCCACCGACTGAGTCGGTGGCGTTGACCGCATTGGAGCGACACAGTCGCGTTTCATAAAATCGTTCTACGATTTTATTTTTTAGACACAATGCATTCTTCACTGGGCAATAGGTCTTTGAAAAGATATGGGTTCTGTCGATCTCTTCTGTCTGCAAAGTTGCAGACAACTGGTAAGATTAGTTCGAACTCCAATCTTTTAGCACAGATCTTGTCAGCAGGAAACGGTTTTCCATTGATTGTTTTCGTCGATCAAACGACACTCATCCGACCAGTCGCATACATTTCCTATTTTTCCTGCCGTTTCGAAGATGGCACTTTTAACCGTGCATTCTCCGGTGGTTTCATCGACTTCCATATCAGCCACGTAGGTCGTGGCAAAGTTCAACTTTTCAATCAACTGGTCCAGGATCATATTCACTATGGGGCAGTTGTAGGGCTCGATGCCGCCCTTCTGGAGCCTGACTTCCTTGGGGATGTGGATGCAGCTATGGACTTTAAGATAGAGCAATATAGACTCTCCGCCGATGGAGTAGGACGCGCTTTTTATCAGTCCGGCCGCAGCTATCTCTTTGATACAATTTTCAATGATTTCCTCCGGCGTATTTCCGGTTATGTCTTTGGATTGAATAAAATCAACACCGATAAACTCCGTTTTCCAGGCGGCACAGTCCGACAGTTCATGATAGAAAAGTTCTTCGGTGCGCGCCATCAAGTCGTTAAAATAGGCGGTTTTATCCATTAGGGTCTCTCCTTGTTACCGAATTTCTCCCAGTAGACCAGATCCTCAAGGGCATATTTAGGCCGGGGGTGCTTGCGCTGTTCCTTGGGCCAGCCAATGGCCACATAGCAAATCACCTTGTATTCGTTCATGCCGGTGGGAATATTCAAAATCTCTTTGAACTTGATGGCATCACGGGTTGCCGCCACCGGGCCGTGAACCCAGCAGGCCCCTAAACCAAGCGAATGGGCCTCCAGAAGAATATTCTCAGTGGCCGCACACAGGTCGTAGGGCACGTCGACCGACCCGATCTGCAGATCGCCGATCACAGCAATGATAACGGGTGCCTGTTTGCAAAACTCGGAAACTTCGCCGGAATACATGAAACGAAGGACTTCCGCCCTTTTTGCCGGATCCTTGATCTTTTCGAATCGCTTTTGCATGCTGCCCATGCAGTACCAGGCGGTCATACGCTTACCGCTGCCCATTTTCGACAAATCGCCAATCTGATTACGTGTTTCCTGGTCCTGGATTACAATAAACCGCCAGGGTTGATAATTCTCACCGGTGGGTGCCCATCGAGCCGCTTCGAGGATCTTATCGATCATTTCCTCAGGTACCGGGTCGGGCTTGTATCGCCGAATGCTTTTTCGACTGGTTAGTATGTCTAGAATATCTTGCATGTTACCTCTTCCTCCGTGGGATGAAGTTGTTCCAGATCATCATCTGTTTTTTTACACGCTTCGGTGGCTTTCATAATTCAAGTAAAACTCAGATGTCACGAATCAAGGTGTAGTACTTTCTTTGCTGCGCCTCCCAGAACCATTGCAATTTCCTCGTCGCTAAATGAGATGTCGGTTTCGCGATCTGTAAAAGCTTGCTTCCATTCGGCCAGCGGACACATGAGGTTGGGATAGAGGGCGTCGGTGGCAAACATGATCTTGTCCGGTCCGGCCAGATCGATGATGTCCCGCAGCCACTGGTAAAAACGTGGTTTGGGCCATTTTTTGTAGGGCTTTTGCCACAAGGATAGATCCACATATACATTCGGCAGCCATACCGCCGCGCCAATAGCCTCCTGCCACCACATCACATCGCCGCAATGCGCAAAGATGAAATCGGCTTCCGGATATCGGGCGGCGGCCGTGGCAAAATAGGCCGGCCGCGAACACTCCCAACGTAAAGATGGCGTCGAGCTCGGCGCCCCGCCGGTGTGCACCATGATTGGGATGTTCCATTCGGACGCTTTTTCGTAAACCCAGTAACAACATGGGTCGTCAGGCATGTACCCCACACCGGCGTGCAATTTGAAACCCTTGACGCCCCACTCGTTGTAGGCCTGTTCGCAGTGCTTCAACGCACCGGGTCGACGCGGATCGATGGCCATAAATGGTATCAGGCGTCCTTCGTGTCGCCGAGCGATATCGGCATACAGCTTGTTCTGGTCGAATATGTGGATCGGTGCCTCCCCAAACAGCAAGCCATAGTCCACAGGGAATATAACCGTTTTATCCACGCCGGCAGCGTCCATTTCCTCGATGATGTTGTCGGCATGCGGGTCGATCCAGGGACGAACGACATTATCGGTAAATTCTTTGGGGCTCACATTCTTGCCGTGGGTTTTGTTGTACATCATCACAAAACTTTTCTGGGCACCCCGGATGTAGGTGCCTTGCACCGTACCCTTTATGATCAAATGTCTGTGCACGTCGATAATCATGCGCCTTTCTCCTCATGTCGAATCAAATATTTATTTCAAAATGTCTAACGTTACTTACCGCTGTCAACAAGGTTGGCGGCGTCAGCTTACATTTTCATCTGCAATGGCCTGAATCCGCTCTACGATCTGGGTCAGCGGTGTGCCCGGAAAAAAAATCTCCCGGACACCCATCTGCATTAACGCGGAGACGTGATGCTGCAAAATGATGCCACCGATAACCACGGGCACGTCCGTCCTTCCGGCCGCCTGCAGCCCGTTGATCACACGGGGCACCAGGGTCATGTGGTCTCCCGACAGAAAGCTCAGACCGACAACCTGCACATCCTCCTGAACCACGGCCCTTACAATGTCGTCAACTTGCTGGCGGATTCCGGTATAAATAACCTCAAAACCGGCATCCCGCAGGGCCCGTGCCACTACCTTGGCCCCCCTGTCGTGGCCGTCCAGGCCGATCTTGCCGATTAATATACGTGTCTTGCGTTGCGCCATATTTTTGTCCGTTTCCAATTGCTATTTGTTTATACTATTTCGCAGAATTGTATTGCGAAACACATCGTGATCGTGATCGCTATCGAAAACACTATCTGGGCTGCATGATCCCTTTTTTTAAATGAACACTCGGGGAGTTTTTTATGTCATGCCCGCGAAAGCGGGCATCCAGGGTCTTCAGCTCAGTGCTTTGTGGATTCCCGCCTTCGCGGGAATGACGCAAGTTGCATGTAGAAACTCCCCGACCCTTGATCTAAATAAATCGGTTAACGATTCCGGTACCGATACCGATTTCGATACCCCACCGAATATTCAAACGAAAGCTCATCTCTACAATAACTCCATTACTCGCATATGATGAAATCGCATAATTCAGATGTATGTTGGGGCTTTATATTCCCCCCACCGCTCCCTTAGAACATTGCAGATCTCCCCCACCGTAGCGTAGACCTTAACCGCCTCTATAATGCTTGGCATGAGATTTTCGTTGCGTTCGACGGCAAGTGACAATGCCTCCAAAGCATGTTTGACCTTGTCCGCGTCGCGCCTCTTTTTTAAAGCTGCCAGTTTTTCAGTCTGAATCGCCTCGACGTTATCATCCACTTCGAAAAGATCCTCAGCGGTCGTCTGGTTTTCTTCGTCGCTTTCGAATGCATTCAGGCCCACGATCAGGCGCTCACCGGTTTCCACGCGTTTCTGAAAGGCTACACTGGACTCCTGAATTTCGCGATGGACAAATCCACTCTCAATGGCACCCAACATGCCACCGATTGCATCGATTTTATCGATATAGGCGATCGCACGCGATTCGATTTCATTGGTTAATGATTCCACAAAATAAGATCCAGCCAAAGGATCGATGGTGTTGCAAAGCCCGCATTCATGGGCCAAAATCTGCTGGGTCCGCAAGGCCAGCCGGGCTGAATCTTCTGATGGCAAGGTGAAACCTTCGTCCCAGCAGGCCGTGTGAATTGCCTGGTGCCCCCCCAGAATCCCCATTAGGGCATGCATGGTAACCCGGACGATGTTGTTGATAGGCTGCTGGGCCACGAGTGTGGAACCGCAGGAACCGCTGAAGATGCGAAACAGATAGCTTTTGGGATTTTTGGCTTGGAATCGGGTCTGCATAATTTTGGCGAATAACCGTCGGCCGGCACGAAATTTAGCCACCTCTTCAAAAAGATCCATGTAGCAGCCCAGGCTATACGACAGCCGCGGCGCAAAAGCATCCACATCCATCCCCCGTTGTTGCGCCTGCTCGATGTAGGCAATGGCATCGGCCAAGGTAAAAGCCAATTCCTGGATGGCATTGGCACCGGCTTCCCGAAAATGGTACCCGGCAATGTTCAGGGTGTTCCAGCGCGGTACGTGCGACATGCAATACTCGACGATGTCCAGCACCAGCTTCATGCTTTCTTTAGGGGGATAGATATAGGTGCCCCGGGCGATGAACTCCTTTAAGATATCGTTTTGGGTCGTACCCATCAACTGGGATGCTTCCACCCCTTGTTTTTCAGCAACTGCAATATACATGGCCAGTAGCACTGGTGCCGTTGCGTTAATGGTCATGGAAGTAGAGACCTTGTTCAGGGGGATACCCTTAAATATAATCTCCATATCCTCGAGCGAATCGACTGCCACGCCGACCCTGCCGACCGCCCCTTGGCTTTGATCGTCATCGGAATCATAGCCGAGCTGAGTGGGCAAATCAAAAGCCATGGACAGACCGACCATGCCCTGATCCAATAAGTAGCGGTAGCGTTGGTTGGTGTCCTCGGCCGTGCCGAACCCGGCATAGTTGCGCATGGTCCAATGACGCCCCCGGTACATGGTTGGGTAAACACCCCGTGTATAGGGAAATTCACCCGGGAAACCCAATTCTGTCGGGTAGTCGTCTCCTTCCAAGTCCAGCGGTGTGTAGAGTCTTTTGACCGGGATACCACTTTCGGTTACAAATTCCGATTGTCGCTCCGGAGATCGTTCCAGTACAGACCCGACAGTTTTGGTCTCCCAGTTTGCTAAGCTGTTTTTTATCTTTTCCATCTTGCAAACACTCCTGAACTAGCTTTTGCCATGGTGACGGCTATGAGAATCGTTCGAAACGAACGCGCTTTCGGTTTCATCGATGGTGGCATATAAAGGAACCCCTTAATTAATTTTTGATTTTTTATTTAATTAAATTATGGTGTCATTGTTGTCAAGAAAAAATTTCAAAAACTAGCATGAATTGAAATAATTTATTATTATTTTAATTAGTTGTATAGGGTGCTGCTTGAAAACATAAATAATTATTGACAACCAGGCTTAAGATTAATATAGAAAAATCATCTCTGATTTAATTAAATTCTTAATTCGGTTATCCAGTTTGGAGGATATATGATTAAGCGAGTTCATCACATCGGCATTGCCGTCGAAGATCTGGCCGAAGCGCGCCGCTTCTTTGAGGAAAACTTTCGACTCGGCCCGCAACCACGCGAATCTTTTGGGGAGCTTGATTTTTCTTTTATCCCCATGGATGGTACCGCCCTGGAACTGCTTCAATCCACCACGGATTCAGGTGTGATTGCCAAATTTATCCAAAAGAAAGGCACCGGTGTTCACCACATCACCTTCGAGGTGGATGATATTCAAGCAGAACTGGATCGCCTGAAACAAAAGGGCATTGTGTTGATCAATGAAAACCCCTATCGTAATGCCCATGATGATCTGGTGGCATTCATCCACCCCAAAAGTACCTATGGTATTTTAATCGAGCTGATTCAGACAGACGAATGATGAACACGCAAAATGTGGGTTATTTAATCTATATAAAAAAAGGTAACAGCCACAAAATCTGGTCCGGAGGACATAACTATGGCTACACCAAAAACCTGGTATAACGAGATTGAAAAACTGCAGGCCAAACAGCAGGAAGCCCTGCAGGGTGGCGGCCATGACCGTCTGGAAAAATTGCGGGAAAAAGGCATGCTCACGGCCAGGGAAAAGGTTGACTATCTGCTAGATCCCGCGAGCTTTATGGAACTCAACATGTTTGCCGAACATCAGTGCAAGGATTTCGGCATGGACAAGAAAAAGTTTTTGGGGGATGGCGTGGTGACCGGCCATGGTCGCATCAACGACCGCAAGGTGTATATATTCTCGGAAGACAGCACCGTATTGGGGGGATCCACCGGCAGAACCCATGGTGCCAAGATCCACTATGTTCTACGGCTTGCCAGGGAACACATGGTCCCGGCCATCTGCCTTTACGCCTCGGCCGGGGCAAGAATTCAGGAGGGCATGGATAATGTCTTCGGCGTCACCGGTATGTTCTATCAGAACACGCTAAACTCCGGCATCATACCGCAAATTGCCGCCATCATGGGTGCCTGTACCGGCGGCGCGGCTTATTCGGCGGCCTTGTGCGATTTTATGTTCCAGGTGGAAAAAACGTCCCATATGTTCATTACCGGGCCGGCGGTGCTCAAGGAAGTTACCGGTGAAGAGGTCAGCTTTGAAGAGTTGGGCGGCGCATCAGTCCATGCCAGCACCTCGGGTGTTGTTCATCGAACCGCCAAAGATGACCGTAACTGCCTGGATCAAATCAAAAAACTTTTCGCATATCTGCCCCAGAACAATCAAGAAACGCCATATCGAAAACCCGCAAACGACCCTGCAGATCGGGAAACACCGGAACTGATCGACATCGTTCCCATCGAAATGCAAAAAACCTATAACATGAAAAAAGTAATCACCGCCATCGTGGATGACAGCGATTTTTTTGAAATTCAACCCAAGTACGCAAAAAATATCGTTGTGGGATTTACCCGCATGGCCGGCATGGTCATCGGCATCGTGGCCAACAATCCTTGGGTTATCGGCGGGTGCCTGGACATCAATGCATCTGACAAGGCGG
This sequence comes from uncultured Desulfobacterales bacterium, assembly GCA_964633115.1. Classification (GTDB taxonomy): domain Bacteria; phylum Desulfobacterota; class Desulfobacteria; order Desulfobacterales; family B30-G6; genus B30-G6. The sequence continues at coordinate 22,512 of CAZWEO010000021.1, forward strand.
CCCGCTTTATCCGCACCTGTGATGCCTTTAATATCCCGCTACTGTCTCTGGTGGATGTCCCCGGATTCATGCCGGGTGTAGACCAGGAGCACAACGGTATTATCCGTCATGGCGCCAAAATGCTTTATGCTTGGACCGAGGCGACCGTTCCCAAGATATCGGTCGTCATCCGCAAAATGTATGGGGGATCCATCCCCGCCATGGGGGTGCATGAAATCGGTTTCGACCAGGTATTTGCCTGGCCGTCGGCGGAAATGCAGATGGTAGGGGCTCTTCCGGCCGTTAAATTACTCTACCGGCGTGAGCTGGCCGCTGCCAGCGACCCCGAGAAATTTTTTAATGAAAAGGTTAATGAATATCAAGAAACCTTTTTAACGCCTTATCATTCAGCTTCGCGTTCGGTGGTCGATGCCGTTATCCACCCCAAAGATACGCGCAAACGGGTCGTTGCAGCACTGGATATTCTCATGGACAAAGCCCAACCGCCGCGACCGTACCGCAAACATGGCAACATCCCCCTGTAAAGGAGAAAATATGACCGCTAACGACCATTTCGATCTATCAGGCAAAATATCATTAATATCCGGCGGCGGGGACGGGATCGGACGGGCCATGGCAATCGCACTGGCCGAGGCCGGCAGTACGGTCGTTATTTTCTCGCGGCGGATCGAAAAATGCGAAGAGGTCGCCCATGAGATTAAAAACCATGGGGGACGGGCACTGGCATTTGCCTGTGACATTCTCCAAGAATCCGACATGCAACATGTGGTTGCCAAAACCCTGCAGGCCTTTGGTAAAATAGATGTCTTGATTAATAATTCCGGTCGAACCTGGGGCGGTACGCCCGAAGACATTGCCTTTGACGACTGGAAAAAAGTCATCGATCTGAATCTCAATGCCACCTTTCGCTGTACCCAGATGGTTGGACGTGAAATGATCAAACAACGTAACGGCAAGATTATCAACATATCCTCTTATTCGGGCTCCCGCGGAACGGATCCGGCCTACCTGGACGCGATCCCCTACAACACTTCTAAGGGTGCCCTGAATACATTTACCAAAGACCTGTCCGTTAAATGGGCCCGATATAACATCACCGTCAATGCCATTGCACCGGGATGGTTTCCGACCAAGATGACTGAATGGACCTTTGACAACAATGGCGAAGCGATTTTGGCACGGATACCCATGAAACGCTATGGGAAAATGACGGAACTAATGGGGGTGATCGTTTTTATGGCATCAGCAGCATCAAATTATATTACTGGTCAGATCATCGGTGTCGATGGTGGCCTGACGGCCTGGTAACGGGAATATGTCCATTGGTTCCCAGGGTCGCCACAGCCATACTTAGTAGCCTGATAGAATTAAAAATGGAGAACCTCATGAATGACCATCAGGTAGACCCGGATATTAAAGTTTACCGAAGCGCGTGCCGCATGTGTCATGGCGGCTGCGGAACGTTGGTGCAAGTCAAAGATGGAAAGGTCGTCAAGATCAGTGGCGATCCGGACTCACCTTTGAGTAAAGGGCAGATGTGTCCTAAGGGCCTTGCAAGCCTCGAACACCTATATAACCCGAACCGATTGAAATATCCCTTGAAAAGAACTGGCGCGCGCGGTGAAGGAAAATGGGCGCGTACTACCTGGGATGAAGCTCTCGATACGATCGCTCGCAATATTACTAGAATCAAAGATAGATATGGCGTCGAGTCGATCGCACTGGGAACAGGAACAGGACGCCATCACTTTCGGCATGTTTGCCGTTTTGCACACGCCCTTGGGACGCCTAACTGGTGTGAACCGGGCTTGGCCCAGTGTTTCATTCCACGCATCCATACAAGCTTTATGACCTATGGTGGTTTCCCGGTATGTGACTATTATGGCGATGTCAATCCTGCGTGCGTTTTGGTGTGGGGTCATAATCCGATCATTTCGGGATCTGATGGTGAAATTCAATTTCGGGCCAAAGCTTGTATTAAAAAAGGTACCAAACTCATCGTAGTAGATCCTCGTCGAACCAAACTGGCCGAACAGGCAGAAGTCTGGCTCCAAATCAGGCCAGGTACCGATGACGCCTTGGCGCTGAGTATGCTTAATGTGATCATCTCTGAAGACATTTACGATAAAGCGTTTGTTGATAAATGGACAACCGGCTTCAATAGGTTGTCAGAAAGGGTTAAGCGATACCCGCCTGAGTGGGCAGAGGAAATCACCGAGGTCCCGGCAAATACTATCCGGGCAGCAGCAAGATTATTCGCAAAAACCAAGCCGGCAACGTTGGAGTGGGGAGTAGCTATCGAACATACGCCCAATTGTCTACAAACCGTTCGGGCCGTTGCAATGCTACCGGGTATAACCGGTAATATTGACATTCCCGGGGGCTGGATATTGGGAACTGGCGTTATACGAGATGTGCCAAATCTTAGCGAAAATCTTACCGAGGACGCGGTTAAGAAGCGCCTGGGCTCGGAAGAATTTCGTATCCTTTCCGGACCCAAGTCACTTTTTCCCTCCGCGCATATACCCGCGGTGTTCAAGGCGATGCGGACCGGCGATCCTTACCCCGTAAAGGCCTTTCTTGTTTTCGGTAACAACAGCCTCGTCAGCTATGCCAATAGCAAGAACGTATTCGCCGCCCTTAAAAATTTGGATTTCATGTCGGTAATGGATATCTACATGACACCGACTGCACAGGTGGCGGATATCGTTCTCCCGGCAGCAACATGGCTTGAAATAGACGAAATCGTGGGATTACCGTTTGTCGCTTTCAACTACGTGCTGGCGCAACAGAAAATTGTAACAGTAGGCGAGGCTCGCCCGGACGAGGAAGTTTTTATCGATTTAGCTCGACGTCTCGACCTTCCGGTAGGCACCGAATCGTTGGAAGATATTTATAATGCCCAATTGGGTAAACTGGGTATTACTTTTGAGGAGCTGAAACAAAAAAGCTGGGCCACCCTTCCCTTTAAATACCGTAAATACGAGAAGAAAGGGTTTCGTACAATATCTAAAAAAATCGAGCTATATTCCACGATTTTAGAAAAGCAGGGGTATGATCCCTTGCCGTACTACCAAGAGCCACCTGAAAGCCCGATAAGCACGCCTGAACTTATCGAAAAATACCCGCTCGTATTAACCACAGGGGGGCGATCACAATATTATTTCCATTCTGAGTATCGTCAGATATCTTCGCTACGCAAAAGAGATCCCGACCCCATAGTGGAAATTCACACCAAAGTAGCCAATGAAAAGGGAATTCAGGATGGAGAGTGGGTTTGGATCGAAACGCGCCGAGGGAAAATCAAACAAAAGGCCAAAGTAACAGATGGCATTAAATCAAATGTTGTCAATGTGCAGCATGGCTGGTGGTTTCCAGAAGATGAGACGCCAGAATACGGCGTATGGGAATCAAATGCAAATGTGTTGACAAGCAATGAACCGCCATATGACCCAGCGATGGGGACATATCAACTTAGAGCACTATTATGCAATGTATATAAGTTGAATGCGGGTGACATTGGACCAAGTAAAGAAATCGCTTGAACTGCAGTTGGGCATAGCCCAACTGCTTAGCGATAAGTGTAGCTTATCGTACATGACCATTGCCTGGCCCAGAGAGTGGCTCCCTGGGCACGTATGCAAGGAAAGTCAGCAATGACAAACAGCGTTATGAGTTAGGCGGGCGTGTAAAATACTCTCCCACAAAAAGGGCTACCCCATCAAAATTTATTAAGAATTCTTTGAGGAGATCATCATCATGAAGCGGTTGCTGGAAGGATTTACTTCATATGCGGAGGAGGATGTCAACCGGTACATCAGCGAAGGCTGGTGGGCGGGCCAGACCTTCGGTGATATTATCGACCATGCCGCGGAGAGGTATCCGGACAAGCTGGCTATAGTCGACAAGGCCCATCGTCTTACTTACGCCCAACTTAGAGATCTGGCCAATAGATTTGCGATTGCCCTGATGGATCTGCCACTGGCACCCACCGACCGTGTGTTGCTGCAATTGCCCAACTGGCACGAGTTTGCCATCGCCTATTTCGGCATCCAGAAAGCCGGTGCCATTGAAACCTTGCTGATCGATCGCTACCGTCCCTATGAAATCGGACATATAATCCGGCTCAGTGGGGCAACCACCTGGATCGTCCCCGAGAAGTACTATAAAACTGACTACCGACCCATTATCCGTGAAGTGCTGGCCGAAAATTCTAGTTTGAAAAACGTGATTCTGGTGCGGGGCAGCTCGGATTCACCCTACTTGAATTTTGATAATCTCCTGGATGCAGTCCAACTGACCGATGAAAATTTAGACCGGCTTCACCTGCAGCGTCCGGACCCCATGCAAGTATCCCACATGGGGCCCACCGGTGGCACAACCGGTCTTCCCAAAATTGTTCCCCGCACCCATAACGATTTGATCTGCGGATCTATTTACGCCGCCCAGGCCTGGGACATGGGTATGGAGGACCTCTGTCTGATTGCCGGGCCCGTGGGTCACGATTTGTGCTTCAGCAAGGGTTTTCTGGCAAGTATGCTCACATGCGGTACCACCGTCTTTCTGGACTCTATAAATTTTGACCATATCTGCGCGACCATCCAAAAGGAAAAAATCACGACGATTGTCTGGGTACCCACACTGGCCAGGCGACTGGTCAACTTTGAAAGATTAGAGCAGTATGATCTGAGTTCCTTGCAGCGAATGCACTGCGGTGGCGGTGCCAGCCAACCGGACATGATCCGTGATGTTATCGAAAAACTGGGATGCCGCTATCACAACGGCTATGGCGCCACCGAAGGAATGACGGCCTTGACTCGTTCGAACGATTCCCTGGAAACCGTATTAACTAGCGTGGGGCAGCCCACCTGTCCCCATGATACCTATCGTGTCGTTGATTTCAATGGGAAGCCAGTGCCGGTCGATACCCCGGGCGAGCTTCAGATTAAAGGCCCGGGCGTTTTTACGGGTTACTACAACAACCCCGAGGAAAACCAAAAGGTTTTTACCCCGGACGGCTTCTTTAAAACCGGAGACATGGCCAAGATCGATGCAGACGGTACCATCCGGCTCACCGGCCGTGTCAAGGACATGATTAACCGCGGGGGCGAAAGTATCAGTGCAGCAGAGATTGAAAATTTGATCATTGCCCATCCGCAAGTGCAGTTTGTGGCAGTCGTACCCATGCCGGACAAGGACCTGGGCGAGCGTGTCTGTGCCTATGTTCAGACACTTCCCGGTGCAGACCTTGATTTCAAAACCATCCTTGCTTTTTTGAAATCGCAAAAAGTTTCCGTGCTGCAGCTTCCGGAGCGAATCGAATTTGTAAAAGAGATCCCGACGACCAAGGCAGGCAAATTAGACAAACGTGCGCTGAAAAAGGATATCGCGGAGAAACTTTCGGCCGGGTTCTGATGGGCGAGTATGTAGGTACCCGGGTTCGGAGGATCCAACTCTGGTTTCATCCTGTAAGGGTGGGTTTTGGATCGAATTCGGTTTTATTAAATCCTAAATTCGAATATCGAAAAAGCTCCTGGAGATGGGTAGAGAATTAACCCTGAAATGGCTGGGTCATTGTGGGCATTGGTTTGATATCCATGACCTTTTGGATGGGTATGCGAACCAATTTTTCAATTTTCTATGTGGCCTTGCTGGATCAATTTCAATGGAGCCGGGGTGCCTCTGCTGGCGTGCAGTCGTTTGCTTTGATTGTTTATACCTTCTGTGCGCCAATCGTTGGCGGTCTGATCGACCGTTATGGACCCAGGAAGGTAATCGCAATAGGTGTGCTAATTCTCTCCACCGGATTGATGCTGTGCGCATTGATTCAAAGCTTGTTACAATTTTTTCTGTTTTACGGTGTTATTGTGGGGGTGGGCATTACATCCATCGGGATCGTCTCCTATTCAGCTATTATCGCCCACTGGTTTGAAAAAAAACGCGGTCTGGCCAGCGGAATTGCCGTTTCCGGTATGGGCTTGGGCACATTTTTATTTGTACCCTTAGCCCAACAGTCGATTTCATATTGGGGCTGGCGGACAAGTTTTTTAATTTTCGGCATACTCTCCTTGGCGGTTTTGTTGCCTGTAAACAGCATTTTCCTAAAGCACAAACCCGAAGAAATGGGCGAATTCCCTGACGGGCGTAATCATCCGTCCCCATTGGCATGCAATCAAAATGGCTACCCGAAAATGACTCCCGTGCTGCAGGGAGAATGGACTCTGCAACAAGTAATTTGTACGATTCAGTTCTGGGCCTTGGTTTTACTTGCCGCCACGGCAGTTGTGGCAGTGTACATCACCTTGGTGCATAGTGCCCGTTTAATGGTAGACCAGGGACTGTCAAAAATGACGGCTGCCCTGATATTTTCCTTCGCGGGTATTATCTCTTCAGTATTTAGAATCTTCTGGGGCTGGCTCTCTGACCACATCGGAAGAGAGCTTACCTATACGATGGGCGCATTATGCTGCTGTTTGGGATATGCTTCCCTTTTGATGATAGCCTTGAACGGACAGCCAATATTTGCTTACACCTTTTGTATTTTTTTTGGCATCGGTTGGGGCGTTACCGCACCCATATTTATGACGGTTTCGGCAGATCTTTTCAAAGGTCGGATTTTCGGTTTGATTTACGGGATCGTCGAAGGCGGTATCGGGTTAGCCGGTGCCTTCGGTGCCTGGGTTGCCGGCTTTATTTTCGATCAAACCGGCAGTTACCAGTGGGCTTTTGTTCTGGCTATCATTTTTACAATATTGTCGATCATTTCTATCTGGTTAGCTGCACCTCGTGAAGCGCAATCCTTTCGGCAAGGCAATTTGTCCATGATCCGTTCAAAGTTATAACAGAGGAATGCATTAGGCTTGTCCTACAAATATGTTTAATTGATGAATTTATCCGTATGACAATAAGGTTTTTTATTTAATATACGGTACACAATACTAGTTTCGTTGCTCAATCTTATCCTCGATACCCCTCGCGCGTTTCATCCCTAGCGGCTAGCTCGGCAAGACCGTCTTTGCCGAATTTTTTCAATTTGACACCGCCGGACAACCTTGGAAAATCTTGCATGATGCAAAGCTCATCGGGCGATTTATGCTTTGCAATTTTGCCATCCAGAAAATATTTCAACTCATCCAAGGTCAAAAGCTCATCACCGGCAAGGATGACACAGGCACAAATGCTTTCGCCCAAAACAGGATTGGGTGTTGCTACCACACTGACCTCTCTAACCTTGGCATGATTGGCGATCAGTGATTCCAGCTCAAGCGGAATTATCTTGTACCCCCCCTTGTTGATCACATCCTTTATACGACCGTAAATGCTGACATACCCATTTGTAGTCCTTGACACCAAATCACCGGTATATAGCCAGCCGTCTTTCACCTGCTTTTTTGTTTCTTCCGGGTTGTTCCAGTATCCTTTCAGAACATGCCAGCCCGATACGGTCAACTCACCAACTTCTTCATCATGTAAAACTTCTCGTGTTACCGGATCCACAACGGCCATTTCGGTATCTATAATGGTTAGCCCGATATATTTTTCCCTTATTTCCAGAGGTGATGGATAAGGGCACAAGATCCCCAGCCCCGGACCAACTTCGGAAGCCCCCCAAAAAGATGTTAAGTAAATCTCCATCTCCGCTTCTACACGGCTGATCAAACCCTCCGGCGCCGGTTGGCCCGCAATAAGCCCTGCCCGCAGGGATGTCAGGTTATACTTGGACCGATTATTATGGCTGAGTTCCAGAATATAATGGGCCGGGGCTGCCGGTTGCAGGGTTACTTTTTCCCGCTCTATGATTTTAAAGGCCGCCTCTGCATTAAAACTTTCCATAAGCACGAGGGTCGCCTGTAAAAGCAGAGGTTGAATGAGAATAGCACCGCAGCCGTAGGAATGGCTCATGGGCAGGACACCTATGAATATATCTTCCGATGTTGCGTCAACACCCAAGCTGTATTGGTGGCCGCCTCTTATGGCCTGATAATGGGTGATCATGGCACCCTTGGGATGACCGGTGGTTCCCGAAGTATAAATCAGCATCGCCAGATCGTTGACGGGGTCGATGGAAGTTTCCTGGTAGGGCAAGTGCTCGCCTTTTTGGATTAAATCACCGTAGGGGTGAACATTCTCTCCAGCACATTCACCCACGACAATAATATGTTCCAGATCAGGGAGGTCATTTTTTTGATCCATCAATGCCTCAAGGTAGTTATATCCCTCCCACTGCTTGAAAATCACCACCCCTTTAGCTCCTGAGTTGCTCAAGATAAAACCGGATTCATTCTTCCGGTACATGGGATTCACCCATGCCACGATTAAGCCGAGTTTTTCAGCGGCATAAAATGCCGTAACGAGTTCGATGGAATTTTTCATATAGATAGCGATGCGGTCGCCTTTTGAAAAGCCGAGCTGACTGAGACTGGCTGCCAAACCTTCGGTCCACCGGTTCAATTTTTGGTAAGTGACTCGACGGTCTCCATCCACTACAGCCGTTTTATCAGGTACGGCCACCGCACATTTTGAGAGCATCTGTCCCAAAGATATCGATATGATATTGTTAAGCTCTATCGGCATGATTTTAGCCTCTTAAATTTCTCTTGGATAAACGCATGGAAAGTAGCGGATGAATTTCCATACAATTAAATATTAAACTAATCAATAGCTGCCGATTTTCACCCAAATTTTAAGAATAGTTTCAGGCGCCAGGGTCAACGACCACCGACCTTGTCGGTGGCTTATGATTAGAGTTAATAGTTGACTTCCTTGCAACGCTATTTCTCCCATACTAGACTTCCAACTACATTTTTATCAAATGAAGTATGGAAATTGGTTTAATTGGTGAGACTTTAGATTTACGGATTGAGTCTTAGCAAGAATGTTATTCCTGTAATATTTAGATTTCACATAGATCATTATAACTAAATGATATCACTCATTTATTCAGCTTTTGTTACGTAATCTTTTGTCTGGGAGACTCATCGGAATAGGTGAAGTCTTTTGTTTCGCTAAATCCGATAGTTTTGAAGTTTGAATTGAATAATTTCGTACCACTGCTCTTGTTTTGTGCCGCTCATTATTTTTCAATGTATTTGACCCTTTCGAGCCCTTCCACTCTCTCATCCGTCCATCGCCGCACTTTGTACTCGAATCGTGGCAGGGTCCCCTGGGGAACCTCATCTACTTTCATGGTAACCTGGGTCATCTCTTTGATTTTTTGCCCGAGTTTTCTTATGATTTCGGCCCTGGCTTCTTCAGCCAGTGCCATCTTCTTGAATTCCAGGCTGACCCCGGCAACCTCCTGACCGGCTTTTGTTATATAGACGCGCCCGTTATACTCATCGATCTCATCAAAGGAAAATACCGCCTCGTCCACTGTCTGGGGCCATACATTGGTCGCTTTTATTTTGATCATATCATCGTATCTTGAGACGGTGCCGACCTCCCAGATGGCCGATGAATCTCGGCCGCAATCACAAAGCCCCGGTGGCAGCAACCGAACGCGGTCATTGGACCTGAATCGGATAAGCGGCATGGCCTTTCTTGAAAAAGTGGTCACAACCGGCTCTCCCCATTCCCCATATTTAACCGGTTGATCGGTGTCCTTGTCCAGTACCTCAACCAAAGTGAAATAGTCTGCAAGGTGGTAGTAGCCGAATTCGCCGTCGGGAACCGCTCCGTACTTACAGGTGACCGCATAGTTCAAGTTCAGTTGCGTGGATCCGTAGATGTCGTGGAGGACCGTTCCCCATAATTCCTCCATTCTCAACGCCCAGTCTACGGAAAAGGGTTCTGTGGATAGCGTGATACCCTTCAATTGCGGAAACTCTAATCTGGGAGTAAGGCCCCGCTCCATTAAAATGGAAGTGATGCGGCTCATATAGGCCGGAGTGCTCAGAACATGGTGGACACCAAACCGCTTCATCATATCTATTTTTTGATTGGTATTGAATACGGCTAAAGGCAGTGGGGTGACCCCGCAAATCCGCAGTCCTTCATAGGAGAGTATGCCGCCGGTCATGGTGCCCAGGGGGTAAAGAAGGGCAGTCAAATCCCCTTTTTCCAGCCCGATGGCCGCAAAGTGTGCTGCGGTGGAGGCATTGGCGGCCCGGATAGCCTCTTCATCATGGCAGTGCACTTCCTGTCCCATCCCTGAAGTCCCGCTGGTGAGATTTACCCGCCGTATCTCCCCGGGAGGCACACATATCATGGTCCCGTAAGGAGGATGCTCACTCTGGTCCTTTATGATGTCCTGCTTTTCAATGCAGGGGAACCGGGCGATATCTTCAAGGGTTTTGAAATCTTCCGGTTTCACCTTTGCCTTGTCAAAAAGATTTCGATAAAAGTTGCTTTTGGAATATGCTCTTTCCAACGAAACTTTGGTTTTTTCAAACTGCAGCTTCTTCATGTCCTCTGCGGACATGGTTTCCAACTCTTTTGAAAAATACTGATTCTTTTTTGATATCTTTTTTCTCTCCATTCAAGCCGCTCCCTTACATGTGAAACCCATACCCTTTCCTTGAGAGCAATCTTCGGTCAAGAATCGGGTATATTTAATATTTATCATGCCCGAAACGCCGGCTGAAGTGTGGGCTGTCAGGCGTCCTCATCTTTATAAACCTTGCATAAAAATGCGCGCAGGGGCCACCCCCCGCTGATCGGGTTACAGACATCAGGGTTATCATCGGTCAACACATTAATGTTGGACTTCCAAACCCCGTGCAGGGATGGTTCGGCACCATCTTCCTCGGGAAACCACCACCCGTGCTGGGCATGGACCACGCGGGGATCCATACCGTCAAAAATGTTACATTTCTGCTGGACCCTGCCCCGGGGTGATTCGATCCATACCCAGTCACCATCTTCGATGCCCAGTTCCGCGGCTGGTTGGGGATGAATCTGCATGACGGGGTCCGGATGCATTTTGCGCATGGATTTTACCTGGCGGTACTCCGAGTGATAATAGGGCTGATGACGCCCCCCGGTGATAAGAATAAAGGGAAACTCCTTTGCCAGGTCGGGGCGGCTATTTGGGCTTTCCGGCGGCTCGTGAAACTGGGGCAGCGGATCATAGTCTAAGGCTTCAAAGGTCCTGGAATAAAGCTCGACTTTCCCCGTGGCAGTTCCAAAGCCGTCTTTTTGGTAACGCCCATACTCTTTGGGTGATGAGAGAATTCCGCCTTGATCCATGAGATCTCGAAAGGTGATCCCGATGGGCTTTAACCGGTGACCATATAGGTCTTCAAGGGTTTCCCAGGGCCAGTCGTCTTTTTGACCCAGCTGCAGTGCCAGTCCCCGCCAGACATCATAGTCGTCTCGCCGGTCATATTTCCCGCTGACAGTCTTGGGCATGGCGCGTTCGCTACCCATGACCCCTGAATAGGACCAGAGCCAGGGTCTTTCAAGATAGGTGGTCGCCGGCAGCACATAGTCGGCCAACTGGGCACTGGGTGTCATAAAAAAGTCGACAACGACATACAGATCGAGGCTTTTGAGGGCCTCGTACACAAGTTTGGTGTTGGGTGCGGTGACCATCGGGTTGCTCGAAAGCGTAATCATGCCCCTGACCGGATAGGGTTGCCCGCTAAGGACGGCCCGGTAGATGGTCGGCCCGTGGGCAAAGACTTCATAGGAGCTGCGGGCAAAGGCTTCATTTCCCCACACGCGTTCCACGTGCTGCTGGGTCTGATCAAAGCCCTTGTGGGCCATAAGCCGAAACCGATCGAGGCCCAGGGTTTTGTCCTTTTGTTGTTCGGAAATTCGGTTGTGGGCTGCTATTTCCTGTTCGTGGACAACGCCGGGATAGGGATTGGTAAAGATGTCACTACCTTTTTTTTCAATATTGCCACAGATGGCGGCCAGGGCAAAAAAGGCATGCAGAGCCTCGATGGAGTTAGTCAGGTGCTCCAGCCCCATTCCGTGGTTGGTCACACCGGGCTTTAAGGTTGCGTACCACTCTGCTGCCTGGCGAATATTTTCCGCCGGGATCCATGTGATGCTTGAAGCTTTATCAAGGGGGTATTGTGCGGCCCGCTCTTTAAGCTCATCAAACCCATGACACCAGTTTTGCACAAAATCCTTGTCGTATAAACCTTCGGTTATAATGTGATCGATCATGCCGAGGGCCAGGGCGGTGTCAGTGCCGGGGCGAATCTGAAGCCACAAATCCGCATGCTTGACAGAGTCCATTTTCCGCGGGTCTATGACGATAATTTTGGCGCCGTTCTCCTTGCGGGCCCTTTTGGCCGCTCTCCAGAATACGTCCCAGTAGCGAGGCCCGCCGCCGCCCCACAGCAGCACACAACCGGTATTCTCACGCACCACGGGGAAAAGTCGCCAACCATAGAGGACATGGCTCAGCACGCAAAAAGGCCCGTAGCAGATCTGGCCGGCACCGGTGTGGTTTGGGGAACCCAGGAGGTTAAAAAACCGCTGCCTGATTTCATCGTGGGTCCTGCCGGTGCCGCTTGTAGTGGCAATGGCCTCAGGGCCATGTTGATCAATGATCGCTTTCATGCGATCACCAATCTCGGCAAAGGCCTCATCCCACTCTATTTCCTGCCAGCGGTTCTCTCCGCGCCCGCCCATTCGTTTCAGCGGATAGTTCAGCCTGCCGGGGTGATTAAAATACTCGATTACATTCCTGCGGCGGGGACACCCCTTGGTGATCGGGTAGAAGGACTTGATACCCGGAAAATCCTCGTCCGGTTCAACAGAGGCGAGTCGACCATTATCGACCTCAACAGCCAGTCTGCAGGCATTGTGACATTGAATACAAACCACTTTTTTTGTTTCCATGGATTCCACCTTGAAATGAATTGTTGAGCAAAACTCACCATATCTGTAGACAAAAAAGGCTCCGGGGGTCAATCGGGGAATCCCTGATTTAATGCTTCGCAATCCCTGATGGTAAAACCTTCATTCATTGTTTTTGCGCTTTCTTTTTTCCCATTTTTTGCTTTACGATCTTTTGCTAAGATATTGAGGACATGATACTCTTCTCACAGGCAGGATCGGTGTAATGTATGCTGTGTAACCTACTTCGAACGCACGTGATAATCGGCCACAGTACAGAATCACACCACTTTAATAAAAGAAATTCTGGGATCCCGACTAAACATTCATCCTGATAATCTCAAAATCAAAGAGGAACCTCGGGATTTTAACGCACCTTAATGGCCCGCACCAGAGCATCCACGATATCCTCTAATGCCTTGAGCCCAAGAGGCGGGCTGTCTAAAAGGAATTGTCCGAGTAGAAATTGGTCGAACGTGCCAATAATCATATGAAAGTATGTAGGAAATGGAACATTCTCAATGAAAATACCTTCATTTTGACCTTTCTGGATCACTTTTTGAATTTTCTCCTGGAAAGCCATAAGATTCTGAAAACCCGGAGTTGAATAGAAATTGATACTCCGGAAAAGCTCCAAGATCAAGACCCGCGAAAATTCCTCGCAGGTATACAGCTGCCATATCCATCGCCATATCCATTTTCGCAGCGCTTTTTCAGGTCCGGATAGATTGCGCCAATTGGTATATTCATCTGCGACTATATTTTGTAAATAGCTCTCTGCGGCCCCCAGGAGAATATCCTCCTTGCTATCAAAATATTCATAAAGGGTTGCATCTCCTAAACCGGTTTGCTTGGCCACTTCTGATATCGTGGCGCTGGAGAAACCTTTACTTGAAAAAACTTTAATAGCGGTTTTTAGAATTTGGGTTCTGCGAATTTCGGTCCTCTGACTACGCTGCAATTTATCATTATTTGGTGTGACCGTAGTCTCCATGCCGGTGGCGTTAAGAACAAATTGATAGATAACATCTGACAGCTCATTGGGGTCATAGGGGCGTTCATGAACGATGCTGTCAAAAGCGGCAAACACACATGTTCCCATACCCATATTGCGGATCAACCGGGGGCTTATATCCGTCCGAAACAAGCCTTCTTTCTGCCCGGTAATGATAATTTTTAAAACAAGACCTGAATAGAGTTTTACGTATTTTGCGTATTCTGAAGAGTAAAATTCAGGGTTTTCTCTTTGCGCCATCATCAGGATCCGGGCGTAGTTGGGGCTATTTTTCATATCGGCAAGATAATGCCAAATTGTTTTCCTTAACTTAGGACCGGGCTCTTTCATACCCTGAAAGTGTTCATTCAATGATTTAACGGCATTCTGGAGATACTTTCCATAGATGGCAAAAAGAACATTTTTTTTGTTGTTGAAATATGAGTAAATAGATGCTGCATGAATACCCGATTCCTTTGCAATATCTGCAACCGCAGTTCGATTGAAACCGTTGGTGGCAAACAGATATTCTGCAGATTCTATGACAGCCTTCTTTTTTTCATCTATCATCTTATGGTCACCTCGGAAACATTCTAACCCGAACGATTATTATAAATATTATTTGATGTCAAGAAGTATTGTGACAACCATTAGAGAAACATTTATATTATATAATTTCAGATAGATTAGTCATCAATGACTCGGGATCCCATACAAATAGTTGCAAATAAATTCCTTGACAGTATATCTAAAATGCAATATGAAAATCTATAAAACCGAATGAAACTCAATAATATTAAAGTTCTTATTCACTAGAACAATTTATACCACCAGTTAGATTATGCCTTTAATAACATAAATACAGTAAGTTATAAGATTTTAGCCGCATTTTACACAAATGCAATAAAGCTTTGAGAAATGAAAGGTATTACAAAAATGGAAACGAAAAATGACAAAAGGGACGACTATTTTAAGATCGATGTGGAAGCACATCTCTCAGGAGATAAAACCCACATTAGTTATTATCCCGGCGTCCAACTTTGGTGGCGGGGTGTTGATGGCACCCGTAGAGCCTTTGGCGCAGGTGGCAAACGAAAAGTCTCCGAAATCAGGGAAAAAGAAGAAGAAAAAGCACCGGAAGAAGACCGGCTTATAGCATATATGGATCGATATGGAGTTGATATTGCGTGTTTGCTGCCTGAATCCATGATGGATACAACCGGCTACGCCACCCGCTGGTCCACCAACGGGGAAGTGGCTGCTGCCGTTGAAAAATATCCGGATCGATTCCTGTTTCAATGCAATGTTGGGCCCATACTAAAAAGGGGGATGAAGCATGTTCTCTGGGAATTGGAATATTTGGTAAAGGAGCGGAATTGCAAACTGGTAAAATTCTTTCCTCCGGAAGACACCTACATTAACAACAAAGAAATTTGGCCTTTTTATGAAAAAATTGCCGAGCTGGGGGTTCCTGTAACCATCCACACTGGGTTTTCATGGGTTCCCCCTGGCAGGTCCAAGTATTGCGTTCCCATCCTGCTTGATGAGGTGGCCACCGATTTTCCGGATCTCAACATCATAGCCTTTCATGCGGGGTGGCCTTACTATCATGATTTAAACATGGTCGCCCTGACTCATCCGAACGTTTATATAAGCCTCAGTCTGGTGATGCCCTGGTGGTTTAATGCCCCATGGCGGCTGGCTGAAATCATCGGAGAAGCGATTCAGTTTGCCGGAGAGGATCGAATTATCTGGGGGTCAGATTTTTTTGGTGCCGGGGGTTTAATAAGATTAGCGGTTCAGGCACTGAAAGAATTTGAAATGCCAGATGAGCTACAGCAGAGATACGGCTTCGCTCCTGTGACAACAAGCGTGAAACGAAAGATCTTCGGCGAAACCCTGGCTAACCTGCTAGGCATAGAGCCTAAAAGAAGAATTTAAAATATTTTCGCAGCAATTCCCATCAAAGAAGGAGAGATCGATGGAATACACAGAACTATTTACACCTATCAAAATTGGAAAGCTGAAAATTAAAAACAGACTCGGCGGCGCCTGTACAACCACCGGCGGGGCCGATATCAATGGCTACATTACCGAAAACGCCGTGGCCACATATGCTGCGCGCGCGGCAGGCGGTGCTGGTTTTGTATGTATCGAGTGTACCTTTGCCAGTGATTGGGGGGCTCAGACAACCAGTTTCGGAAACCCACGTCTCAGCAATCGATCGTATTTTGCAGGCATGGCAGAGCTCGCTGAGACTATTCAGGCTTTTGGTTCCAAGGCGTTTATCCAGATTACCCCCGGTTTTGGCCGTCAGGGCTCTAGCAAATTATCCGGAGAGATTCCCCCCGCGCCGTCTGCCATCCCCTGTGAGACATGCCATGACCATGATATGCGGATCATGCCTTTTGGGTGGGAGAGTAGCAAAGCCCAGGAGAAAACGTACGCCAAATCTCCCCGGGAGCTAACCATAGATGAAATAGAATGGATGGAGAAACAATACCCGGATGCCGTGGCCGGCGCTAGAATATGCGGATATGATGCCGTAGAGCTGCATAGCCCCCATGGATATCTCATTCATCAATTCCTCTCGCCTCGATCCAATCAGAGAACGGACAAGTATGGCGGCAGCCTTGAAAACCGGATGCGATTTCTGCGGAATCTTTTTATCAACACCCGTAAACGGGTCGGTCCGGACTTCCCTCTGGGAATCCGCCTCAGTGGTGATGAGCAGATGGAAAAGGGGCTCCATCCCGATGAAGTGGCCATCATCGCAGAAAAGATGGAAAATGAAGGGATTGACTGGTTGCATGTTTCTTCCGGTTCATACGAGGCCAGAGAACATTTCTTTCCCCAGCATCCTGACACGATGATTAAACATGGCCAGGATTTTAAGAGTGTGGTGAAAGTCCCTGTACTGGTACCATCGGTCCATGAACCCCATCTGGCAGAGCAAATCATCCGCGAAGGCAAGGCTGACATGGTTACTCTGGGCCGACAACTCATCGCCGACCCGGACTGGCCAATGAAGTTGCAGGAAGGCAGAGCAGATGATATCACTCGCTGCGTCAAGTGTAACGTTTGTTTGGGACGATTCAATCGGGGGCTTCAGATTCGCTGTCCGGTAAATCCGAATTCCGGTCGAGAAAGGTATATTCCAAGGTATCACCGACCGCCGGCGAAAATCGTGCAGCCGCCCTGTGAGAACGCCTGCCCGGCTCATCTGGACATTCAGAACTATGCTCTAATGGTTTCACGCGGCCGATTCGGGGAAGCCGTGGAAAAAATCAGACGGACAACCCCATTATACGGAATTCTTGGCCGGGTTTGCCACCGCCCCTGTGAGGTAGTTTGCAACCGGGGTGAGATTGATGAACCAGTTGCCATCAATGATTTAAAACGCTTTGTAGGTGATTATGAACTGGAGAGTGGCGGGCGTGATGTTGAGCCGGCAGCCAGAACGAAAAAAGAGACTGTTGCCGTGATCGGGTCCGGTCCGGCCGGCTTAACGGCAGCCTTCGACCTGGTAAATATGGGTTATGGCGCCACAGTATTTGAAGCTATGCCGGTAGCCGGGGGATGGATGGCGGCGGGTATACCCGAATATCGGCTGCCGCGTGACATTCTGGAAACAGAAATCGATGTCATTCGCAAGACCGGGGTCGAAATCAAACTTAACAGTCCAATCGGTAAGGATGGCCTGAGTATGGACGATTTATGGGATCAAGGATTCAAGGCGGTTTTTATTGCAGCCGGGGCGCACAAAAGTACCGGGCTCGGTATTCCGAATGAAAATGCTCAGGGAGTGGTCGATGGTGCCAGTTGGTTGAAGGAACTTAACCTGGGCAAGCAGGTTTCCGTTGGGAAGAACGTCGTGGTCGTTGGTGGCGGCAATGTGGCTATCGATTCTGCCCGGTCGGCCCGCCGGCTTGGTGCTGAAGACGTGACAATTGCCTATCGCCGCACCAGCGATGAAATGCCCGCGATCAAAGACGAGATTGAAGAGGCTGAAAAGGAAGGGATTAAGTTCCATTTTCTTTCCAGCCCATGTAAAATTCTGTGTGATGATGATGTCTGTACCGGTGTTGAATGCTTTGCGATGGAGCTGGGTGAAACGGACGAAAGCGGTCGCAAAGCACCACTGTATGTTGCCGGTACGGAGTTTAATATCAAAGCCGACATGATTATTTCAGCAGTTGGTCTAACCCCCGACCTGAGCTTCTTGCCGAAAACAACAACGCTACAGAGCTGGCAGGGAGAAAGATTGGTGGTAGACAAAAATATGGCCACCAATACCCCGGGGATCTTTGCTGGCGGTGATGTGGCTACTGGCCCTTCCTCGGTGATACAGGCCATTGCAGCCGGAAAAAAGGCGGCGATTTCCATTGACTGCTACCTGACCGGCAAACCTTATCCGGTGATAGAGCCGGACGGACATGTGGCCCAATTGGATGACCCGGTAATGCAATGGCATCTGAGGGAAATCGATAAAAATGCGCGTGCGGCGATGCCTGTTTTAGGCGTGGACGAGAGGAAAAGTTGCTTTAAGGAAGTTCATGAGGGATTGAATAATGATGAGGCTATCAGGGAAGGTCGGCGTTGCCTGACCTGCCGGATTAGTTCGATGCGATACTAACCCGATCGATATCAGAAAAGATGCGTGTATAAATAAAGCGTTTGCATGAATTAATGAAGGCGATGTTTCAAAGGAATGCACTGTGAAACAAGTTCTCGACGGTGTCCGAGTCTTGGATTGCACCCGAATTGTTGCAGGTCCGCACTGCACATTTCTGTTGGCTGCAATGGGAGCTGAGGTTATTCATATAGAAAAACCCGGTGGCGAATTGGACTGGGATATAGGCGCACCCTTCGCAGAGACCGAAGGATGTGCCTGCCATCCGCTATATACGAATTGTAACAAGAAAGGGATCACTCTCGATCTCAGGGATGAGAAAGGTCAGGCCATTTTTGCCAAACTGGTCGAAAAGAGTGATGTTGTCGTGCAGAATTACAGTTATGGTGGCGCTGAAAAATTAAAACTGACCTATGATGACCTGCAGAAAATAAATCCAAGCATCATCGTTGCCGCTCTATCAGGTTTTGGACAGACCGGCCCTTACCATCAACGTAATTGCTGGGATCCCAATGCCCAGGCCATGTCAGGGATGATGTCCCTAGGGGGCTTCCCAGAGAATCCCCCTACCAGAAGCCCTTTACCGATAATCGATTTTACCACAGGGATTTACGGTGCGCTCGGCATTATGTATGCCCTCCGCCACCGCGACAGGACGGGTGAAGGCCAGCTGGTCGACGTGGCCCTGTTTGATGTGGCCATTTCGTTTATCGGAATAACGGCAATGGAAATGAAAAAATCCACCCAGCAACGCACCCAGGTCGGAAATGCCACCTACTGGTCACTTGCAAATACGTTCAAATCAAAAGACGGCTGGGTTTTTATCAGCCTGACAACAAACCCAATTTGGAGCAGATTTTGTAAGTTGATCCAAGCAGAACAACTACTGACGGATGAACGCTATAATGATGATTACAACCGTTTTGTTCATCGAGAGAGTCTTATACCAGTCATAGATCAATGGACATCATCAAGAACCACGGCCGATATTGTTGCCATAACCGGTGAAAATCATATCCCCTGTTCTCCGGTCAACGATGTAAGGACCGCCATGGCGGACCCCCAAGTCCTTGCAAGGGAAATGCTTGTGAATATCGATTACGGCGAAGATCTTGGGACCATCCCGGTTCCAGGTCTGCCGGTAAAATTGTCTAAAACTCGAGGTAGACTAGACCGGCCGGCTCCTCGTCCCGGTCAAGACAACAAAGAAGTCTATATGAAAATTCTCGGTTATGACTCTGAAATGCTGGATATTTTGACAAAGGAGGAGATTATTTGACCACCCGAGGAGTTTTTCCGATCGACAATTATACGAATCATGAGACGGTAAGATAAGGCCAGTGCTGACTGGCCTGCCGGAGGAATTGGATAGGTTACTAACCAGTTAGACAAAGATAAGATGAGAATTATCAGGAAGGAGAAATTCAAATGACGAGCGAGATGGAAAAAAAAGTAGTGCGCCACGATTTGGGCGATGCCCAGTACAAGACAATTCTTTTTGAGCAGGACAAAGCGTCACCGTTTGTCTGGTATCTTACACTAAACCGTCCGGATAAGAGCAATGCCATCAGTATCGGGCCGGATGAAATGACAGGAGAAATCAAGGATGCCATGCAGCGGGCCAATCATGATGACGATGTGAAGGTGGTGGTCATCCGGGGGGCTGGTAAAAACTATTGCGCCGGTTTTGATCTCTCATTCGTTTACCGCGTGTACGGTGGTGAAGACGGCGCCAAACCTTCCCAAAGAAAACGATTGCAGGTGGACCAGGATGAACTGTACGGATTCCCCCAAGCGATCCTGGACTGCAACAAGGTCGTCATCGTCCAGGTTCACGGTTGGGCTATAGAAGCCGGTCTGTACATCACCAAATGCGCTGATATTGTGATAGCAGCCGAAAATGCCAAGTTTTCTCAGCGCGGCCAGCGGCTTGCTTTCGGTGGGCTCCCCACCCTACCGCTGGAATTGATCATGGGCCATACCAAAAAAATCAATGAGCTCATTATCACTGGAAGAACTATCAGCGGCAAGGAGGCAGAAGAGGTTGGCTATGTCACAAAATGTGTTCCGGAAGCCGACCTGGAATCCGAGGTTCATGGGCTTGCGACAGCGATCAGTGTTCTTCCCAGGGATGCGATTGTCATGGGCAAGTTCGCCCGACGCCATATGTCGGACAGACTCGGATTGTCCTGTCTGAAAGAGGTTATCGCCTATCATACACTGTCTACCAATATTTCCTACACCCCGGATGAAAAAGACCTTATGTTTATCAAGGACCGAGAAGGAATGGGTGAAAAAGAAGCATTTCACAAACTTCATGAAAAATATGAGGAGGAACTTAATAAAACCAAGTATTTCCAGAGTTATGACCCCAGAAAAGAATAGACATTGATGGCCGGCTCTTTCGGGGAAAGAAGGGGATATGCAAAAGTTAACGGATAAGATCGCTATTATTACCGGTGCCAGCCGAGGTCTGGGAAAGGCCATGGCCATTGAACTGGCCCGTGAAGGCGCCAGTGTAGCGGTTGCCGCACGTTCGGTGAAAGTCGGACAGGGCCCCCTGCCGGGGACGATTCATGCGACAGTGGCAACGATCAAAAAAGCGGGTGGAAATGCGCTGGCCGTCCAATGTGACGTTACGGATGAAGACGATGTAGAGACCATGGTCCGGCTGGTAACAGAGCGTTTTAGCAAAATCGATATCCTGATTAACAATGCTGGCATTACCACACCCGAACCGTTTCTAAAGCTGACCACCAAAAAGTGGGACCTTGTGATTGCGGTCAACTTAAAAGGGATGTTTCTTTGCACCCAGGCCGTATTGCCTTATATGGTGGAACAAAAAAGCGGCCACATTATAAACCTGTCTTCGGTATTGGCAAAAAAAATCAAATTCAGCATCCCTTACGGGGCGAGTAAAGCGGCCATCGAACGCTTGACGCTCGGATTGGCTAAAGAGATGAAAAAGCACAACATCTCCGTCAACGCACTTTGTCCGGACTTTACGGTGACCGAGGCAGTCACAACTTTTCTTAAAGATATAGATACCACCGATTGGCAAACCCCGGAAATGTGGGGAAAGTATGCAGCCCTCGTGGCGGCTGAGGATGTTGGCAGTCTGACCGGCAGGATTCTTGATGAACCGGCTTTGACCAAATTGTTCGGCTCGATGCAATTGTAGCTGTTTTCACGCTTGCGCTGCTCCCGACGCCCGAATGTTTTTAAATAAGTTTCGAAATGGTGAAATCAATGCCCAAATTTAATTTCGCGAACCCGACAACCCGCGGCAGGTAGCACGCCTTAAAAGTGGGCTTGAGGAATATGATTGAAAGGGACGCTTGGATGAAAATTACTGAATACAAAACCTATGAAGAGGCTCGGCAAAATTTTACCTGGGATAAAATCTGGGAGCTGTTCGATGGCAACCGGGAGCAATTCAATATTGCTCATGAATGCATTGATCGACATGTCGGCAAAGGAACGGCCGTCAGAATTAAATTTGCAGACGGTCACTCGGAAAAGTATACCTTCGATGAAATATCCAGCCTGACATCTCAGTTTGCAAATGCCCTGGAGGCAGAAGACATCAAATCCGGAGATCGAGTTGCCATCATGTTGGAGCCTTCCCTGGAGTTTTACGTTAGCCTTTTTGGTACCGTAAAAAGAGGCGCCGTTGTCGTACCTTGTTTTACACTATTCGGCCCGGAGGCACTTCAACACCGCTTACAGGACTCTGGCGCCAAGCTTCTTATCACCACTGAGAACAAGACTTCACTGGTGGGCGCTGTACCGATCCAACGGGTTATAACGACGGGGTCCGCTTTCAACGAATGGATTGGAACTCAATCTACCAAATACACGCCCAAGCAGGAGACATCCGGTAATGATGTGGCCATAATTCAATATTCAAGCGGAACGACCCGCAAGTTTCCGGAAGGCATTGATCATTATCACAAGAGCGTTGCCCTGTTGGCACCCAGTGCCGTATTTGCCATGGGGCTCAAAGAAGGGGATCGCTTCTTCTGCCCGTCTTCCCCGGCCTGGGGTAACGGATTGTGGTATGGAACTTTCACGGCCTTGTTCCTTGGTATTGCCGTTGGCTCACTGTCGGGCAGGTTCAACGAAGAGATCCTGCTGCAGGCGCTCGAAGAATTTGAAATAAATAATTTTCATGCTGCTCCAACTGTAAACCGTAAACTTATTAAATCTGGGCTAATAGATAAATTCAATCTCAAGATCAATAAGATCAGTTTTTCGGGGGAACCCATGGATCTAAAAACCTTTAACTATTTAAAGGAAAAGTTTGGGGTTTCTCCATGCAGCCTATACGGCACCACTGAAGTCGGGTGTATCATCGTTAACTATGCCGGTTTCCCGGACTGGGAAGTAAAACCGGGCTCCATGGGCAAACCGTTGCCAGGTTTGGATATCCATGTTGTTGACAAGCAGGGAAATTCGGTTCCGACCGGTACCATCGGAGAAATCGTGATGAACCGTCGCGGCAAAATGTTTCCAGTCAAGGATTCAGCGATTATAGACGAGGACGGATACTATTGGCACAAAGGCCGATCGGATGATGTCATTATTTCTTCGGGCTGGACCATTAGCCCGACTGAAGTCGAAAACACTCTGTTAAGACATCCGGAAATAGAGGAGGCTGCCGTTATCGGGATTCCGGACAAGGACCGGGGACAACTGGTCAAGGCGGTTCTCAAAGTTCGCCGGAAGCGGCCGGGCCTCGAACAAGAAATCAAGGATTACGTCAAGGAAAGGCTCAGCAAGCACGAGTACCCCAGAATCATTGAATTCATGGATGATCTTCCCAAAACACCGAAAGGAAATATAAAAAAGCAGGAGTTAATCGAAAAATCCACGCAAGCGCAGAAAACAGATGAATGAACGATAGGCTGACCATTTGTCCGGCTAACGCGAAACATGCAATTTTGAAGGGAAGGGAGAAGGTGTGAAACTCAAATATAATGAAGTTCAAAAATGGGTGGCCAAACTGAAGGAGAAACCGGCACTGGCGGTGCGGGCAGCCAAAACTGCCATGCGCAAAGGGTTGAACACATCTCTTAAGGAAGGGCTTCAAATAGAGCAGGATCTTTTTTGTATGCTTTTTGGAACTGAGGATCAGAAAGAAGGAATGGCTGCTTTTATTAAAAAACGAAAACCCGTCTTTAAGGGCAGATAGTGAAGGTATGTCCCAATGGTTTCCTTCAGATCTCAATCTCAACTGGAAAGGAAGGATGGTAATGGATTTAAAAAACATCGGTATAATCGGGTCCGGCATTATGGGAAGTGGTATCGCTCAGGTAAGTGCTGTGGCTGGATACAATATTGTGATCCAGGATGTCAGTGAAGAAGCACTTAAAAGGGCCGGGTCCGGTATTAAAAAAAGTTTGGAAAAATTTGCCAGCAAAGGTAAAATTAATTCCGAAGAGGTCGAGGGCGCCTTATCACGCATCCAGCATACAACAGATTTGAAGAAGGCCTGTGAAGGTGCTGATTTAATCGTCGAGGCTGTATTTGAAAATCTAGCAATCAAACACGATCTGTTTCGGAAATTGAATGAATTTTCCAAACCGGATGCCATCCTGGCGTCAAACACATCCGCCCTGCCGATTACCGAAATAGCCAGTGTGACCGATCGCGGCCAAAATTTTGTCGGGATCCACTTCATGAATCCAGTACCTTTGATGAAGGGTGTCGAAATTATCCGCGGGCAGTTGACCTCTGATGAAACCTTAAATACGGCCATTGACTATATTAAAAGTCTCGGGAAAGAACCCATCGTTGCGGTTGATTATGCCGGTTTTATTGTTAGCCGTCTGCTGGATGTATTAATGAATGAAGCAGTGAAGATGGTTCAGGAAGGAAATCGGCCGGAAGATATCGACAAAGCCATGGAAATGTGTGCCGGCCATCCGATGGGCCCCTGCAAGCTGCTGGATCTGGTAGGTGCCGAAATCGCGATGCACGGTATGGAGACCATGGCACGGGATTTTGGCGACAAATATAAACCTCATCCATTATTGAAGAAACGGGTTTTGGCAGGCCTGCTTGGAAGAAAATCAGGCCGCGGATTTTATGACTACTAGCAAGTTTTATCTAAGGGGAGTGGAATGACTTTTTCTAAGAGCAAAGATGATTTGGTATGCGTAAGTGCGGTTCGGACTCCATTTGGACGTTTTGGCGGATCATTGAAAGAGATTGATATCTATGATTTGGGTGCCATTGCCATGCAAAACTGCCTGCAAAGAATCAGGCTGGATCCGTCTCTAATCGACGAAGTTTGGTGGGGCAATGGCGACACCACTAGTACAAAGGACCCGTATACACCGGTGGTGGCACGTCAAACCTTGATCAAGGCCGGAATTTCACCGGAGACGCCATCGGTTACATACGATCAGGCCTGCATTACGGCAATGACCTCGGTGAAGTATGGCGGCCGGAGCATTCAGCTAGGAGAAGCAGACCTCGTCCTGACCGGCGGATCCACCAGTTTCAGTACGGTCCCCTTTTTGCTGCGGGACATTCGCTGGGAAGGTCGACGCCATTCCGATTTTACCGTAGAGGATCCCATTATACCGTTGGGCTATAAAGATTTTGCCCCGGTGGCGGTGGACTCCGGTGATGTTGCCATCGAATACGGCGTGGATAGGGACGAGCAGGACGAGTTGGCCGTAGCCAGTCATGCCAAATACGGCGACGCTTGGCAGCGGGGTTTTTTCAAACATGAGATAGTGCCCATGGAACTGATCAAAAAAGACCATCGCGGAAATGTTGTTTCCCAGACAGAGATGGATATTGATGAGCAGTATCGCCCCAAGGTTAGTCTGGAAGGATTGGCCAAACTGAAACCGATTTTCGGCAGTCAGACGTGCACGGCCGGCAATGCGCCGGGAATGAATGATGGCGCCGCCGCCCAAATCATCATGACACGTAAAACAGCAGACAAAATGGGCTTTGAGCCGCTTTATACAATCGTAGCGACGGCCTCAATTGCGCTGCAGCCCCGCATTATGCCGGTATCGCCCGCATTTGCGACCAAAAAATGTTTGGACCAGGCCGGTTTGACCATTGAAGATCTGAAATTTCTAGAACTCAATGAGGCTTTTGCATGTGTACCCCTTGTCTCCTGCAAACTACTGTCCAACGATCGCTTTTTGAAAAGCGATTTTCATGAAATGGTGAAAGAAGCATCCGACAAGCCCATCCTTGATAACGACGATGCCAAGTACCAGGAACTGAAAAGTAAGTTGAATGTCAACGGCAGCGCCATTGCCACCGGGCACGCTAATACCGCCAGCGGCGCACGTATTATGATGACGGCGGCCTATAACCTAAAAGAAAACGGCGGCGGATTTGCCGCCTGTGCCATTTGCGGGGGTCTGACCCAGGGAGCGGGTGCCATTATCTGGGTTGAATAATCCTAACTGAGCGGGCCTCTCAAATAGCTTCGTGGGAAGTGTTTTATCCGAAGCCATCTCAAAAGTGCTCATCTTTGAGATGGCTTCTTTATAAATGGTCTAACCCATCAACGACGGCAGCCAAAGGGCAAGCGCCGGAAAGCTAAAAATAAGAATGACTCGAATAATATCCGCCATCACAAAAGGAAGTATTCCCTTGAATATAGTACCCAGTGGCACTTCCTTGGCCACCCCGCTGAGAGCGAAAACATTGATTCCTACCGGGGGGGTAATCTGTCCGATTTCAGCCATTGTCACGACGACAACACCAAACCAGATGGGATCATAGCCAAGACCGGATACGATCGGAAAGAAAATGGGTATGGTCAATATGATGGCCGGAATAATCGGCATGATGCAGCCGAGAAGTATATACACAGCTAATATAGCCCATATCATCACCCCTTTGTGGACAGGCAGGCCCACCACAAAGTCTGCCAGTATAAACGGGATTTGAGACATGGTTAGGAAGTAACTGAAAATATCCGCCCCAATCAGCATGAGCAGCAGCATGGCCGTATTCTTACTGGCGCTGGCTAGCGAGATCAGGATTTTATTTCCGTTCAGCTTTCTTTTAACCAATCCGAGCACCAAGGCCCCAAAAGCCCCAACACCGGCCGCTTCAGTCGGCGTGAATATGCCGGCATAAATACCGCCAATGACCAGAATGAACAAAACGATGATGCCCCAGGTATTTTTTAACGAAACTATTTTCTCTTTAAACGTCGATGACGGGCCGGGAGGTCCCATTTCAGGCTTAACCTTGCACATGATATAGATGGTCAACATGTAGAAAGCGGCTTCCATTAGACCGGGAATAACCCCGGCAATAAAGAGCTTGCCGACGGACACCTCGGTGAGACTGGCGTAAATAATGAAAGTGATACTGGGCGGGATCAAGATGCCGATACTCCCGCCGGCGGCCACACAGCCACAAGCCAAACTGTCAGCATACTTATATCTTTTCATTTCCGGTAGCGAGATCGTTCCCATAGTCACTGCGGTGGCCAAGCTGGAGCCGCTCACTGCAGCAAATCCGGCGCAGCCGCCGACTGTGGACATGGCCAGACCACCAGGCAATCTCCCCATCCAATTTCTGATGGTGGTGTAGATATCCCGGCTCAGATCGGCATGAAAACACAGCAGGCCCATTAGCATGAACAAGGGTATGGTGCTCATGGTGTGGTTGGCGGCGGTTGTGTAAGGCGATGTGCCCAGGATACCGAAACTAGCCTTAAAATTGACCAAATACCCAAAGCCCAGGAAACCAATGAGCGCCATTACCGGACCGATGGGCATATTGGAGAACAGGAGCAGGATAAGCAGCGCGATGCCGATAAGCCCCATCGCCGGTCTGGTAATATCCCACGGCAGCAAATCCAACCACACCGGAAGTGTGAATACAAACCCAACGACAAGCCCTGCCACGGCAAACCACAATCCAGGCTTTTGGCAGTCTTTGATAACAGCGTTCAGTGATCGGATAAAATCCAACAGAAATACCAGACAGAGCAGGCTGCTGCCAAAAACGACCAGCCACATGAATGGGAAGTTGGGAATGAACAAAACATCGGAAATGGCGCCTTTGGTGCGTGCCACTTCGGCCTGCAAGATACAGCGCCAGGTAATCAATGAGAAAATGCCCAGACTGAGAACGTTTGTGATGCTGCCGATAACGGCATTGTTCGCCGGTGATAATTTGGAAGTCAAGAGGCTGATGGAGATATGGCCTTTTGCAGTCTGGGTATAGGCCAGTCCTAAATAGA
Source organism: uncultured Desulfobacterales bacterium (assembly GCA_964633115.1). GTDB lineage: Bacteria > Desulfobacterota > Desulfobacteria > Desulfobacterales > B30-G6 > B30-G6. The sequence goes on from CAZWEO010000021.1 coordinate 50,169, forward strand.
CCAGCACTACCATCATGAACTCCACCAGCTCATAACTGCCTTTGATGGGGCGATTGAAGAAATAGCGCAGGACGACATCCAGTGTAATAAGAAGAACCATCAGCGCCAGGACCACGCGTCCCAAACCATCAGCGATACGGCTGACCGGGTTGGTGACCCGTTCTATAACCCCGGCAACCTTTTCCACTTTCATGTTATAAATAAGCCTTTCTCATCGGTTCTCTAAAAACCCGCCCCCGCCGGCCTGGAAAAAGATCACGCAAAGACGTTAAACTTTAAAAAGTTTGGATGGTTACGGAAGCACCACCTTCATTGCGAACTCTGCGCCTTTGCGTGTAATAAATACGATGCTATGTGTTTTGCCCGGTGAAATTGAAGGACAATAAAATCGTAGAACGATTTTATTTTATAAGCTTGAGAGCTTCATCCAGAACCGCTCTGCCCGGCAAGCCCTTGGCCTCCATGTCTGCTACCCATTTGTCCCAGGCCTGTTTACTTGTGGCTACCCATTTTTCTCTTTCCGCTGGTGAAATATCAATAATTTCCTGGCCTCGACCTTTGGTGATTTCGATACCTTTCCCCATTTCAGCGGTTACAGCACCGCAAAGCTTATCGGGCATCATTTCGGCCGTTACGGCAGTAATCACCTCCTGGATGTCTTTGGGAAGTTTGGCCCAGGTATCTTTATTCATGGCGGTCCAATACGGAACGCCGCCCAGATGAACATTGGTGTGATATTTTGTGACTTCGACCAGTTTCCAGGCTTTATAGGCCCCCCAGGCGAGCGCCGATCCGTCGGCCACCCCTTTTTCAACTGTTTGATATATTTTCGGGGTCGGCATGGTCACTGGCACCGCCTTGAGGCCTTCAAGTGCAGCCCTGGCGGCCGGCTGGGTGGCAATTTTCAGCCCCTGCATGTCGGCTATGGTCCGGACCGGCTTTTTGACCGTGTGAATCTCATAAGGCAGCGTCACCCACAAAAACAGAAGGTGAACGTCTTCATACTCTTTCTGGATTTCAGGGAAATTTTGATAAAGATTGTTCAGGGCATGGGAGCCAATAAACGTATCCGGACTCAGAAAAGGGAGTCCCATAACGCTGGACAACGGGAATCGGCCACCTGTCCAGCTGTGGCTGCCCCAGGCCATATCGGCAATCCCATTGACAACGCCATCGTATGAATCTCTAGCCTTGACCAAGGTCTGGGATAGATAAAATTTTATCTTAAGACGCCCATTGGTGCGTTTTTCGATTTCCTGGGCCCAGGGCAGAAAGGCATTGGGATAAGGGGCTGCCTTAGCAGGAATATGCATGGCAAAACTCAGCTCAATCGGCTTTTCCGCCAGCGCCTGCTGGCGGGCAAAAGAAAAAAGAACTGCCAATCCGATGATGAGCGCGATACGGCCTGTCGTTACAAGTACTTTGGTTTCTTTCATTATGACCCTCCTTTTGAATTAAGCATTGCATTGAGGCTTTTCAAACATCCATTTAGAGTTCAATTTCAATCATCAGTTGGATCGATGTCTGAGACGCAAAGCTGTGGCATTTTAAAAAAACCGGTCGTTCCCTCGACCTTTGTGAGACGCTGCTCTTTTTTCCATTCAGCACCGGGCACCCTGAAACGGCTGATATCAATTCGTGGAATCGTCGTCTCTTCAGGCTGATCGAGTTGAGGTACCCACTCGTAAGGAACCCGATATGCACGATAGACGTTGTTTGATTTGCCATCCGTATGGAAATAGGGACTAATATATTCCCAAACGAGTTCATGCTTGGAAGTCACCTCGAGTATTCGACCGTTGGATCCATCGGTAATAAGCGTGTTGCCGTTTGGGAGACGCTGAACGGAGCTAATCAACGGTGAGAAAAAATTAAAGCGACCCATCCGATTCAGGTGGCCAGCCTCGAAATACGTATACCACCAGACCATTTCCAGCGATATTGGATCGAATTCGATCACTCTGGAGTATTCTCTTAAGGCATTGTTGTGACCTGTGGGCGAACTCGGGTTCGGTGCACCGTAACCCGCGAAACCGCCGTTGTCGAATACCAGGATATGTCCCTCCCCGGGCAACCCTTTTGGAATCATATGAGCATGGTGCTGGCCGATGATCCAACCCAGTTTTCTCAATTCAGGCGTACGGTCGTAATCCGGTCCGATCTGCCAGACAATCTTGCCGCTCTGCTTGTCTATAATGGCGATTATATTGGTCTGACGGCCATCCCAGATGATGTTGTCCGGGTGAAAGCGTTCATCGCCATGGTCATACCAGCGATTCGGCCCTAAAGTCGATGTGGCGTTGATATGCATCCAGTCCCCTACTTCACCTTTGCCTATCACCATATTGGGGTTTCGGGACAGGATGTTTTTGGCTTCCTCCGAGAAGTTCATCTCGTCAAAATGATCGCTGCACACCCATTCCCAGATGATGTCACCGTCCCAGCTAACCTCATAAATGACGTCGTCAACCAGCAATTTATCGCTGATTGTTTGATTCACCAGGTTTTTATGGCCCAGAATCAAGGTATTGCCCTTATCGACATAGGGATCCATACCAGGGACATAATATCCCACCGGATTGCCCTCGCGCTGATAATCGTGATGCTGGCGTGCCATCCAGATACCTTCTTGGCCGGGATCTTCGATAAATTCGTACTGGTCAAACTTCCAGACAACATTGCCGTCCCAGTCCACCTGAACCACATCGGTCTGATCCATGTAACCATATTTGGGATCTCTGACGCCCAAGCTGCCCATGACATAACCACCCGGAAGCATCTTGTTCGGGAAGCCCTGCAGCCCTTCCCATATATTGACAACATTGCCATTCATGTCGATGAGGACAGCACCGGTCTCTATTGCAATGTAAATTGTATAGCCGCTCCAGGTCTTCTCTGGATCGAAAACGGTTGTGCCTGTAGGAAAAATTGTGGGTGCCGCCATTTGAATTGTCCTCCGTTAACGTCAGGTAAAACTGCGGGTTTGCGCCCTGACTTATTTTTGAATTTCAGCCATTACCTGATAACGCCTTGCCGCTGTCCGATATTTGAATAATACGCTGGATGGCATTGGTTCTATTGCCTTAAAGGCCTGATTATCAGTGCTATGCGGGTCAAAGGGGCGCAGCTCATATGGGTGCTTTTTACTGCCGGTAGCTTCTTCGATAAGCTTGGTGGTCTCACCAATTTCTTCAGGAGCCAGATAGCTGATCTGACCATCAGGGTATTTGACTGGCTCGATGATCGTGAACAGCTGGTACTTGGAAAATTTGGTAGCCAGACTGATCGATTTCTTTTGCTCATCGGCATCGATCTGTGCTTGCTCAAGAGCAGCCAGGCCTTTAACTTCCATGATTACCCGATCACCAAGTCCTTTTTCCAGAATTTGTTCTAAGACCGCCGGGTTTTTGCCGCTGGTGGTCAGTTGGATTTTCAGCCCGTTCTGCTTTAAATAGCTCAACACACCCATTAAATTTTCAGCCCGGTCCGGATCGCCACTGGAAATATTAAATCCATCAATCCATTCGCCGTGCAGCTGACTACGCCCGATGAAACCGCCTGCCTTTTCAGCGGCAATTAGGTAGCCGATCACCACACTGACCCCCTGTTTAATGACATTACCGTCGTAAAAGATCGGAAACTCCACGCCGTCTTTGTCACGAAAGATGTTTTTGCGATGGGCCCGGTAAAAACTGGAAAATGCCTCCTTACCTGCGGCCTTAAAATCAAACTCCTCGAACACGATGGCGTTATCTTTCATAAAACGCTTGGTAATCTTGCACCTGGCGCAGCCGGCGGCTGTGAATATTATATTGGTCACAATGCCGTTTGCCTTCCACTAAGCTTAAGGGTTTTAGATAATGTTACATCCTAACTTATCGATAGTTTTTTCGGTTGCATTACGGATGGTTGCAACAGAACGGCTGAAAGCCTTTTCCTCTTCCGCATTTAGGGACAATTCTAAAATCTGCTTAACGCCCACAGCGCCAATAACCGCGGGGACCCCCAGGCAGATATCGTTTTGACCATATTCTCCCTGAAGGATTGTTGCACAGGCGAAAACCTCTTTGTTATCGGTAACGATTGCCTGCACCAGATCCGCTATTCCGATGGCTGTGGTCCAGGCGGCGGTGCGGCCGGTCTTTTCACGGTAGTATTCCAGCTCTTTAAAGATGTTTGGAATTTTCGAAAGGATGATTTCTTTCACCTCTGAGGAAATATCTACTAAATTACCATCCACCCGAACATTAGAGAACACCGGCACCTGGGTATCACCATGTTCGCCGATGACATAGGCTTCCACTCTACCAGGATTTGTATTCAGGCTGTCGGCCAAAAGCATCCGGAAGCGGAAAGTGTCGTTGATTGTGTATCCGATGGTTTTTTGCGGTTGGATGCCGGCTATTTTGAAAGTGGCATACCCGAGCGGCTCGATGGGATTGGTGACCTGCAGCAGGATAGCCTCCCGACAATAGCGCCGGATCGCGTGGGCAACCTCTGAACAGAGAGACAGATTGGCAAACAGCATTTCACGGCGTGAGGAAACTTTGCCAAGTGGAACCGATGCGGTCATAATCACCAAGGATGCGCCTTCAAGCAATTCCAATCCGCCCGAGACGACCTCGATACCGGAACCGGACACCCCGGTTGTCAGATCCAATTTCTGAAAATCCAACGGATCGCCGGGAAGGTCGATCAGAGCGATGGAATCGGTTAATCTTTTAGCCCCGATGCAGAAAGCTACGGCAGATCCGATAACGCCCGCTGCTCCGATAACAGCAATCTTCATTGTGCCCTCCTTTATATATGGCCAGCAGCTATAGGGGTCGGGCTAATTTTTTAACGGTGGCCATGCGTTCATCGACCAACTGTTGGAGAAGACCCAGTGCTTCCTGGTCCAGATGTCGGAATCTATCGGCCAGTTTGGTGAATTCCTGCACAGGCTTTGGGTCTTTGACCTGGTGAGTAATACGGAAAACCCCTTTTTCGGCTTCCCACAAAGGGAAATAATTTGTTGCAACCGCAGTTTCACACATCTCAATCGCGCTATCTTCGCTTGCGCGCCAGCCGACGTGACAGGGCGAAAAAAGATGAATATAGACCATGCCGTCCTTGACCTGCATGGCCTTTTTCAGTTTGCGGGCATAGTCCTGCGGAAAACCGATTGTTGCCGTAGCGGTATAGGAAACACCGCCATGCAGCGCCATCAGCAGGGGCACATACTTATTGGCTTTGGCCTTGCCCTGTTGATACTCTCCCACTTCGGTCGTTGTGGTCCAGGCCCCCATGGGCGTGGTGCCGCTCCGCTGAATACCGGTATTCATGTAGGCCTCGTTGTCATAACAAATGTAAATAATGTTTTCGCCCCTTTCGGCGGCCCCGGAGAGGGGCTGGAAGCCGATATCCGCGGTAGCCCCATCGCCGACAAATGAGACCACTTTCACATCCCGGCCCACTTTCTGGTAATAACGCTTCATGCCGGTCATCACAGATGCAACATTGGTCAAAAGGGCCATATGGCAGGGCACGGACTCGGGCGCACAGATCCCTTGGGGTGTTTCGACCCCGAGTATCATGGAGCAAGCACAGCCGGGAGCACCCACCAGGATGACATCTTTTCCCAGAATCCGCATCGTGAATCTGTGAGCGGTTTCCGCCGGACATCCGGCACACATGGGTGTTCCATGAACCAGGGGGTCGTCGATTTGAAAATGGTCGATTACCGCACCATTCTCAACAAGGGAAATCAGTCCATGCGGGCATGCCTTGACACATTCGGGATCGCCATTGCAATGGTCGCATTTGATGGTTTGCTTCGTTGCGGCATTGTACTCTATGCCCCCATAAGGGCATACAAGGGAACACAGTCCGCACCCCATACATTTTGATTTATTTATCTTGACGACACCGTCATCAGGATTTTTTACAATTGCGCCAGTCGGGCAGCAGGCTTCACAAGCCGGCTCCCCGCACTGCACACACAGGATGGCGGAGTGGAAGCCAAGCTCCGGCAGGTGTATTGGGCTGATACCGCTGGCAGACGCATTGGCAAACCGCCTCAAGCAGGTCTCCCGGCAAATCGAACAATCAGGGGGGCATTTGCCGCTCTCAACTTTGATCGTAGTATTGAATACCGTCATTTCCTTGTCTCCTGGTGCTCCAACGATAGCGCATTTTTCTTTTCAGATTCATGCATCAGCCATCTGCCAATCTCTTTGGGTTTGTTCAGAAGCTCTTTCTGGTGGGTACCAATATTCACCCTGTTTCGGATAAGATACTGCAGGGCACCGCCATCGACATCAACATTGAAGAAATTTGCACCAATCAATCTGTTGTCACGGCAGACAATCTTCCTAAAATGCTTTTTCCCCTTGTCCTTATCAATGAAAACATCGTCATTTTCAGATGCCCCGAACTCACCAATGGACAAAGCGAAATGACCAAAGAAGTTAAAGGCATTCATTGACAACCAGCCATCATAAACGGCTTCCACACCGGCCATATTGCTGCCGGCAATCCGGCCCTGTTCAACCGCGCTGGGCCAGGTCAGGCTCTGTCCATTATTACCGTCAAAAAAACCAGGAGCTTCGGCAACATCACCAGCCGCAAATATGTTGTCTTTGCTCGTTTTCATCGTCCTGTCGACGACTAGGCCTTCATTAATGCGCAGACCACTATCTTTAAGAAATGAGATTCGCGGTGTCACCCCGGCGGCCGGTACAAGGACATCGGTTGTGATCTTTTTACCGCTATCGAAAGTGACCGCAATTGAATGGTTGGGCCGCTCAAGGGCTGTTACCTCACCCCAGCTCAATTCGATCGGAATCCCTTTTTCAGAGAACAAGTCGATAACAATGTCATCCAGGTCTGCATCAAAGTAAGGACGCAGAATTCTCTCCCGCGGTGCGATAAGATGCACCCCATGCCCTTTTTCCGTTAAAGACACGGCCAATTCCGTTCCTACAAATCCTACCCCGAGAATGGTCACCCGGCTGTTGTCCTCAATATTCTTTAGGCCGGCATAATCGTCCATGATGTGAAAACCGGGGATATTGGCTGATACCAACACCGGTTGCAGCTTAGGATCCGAACCGGTTGCAATCAATAGGGTATCATAGGTCTCGCTCTCGCCATCAGCATAAAAAACTTGGTCGTGATCAGGCTCGATGCGATCGACACGTTTACCCCTGACAAAGACGGCATTCATTTTATTGAAAAAATCTTTTTCGGCGATATAGATCTCTTCTTCTTTTTTTGTTCCTGAAATAAGATATGGCAGCGACATTGGAGAATAGGGTAAATAGTCCTCCATCGTAACCAACTTGACTTCATCATCGGATCCGGACTTTCTGATTTGCTTAAGGGCACTTAAAGCAGCCCCGCCACTTCCAATGATGAGATGTTTCCTTTTAGGCATAATATGACTCCTATTGGAGGATCATCCAGTTGACATCTTCATAAGTTTTTCCCGCTGCAGCCCGGCCTGTTGTATCAACCGCTTTTTTGATGTGCTCCAGGGTTATGTCCGCACCGGAGAGGCCATCGATGAAATTAACCACTGGAATCGATATGCCGGCGGCGTTGAGTGCGGCCCGCACTTCCGTGTAAACGATTCCGGCATTCCAGCCAAAACAGACATCCCGGTCAATGACACCGATGGCTTTTTTACCCGCTACTGCCCTGGCCAGCCGTTCCAGCGGGAAGGGGCGGAATGCTCTCAACCGGATCAGTCCGACCTTGACACCGCCAGCGCGCTGGGCATCGACCACAACCTTGGCGGTCGACGCTGCGCTACCCATTGTTAATAATACTATTTCAGCATCTTGCGTACGGTATTCCTCAATTAAACCACCATAGCTTCTACCGAATGTCTCTGAAAACGCCTTGTCGATCTCGTCTATCTTTGATTTGGCCTGTGACATTGCCTGACAATGTTTGTGACGGTATTCGGTAAACAATTTACCGCCCAGAAATACACCCTGCATCATGGGTTTATCCGGGTCTAGACGACACTCCGGGAGTTCTCTGGCCGGTAGAAATGCATCGACTTCCGCCTGGGCGGGAATCTCTACCCGCGATGATAGATGGGATAGGTAGTGGCCATCGTAACAAACATTCACGGGCAGTTGAATATCAATATCTTCAGCCAGTTTATAAGCCATGATGATACAGTCCAGAATTTCCTGGCATGATTCGGCGTGGATTTGAATCCAGCCGGCATCACGCATGGTGAGGATGTCCTGCTGCGAGCACAGTACCGTGTTAGGGGCGGCGAGTTCCCTGCATACATTAACCATGACGATGGGCAATCTGAGTGTGGCGGCATAGAAATAGGCTTCCATCATAAAAGCCAGACCGTTGCTCGAGGTGGCACTGAAGACCCTGCCACCGGTGGAAGACGCGCCGATAAGAACACTCATGGCCGAATGTTCGCCTTCCACTTCGACAAATTCGGCATCCAGTTTGCCGGTAGCCACATATTTGCTCATCTCTTCCACGACCGGACTTTGCGGCGTAATTGGATAAGCAGCGACAACATCCGGTTTGCACAGCAAAACAGCGCGTGCAGCCGCAGAATTTCCCTTGAGTACTTTCACCGTTCCAGTATCCCTGGCTTCCATTTTATTCATTTCCTTCCGGAACCATTTTGATCACATTTGACGGACATTCCCTAGCACAAACCCCGCAGCCTTTGCAATGCGTCAGATCTGCTACACAGTGGGTTTCATGGCTGATAATGCATCCGGTCGGACAAAAAATCTCGCAGGTCCCGCAATGACTGCACTTGTCGATTACCACGACTGGTTGCTGATATCGCCATTCATTCACCTTGAGGACGAGTTTACAGTGGGCGTTAATACCCATCCAGGGGCCCTCGTAGTCTGTCTTATATTCCATCATCGTCACCTTAGAATCGCGTTATTTGTACTTCCTCATATCCCCTGCGCGCACACTGCATGTTGCCCTCCAAAGCCTTTCCGTTCCAGAATTCGGTTAAAGCCGCCATTAGAGAATCCAGACTGACCCAACCGGTGGTCGCAGCGAAAGCTCCAACTAGACAAGTATTGGTCGACGGCCTTTTTATTTCTTCAAGGGCAATGTCGATTGCGTTGACGGCCCCTATGGTTTTTAAATTTTCATGCGGGGCGTTCACTAGCGCTGCCTTGGAATTCAGGACGAGAATACCTTTTGTCTTCAATCCTGTATAAACTTGACTGACGTTTTTGAAAAACGGATCGGTGAATATCAGACAATCTGGAGAATAGACCTGGGTTCTTTCCCGGATGTCAGTCTCATCAAGTCGAATGAAGGCGCTCACCGGGGAGCCTCTCCTTTCGACACCGAAGGATGGAAAAGCCGTGGCATATTTACCTTCGGTTACAAAGGCCGTAGCGAGTATCTCCGAAGCCATAACGACACCCTGTCCGCCTCTACCGTGTAATCGTATTTCTTTCACTCTAGTATGCTTCCTCCGCAGTGTTATTAAAGTATTGATTTGGGGAAATAATTTCTTGATGGCGCTTAAAGATGTTTCCGCAAATTTTTATATTTTTCCCAGGTGCTGTAATCCGGCACCTCCATCCATTCGGGGACAGGCTTAGGATTGAATTTTCCATAAACCAGCTTTTCTCCCCAGCTCATCCAGAGTCCGGCCTTATGTTTTCTTACTGCAATTTCTTTCATGATGTTGTGAAATAGGGTTCTTGGTTTACTCCATGGGCAGGACGCAATGCAGACACCGCAATCGGTTCCTGTTTCACACCATACCCTAAAGCACGCTTCGGGCTTTATCTTCCATTTTTCCACACCCCTCACTTCACTCCTGTCACCGTGGGGGATAGCACCGCTTGGACAACTTTCTGCGCAAATTTTACAATCTTCACAAAATTCCTCCACGCCGATATCAACGGGTGAATCAAGATTCATTGGAAGATCCGTAGTGACCGTTGCCAGTTTCAAACAGGGACCGAATTCTTTGCTGATGAGAGTTCCCATTCGACTCAGCTCTCCTATCCCGGCTTCAATCGCAATCGGGATACAGAGAACCAGATAATTCCTCAGATTATGGGCCCGGGCAGGGAAACCCAGGTGTCGAATGTAAGCGGCAAGGGTCACGCTTGTCTTTGCCAGAATCGTATAAACCCGCATCATCTCCAAAATTTCAGACAGTATTGGGCCGGTTTTGATGAGATTGACATTGCTCCTGACGGCAAGACTAATGGCATATTTATGCGATAGGGAAATGGGGGCCCCCCGCTCTTTTTCCGGACATAGAACGGTTTTACCCACATGAGTGTACACGTGGGCTTGGTTCAAGGGACCGATGCGTACTAAGTCAATCCCTAGGTGGTGTGCAAATCCTTTGATTTTCTCGGCTGCTCTTGCAGGATTGATCTCCTGCTTTTTGTTCGAGATGGGCCCATCCGCTATGGCCTCGCTGCCAAGCCATTTCAGAATTTCCCGTTGACTCCAAAGCATGGGGAGATCCCTTGCATTTCCAACCTTGCCGATGCCGGGGAAGGCCTTGGTTCTCAGGTCCGCTTCCACCCATCCGGGGTGCTGTTTGTAAAAGGACTCCCATTCAACGGTTTCCGGCTCCAACTCATAGCGGGCCTGCACATTCTCCCGCTCATCAAATGGGGACAACTCTCCTATAATTTTGTATCGAGGCCTGTCCAATACTTTCATAATCAGGTTGAAACTTTTCGTTATAGTGACTTGGCAATTTGTCTCTTAATGCATCATCAAATTGGGCAGGAAAAGGGCAATCTGGGGTACGGCAATTAATAATGCCACGTGACAAAGATCTGCCAGAAGGAAGGGAATTATTCCACGAAAAATAACACCCATTGGGACGTCCTTGGCCACACCCCTGATGACAAACACGTTTAGTCCCACAGGTGGAGTTATGGATGCCATTTCAAAGACCCTAACAATTATAATGCCGAACCAGATGGCATCAAAGCCCAAAGAATGAGCCACTGGGAACAGAATCGGTACTGTAAGCAGAATCATTCCCATGGCGTCCATGACGCAACCCAGGAAGAGATAAAGAATAAGAATAAATATAATAATAACATAGCGATTCACTGGTAGCCCGCCGATGAATTCTGCAAGCTCAAATGGGAGTCTGGTGATTGCAAGGAAGTAACCGAAAATCATGGCGCCTAGAAGAATGGCAAATATCATAGCCGTCGTTTTTATAGTTGCAAAAAGACTTTCTTTGAAGTTGTTCCAATTTAGTCGCCGTCTTGCCAGGGCAAAAATAAATGCCCCGCCGGCTCCAACTCCGGCTGCTTCAGTGGGGCTGAAGACCCCTAAATAAAGACCGCCGATGACGATGAGAAATAAGAGGATTACAATCCAGGTGCTTTTAAGCGATTTTATTTTAACAATAAAGCTTGTTTTAGGGCCCCGCGGACCCATCTCAGGTCTGATCCGGCAGATTATGAAAATAACCCCTATATAAAAAACGGCCTCAAGCACCCCGGGGATAAACCCGGCCAGGAAAAGCTTACCGACGGACTGCTCGGTAAGAACCGCATATATAATAAGGATAACGCTTGGCGGTATCAGGATGCCGATTGTACCGCCGGCCGCAACTGCGCCCGTGGCGAGTTGAGGATCGTACTTATATCTTTTCATTTCAGGCAAGGCGACTGTGCCCATGGTTGCCGCTGTCGCGAGGCTCGATCCGCTTACGGCAGCGAAACCGGCACAGGCTCCTACGGTAGCCATTGCAAGGCCCCCACGGAAATGCCCCAGCCATTTGTGGACAGTGTCAAAAAGATCTTTACTCAGCCCGGCATGAAAACAGAAGGCTCCCATAAGTATGAAAAGGGGGGCTACACTCAGATCATAGTTGCCGAAAGCGGAATAGGGAACTGCCCCCAGGACTGAAAATGCAGCCTCCCAACCAGTTAGATAGACAATACCTAAAAAACCTACCAGCCCCATCGTGACGGCTATGTGTACACCGGAAAACAGCAATATGATGAGGGCGGCTATGCCGATATAACCTACAACGATAGGTGTCATCTATTGTTATCCTTATAAAATTCATCAAAAAAATTTTTTAAAAGGGCCAAGCAGAGCACAGCCGTACCTAAAGCGACTAGCAGGACAAAAGGTGCCACAGGGATACGTGTGATCAATCCAACCTGGTTGACTTCTATCATTTGCATTGCCCGCGGTACGATCCGCCACGTAATCAAGGCGAATAGGCCCAAAAAAGCCAGATTGGCAATGCTATTCATGATTACCTGGACCCGCTTTGGAAGCATGAAGACCACCAGATCTACTTTGACATGACCTTTTTGCAGGGCACAATTCGCCAGTGAAAAGCTGACGATTATAGCCATCATAAACTCCGTCAGTTCAAAAGATCCAATTATCGGTTTATTAAAAAGGTAGCGAAGGATAACATCAGAACAGGTCAGCAACATCAACATGAACAGGACGGCGGCTGCAATGCTGTTAACGATCCTGGCTGACACTCTGGCTACGATACCGATGATATGGACGACCTTATTAACCGGCATAAGCATCCCTTGATTTAGAAATATTATCATTTCAGTCAGAGTGATCAGTTTTAAAAAACTCCGATCACTCTGACTAATCTGAATGGTGAAAAACACCTGTTTAAACT